>JANYEY010000069.1 GCA_025359685.1 Sphingomonadaceae bacterium | reverse complement strand
ACCCGTTCAAGGCTCAAAACCCATAAGTGCCAACGACAACGAAGCACTCGCTCTCGCGGCGTAATGTGACGGGCTAACGCCCTGAATTTACAAAGCTAAAGCGCGGTTGGACCGACCGGGCAACAGAACGGATTCCAGCGGTTTGGGGGGTACCGGGCAACAGAAACCCCCTATATTCCTCCCCCTTGGGGGAGGGGGAACACCCGCAGGGTGGTGGAGGGGCACAGGCCGGTTGGCCTGACTTCTCGATCCCGAACTCAGGAAGAACACCGCGCGCCCCTCCGCCAGCTACGCTGGTCTCCTTCCCGGTACCGGGGAGGATTTAGAACGTTGTCTCAGGCCGTTCGCGCAGGCGCTTTTCGTGCTTGATGCAGTCGAGGATCTTGGCCCCAGCCATGAATACCGCGCCCATGCAGGCGAAGAACAGCAGCTTGCCGCCAAAGCCGGGGAAACGCTGGATATAGATATTGCCGCGCTCCACCGCGCCAAGCGCGAGCGCGTAGATTATCATGTAGGCCTCAACCGGTGTCTTGATCACGAATAATCGACTGATCTTGCTGAGCATGGCGACCTGCAATTCCTTTACGTCAATAACAGCAATCATCATGCCAGCGGCTGATTTGCAAGTGCGGTAAAGGTTAACGGAGTCCCAAGTGTAAACACTTACGACAGGGGCTGTGCCAATTCGGACAAATCGAGCGTCTCGAGTAACGCGCTGCGGGCCGAAACGATCCGTTCGGCCAGCGCGGGCGAGCCGATTTCGTCTGGAGAAATCGATTCGGGCCACATCGCTGTGATCACCGCGTCGATCCTTTCAGCCTTGGCTTGATCAAGCAGGAAGCGCGGATCGACCATCGCCGGATCGGCGACCACGCGCAGCCGCAGGCAGGCCGGGCCGCCGCCGTTGGCCATCGACTGGCGCACATCGACCGGCAGCACCCGGCGGATCGGTCCGTTCGAGGCGAGCATGCCTTCAAGCCACGAACCGACGCGCGGATGCTCGGCCGCCTCGCTGGGCACGATCAGCGCCATTTCGCCTGAGGGCAGGGTAAGGAGCTGGGCGTTGAACAGGTAGCTCTTGATCGCATCGGCCAGGCTGACTGCATCGGCCGGTACAACCACGATCTCCGCCTCGGGCATCGCCCGCCGGATCGCTGCATAAGTCCCGTCGGGATCGGCGAAGGCCAGTTCATGAGCGAACAGCACCCGTTCGTTGGCCACCGCGACGACATCGTTGTGGAAGCCTCCTGCGGCGATCGCTTCCGGGTTCTGTTCGACAAACAGCGTGCGTTCAGGGGCAAGCCCGTGGCGCCGTGCGACTACACGGCTCGCTTCAACATGTTGCCGTGCGGGAAAGGCCCCGCCGGTGGTGCCGTAAACGAAGATCTCTAGACCCGGCGCACCGTGTCCGGCGCTCATCCGCATATGGTTGGCCGCGCCTTCATCGCCGAAGCACGGCAGCACCGCGTCATGCACAGCGAAGTGCGCGCTATTCGCGAAGGCGAGGCGCAACTGCCTCACCGTATCGGGCCATTCCTGCGCGCGGTGCGGCATGGTCACAAGATTGGCGGCGGTCAGGTGGCAGCGTCCATCACCGCAGTCCGGCGCGGGCGAAACGGTGGCGGCATTGGCGGTCCACATCGAACTGGCCGACCAGGCGGCAGCGGTCAGCCGCGGGTTTTCGCTGCCGTCGGCGGCCAAGGCATCGAGGAACACCGGGTTGGGCCGGGGCAGAGGCACGAAATACCCCTGCGCCAGGCCCAGCGCCAGGTTGTGGCGCATCTTGGCGAGCCCCTGCAGCGCCGCCGCGCGCGGGTGCGAGACCTCCCCGGCGTGCCCAGCCGAGGCAAGGTTGCCAAGGCTTAGGCCCGCATAATTGTGGCTCGGCCCGATGATCCCGTCAAAGTTGATTTCAGTTAGCATCTCACCACCGCGCGACATGCGTCACGCTGTCGCCTTCTTTGACCCCAAGGTTGGCGGCACAGGTCGGATCGAGCGCGACGCCGCCTTCGCGCGGTTCGGTCCAGCCGTATGCAGCGCGGAAGCCGGCGAGGTGGCCGACCGAAGCGAGGCGTTTTTCGCCGCGCGAATGTTCGCCAAGTCCTGCATCGATTCCGGTCACAGTCTGGACCTGCGCTTCGCGGACCGAGCGGATCTGATCTGTGCGCACGGTCATGGTCGGGCCGCCGTCGAAGATGTCGATGTAGTTCTCCCAGGCGAACCCTTCGACCTCAAGCATCCGCATCGCTGCCCGGCCGGAGGGGTGCGGCATTCCGATCACGTGGCGCGCCGCTTCAGACAGCATCGCGATGTAGACGGGGTGCTTGGGCATCAGGTCGGCGATGAACTGATTGCCGAACTTGGCGTTGAATTCGTCCGCATCCTGGAACGTCATCCCGAAGAACCTGCCCGCAACCCCGTCCCAGAACGGTGATCCGCCAGCCTCATCGATCACTCCGCGCAGTTCGGCAATGCAGCGATCGGCAAAGCGCGCGCGGTGCGCGGCGATGAACAGATAGCGACTGCGCGCGATCAGCATGCCAAGGCCCCCGGCGCGTTCGCCCGGATGGAGGAACAGCCCGCCTACTTCGCTCGCACCTTCAAGGTCGGTCGACAGGTTGAGGATATCGGCGCGGAAGGTCCGGCCAAGTTCCTCGCTGTGCTGGGTCAGTGCGCCGATCCGGTACGAGTAGAACGGCCACTTCTGCCCGACCGAGCTGAACACCTGGCACGTCCCGCGCACTTCGCCGGTGGCGACGTTTTCCAGCACGAACACGAACAGGTCGTCCGCCACGGTTTCCTCGGTGCGGGCAAAGCCCTCGGCCGAGCGTTCGAGCTTGGTGGTCAGCGCCTTGCGGTCGGGCGGCAGGTTGGTGAAGCCGCCGCCAGTGCGCTTAGCCATTTCATACAGATGCTGGAGGTCCGCCGGGGTGGCGGCGCGGATCACGTGAGTCACAAGGGAGCTCCAGTCGCCAGGCGGTGCAGGACCAGCGCGGACAGCTTCGCGCGCTCGGCCAGGCTGGGTGCGATCAGGAATTCGTCCGAGGAATGAATCGCTCCGCCGCGCACGCCCATGGTGTCAACCACGGGAATGCCGCAAGCGGCGATGTTGTTGCCATCGCAGACCCCGCCCGAGGCGATGCGGCCGATCGGCGAGCCAAGCAGCGCCGAGCATTCCTCGACGATGCCAAACAGCTTTTCGGCGCGAGCATCGATCGGCTTGGGCGGGCGGCTGATCCCGCCGTGGCGGTGGATGGAAACCTCGTGCTCGGCCTCGACCTGCGCGATCAGATTGGCGAGCCCGGTTTCGAAAGCTTCAGCCATGGCCAGTTCGCGCGGGCGGATGTTGAAACGCAGCACCGCCAGATCGGGCACGACATTGGTCGCGCCGCCGCCGTCGATCCGCGATGGGTTTACCGACAGCCCCTCGCGCTGCAGCGCTTTGAGACCCAGCGCCAGTGCTGCGGCGGCGACAATCGCGTTACGCCCGTCCTGCGGGTTGCGCCCGGCATGCGCCGATTTGCCGGTGACGGTCAGCGACCAGTTGCCGCTGCCCCCGCGTGCGCCCGCCAGCGTACCATCGGGCAGGGCGCTGGGTTCGTAAGTCAGCGCTGCAGCTTTGCCTCGCGCCAGTTCGGCGATCAGCGCGGCGGAGGACAGACTGCCGGTTTCCTCATCCGAATTGATCAGCACGTCGTACCCGACACTGGCGGCCGCTTCGGTGGTCTCGAACGCGGTCAGCGCCGCGATGATGACTGCGATCCCGCCTTTCATGTCAGCCACACCGGGGCCGATGAGCGTTTCGCCATCGAGCCAGTGCTGGGCCTGGAACGGGTGCGTGGCCGGGAACACGGTGTCCATGTGTCCGGTGAGCAGGAACCGTCTTGTCGCCTCGGGCCGGACCCGGACCAACAGATGCTGGCCGTTGTCGAGGTCGCGTTCCTGGCCTTCGGCATTGACCGCCGTGACCGGCGCCGCGTCGGTCAGCCCGACACCTCCCGGCAGGGCTGAAAACGCATCGGCCAGCATCCCCGCCTGGATCTTGAGCCCCGCGAGATTGCCGGTGCCGGTGTTGACGCTTGACCAGGACTGCACCTGCGCCAGCATCGGGGCGGGGTCGACCGCTGCCAGCAGCGCGGTCTCTTGGGGGGAAAACTGTTTCATATGATACTTCCCTAGCCGAGGCAGAAGGGTAGGTGAACCCCTAGCCATCGCGCGTCTTTGGTACCGAGTCGCCGTTGCGCTCCCTTCGCACTTGCGGCATAGGCGCCTTCGTTCCTCCCCGGACACGCCGAAGCCAACTATGAGGTTTGTTATGAGTGATCGGGTCGAGAAGAGCGGGCTGCAGGTCGATGCGGCGCTGGCAGCATTCATCGAACAAGATGTGCTGGCCTCGCTGGGCAAGGATTCCGCCGCGTTCTGGGCGGGCTTTGCCGCGCTGCTGGACAAGTTCGTGCCGGCGGGCCGCGCGCTGCTGGCCAGGCGCGATGACCTTCAGGCGCAGATCGACACCTGGCACCTGGCGCGCGCCGGTGAGCCGATCAATCCGGCTGAATATCAGGCCTTCCTGACCGAGATCTGCTACCTCGTCCCCGAACCCGCGCCTTTCGAAATCACCACGACCAACGTCGACCCCGAAATCGCGACGATGGCCGGACCGCAGCTGGTGGTGCCGATGCTCAACGCGCGGTTCCTGCTCAATGCCGCCAATGCGCGTTGGGGCAGTCTGTACGATGCGTACTACGGCACCGATGCGCTCGATGCCGCTCCGGCAGTTCCGGGCGGGTACGACGAGGTGCGCGGCGACGCGGTTATCGCAGCGGCGCGGGCGTTCCTTGATGACGCGATCCCCGGCTGGGAAGCGGCGCTCGCGGGCGAGCCATGCGAATATCTCGTGGCACAGCAGCCCGGCGCCTTCCTATTCCGCCACAATGGCCTGCACATCGAAGTGCTGGTCGATCCTGCCAGCCCGGTCGGCCGGACCGATCCGCTGGGGATCAAGGACGTCGTACTCGAAAGCGCGCTGACCACGATCTGCGACCTTGAGGATTCAATTGCTGCGGTCGACGCCGAGGACAAACTCGCGGCCTATCGCAACTGGCTGGGCGTGATCCGCGGCGACTTGGCAGAGAGCTTCGAAAAGGGCGGGAGGACTATGACCCGCACGCTGAGCGCGGACCGCACCTGGGGCGATCTGACCCTGCCGGGCCGCAGCTTGCTGTTCGTCCGCAATGTCGGCCATTTGATGACCAACCCTGCAGTGCTTCTCGCCGATGGCAGCGAGATCCCCGAAAGCATCATGGATGCCGTCGTCACCAGCGCGATCGGCGCGCACGACGGGGCGGGCCTCGGCAAGTACCGCAACAGTCGTTCGGGCAGCATCTATATCGTCAAGCCCAAGCAGCACGGGCCGGAAGAGTGCGGCTTCACGAACCAGCTGTTCGACGCGGTGGAAGACCTGCTCGGCCTTGCGCGGCACACGGTCAAGGTCGGCGTGATGGACGAGGAACGCCGCACCAGCGCCAATCTTGCCGCCTGTATTCACGCGGTTCGGAATCGGATCGTGTTCATCAACACCGGCTTCCTCGACCGCACCGGGGACGAGATTCACACCTCGATGCGCGCCGGAGCGATGATCCGCAAGGGCGACATGAAGAAGAGCGCCTGGATCTCGTCTTACGAAGCGCGCAACGTCCAGATCGGGCTCGCTTGCGGGCTCTCGGGCAAGGCGCAGATCGGCAAGGGCATGTGGGCCGCGCCCGACATGATGGCGGACATGATGGTTCAGAAGATCGGCCATCCCAAGTCGGGCGCGAACACCGCCTGGGTCCCGTCACCGACGGCAGCGACGCTCCACGCAACGCACTACCACCAGGTCGATGTCTTCGCGGTGCAGAAGGAACTGGCGCTGCGGCCGACGCCGGGTCTCGACGACCTGCTGACAGTGCCGCTGGCGCGCGGCGTGAATTGGTCCGAGGCCGAAGTGCGTGAGGAACTCGACAACAATGCGCAGGGACTGCTGGGCTATGTCGTGCGCTGGATCGACGCCGGGGTCGGCTGCTCGAAAGTTCCCGACATCAACGATGTTGGCCTGATGGAAGACCGCGCGACGCTGCGCATTTCCTCGCAGCACATGGCCAACTGGCTGCTCCACGGGGTGTGCAGCAAGGATCAGGTGATGGACGCGCTCACCCGCATGGCGGTCAAGGTCGATGCGCAGAACGCGGGTGATCCGGGGTACGAAAAGTTGACGCCCGATAGCATGGCGTTTCAGGCGGCGTGCGATCTGGTGTTCAAGGGGGTGGAGCAGCCCAGCGGCTATACCGAGCCGTTGTTGCATGCGTGGCGCAGGCGGAAGAAAGCGGGCTGAAGGTCCTCTCCATTTTCACGTAGAGCAAATGGGGAGGTGGCAGTCGGCTTGCCGACTGACGGAGGGGTCTTGAGCGCGAGCGTAAATACCCCTCCGGCTCGGCTTCGCCGATCCACCTCCCCATTTGTGGCCTTCGCCAAAAATGGAGAGGATCAGGAGAGTTTGCGGGCTATCTCGACAAATTCACTGACGCTCAGTGTCTCCGCCCGGCGCTGGGAATCGATACCAAGACTGTCGAGGGCATCGATCGCGCCGGGCAGGCCTTTGAGGCTTTGCCGCAGCATCTTGCGGCGCTGGCCGAAGGCGGCTTCGGTCACTCGTTCGAGCATGCGCGCCGACACACCTTCGGGCATCTCCCCCGGCACCACATGCACCACCGCGCTCATCACCTTAGGGGGCGGGGTGAAGGCGCTGCGGTGGACTTTCATCGCGAGCTTGGCGGTCGAGCGCCACTGCGCCAGCACCGCGAGCCGCCCGTAAGCTGAGGAACCGGGGGCGGAGACGATCCGTTCGGCAACTTCTTGCTGGAACATCAGCGTCAGGCTGAGCCACGGTGGCGGCCATGCCTCGCCGCCAAGCCAGCCGACGAACAGCGCAGTGCCGACGTTGTAGGGCAGGTTGGCAACGACGTGATACGGGCCTTCGATCCAGTGCGGGACTTTGGTCGCATCGCCCTCAATCACTGTCAGTTGGCCGGGAAAGGCATCGACCAGCTCGGCAAGCGCGGGCAGGCAACGGCGGTCCATTTCGATCGCGGTGACTTGCGCTCCAGCGCGGAGCAGTGCGCGGGTCAGGCCGCCTGGGCCGGGGCCGATCTCGAGCACCTGCTGGCCCTCAAGCTGGCCCGGAATTTTCGCGATCCGTGCGAGCAGCTGTTCATCGAACAGGAAGTTCTGCCCCAGCGCTTTGGTTGCGAGCAGGCCGTAGCGCGCGATGACTTCGCGCAGCGGAGGAAGGTCGTCAGCCAAACCGGCGCTCGGCGCATTCACCGGCCATGCGGATTGCCGCGATCATTGCGCCGGGATCGGCCTGGCCGGTGCCGGCGATGCCGAAGGCAGTCCCGTGATCGGGACTGGTGCGGACTATCGGTAGGCCAAGCGTGACGTTGACCCCGGCGTCGAAGTCGAGCGTCTTCAGCGGGATCAACGCCTGATCATGGTACATGCACAGCGCCACGTCATAGCTGCCGCGAGCGTGCGCGGTGAACAGCCCGTCGGCGCTGTGCGGGCCGGTGATGGAAATTCCCTCGGCAGCAAGCCGGGCGATAGTTGGGGCGATCACCTCGTCATCCTCGCAGCCCATGCGGCCTTGTTCGCCCGCATGCGGGTTAAGCGCGGATACGGCGATGCGCGGATTGGTGATCCCAAAATCACGCAGCAGCGCCATGGCTACGATCCGCGCCTTACGCTCGATCAGCGCGGGCGTGATCAGCCCAGGTACCGCGCTCAGGGCAACGTGGACGGTGAGCGGCACGGTGCGCAGCTGCGGCCCGGCGAGCATCATCACGGCGTCGCCGGGGGCATAGGAACAGGCTGCGGCAACGAATTCGGTCTGGCCGGGGAAATCGAACCCAACCTCGGCCAGCAGCGCCTTGGCAATCGGCGCGGTGACCAGCGCCGCCGCCTCGCCGCGCTGGGTCAGCGCAGTCGCTTCGGTCAACGAGGCGAGCGCGAGTTCGGCCCCGGCGCGATCAGGCTTGCCGGGAGCATAGTGGCCATCGATCCCGGCCAGCACGGGCAGGGCATAACCGAAGTGCTCGAAGGCCTCGTTCGGGTGAAACAGTTCGGCCACCGGCACAGCCAACCCGCGTTGCGCCGCCGCTGCGCGCAATACGTCCGCCCCGCCGGCGACAAAGAACGGCGGCAATTCCGCTTCTTCGCGCCGGGCCCAAGCGGCCGCGATCAGCTCGGGGCCGACCCCCGCCGGATCGCCGAGCGACAAGGCAAGGGGCGGGAGGTCCATTGGTGCCTAGTTGCCGTAGTCGATAACCGCGTCGCGGCGCAGATCGCGCAGGTAGGTCTGCGAGCGCTTGTTGATGCGTTCGTCAAGGATCTGGTTTTCCACCTGATCGAAGGTCGGATCACCGCCGGCCTGCGGATCATCGCGCCCGCACAGCATGAGCACGCGGACACCGTCCTGGATCGAACCGAATGGCGGCGTGGTTTCACCAAGGCTGAGGTTCAGGACCATGCTTTGCAGCGGGCCTGGCAGATCGCGCGCCTTGACCTGTTCGTTGACCACAACATCGGCACCAAGCCCCTGCGCGATCGGATCGACCGTGGAGCAGCCATGCGCGCCTTTCATGGCATCGGCGAACTGCTTGGCCTTGTCGGTGGCCTGCGCCTGCGAGGTACTCGGAGGGAAGCTGATCGAAATTTGTTTGAGGCTGAGCACCGCGTCGCGCGGATCGGCGGTCAGCACCTTGCGCTTGTCGAGCAGGACGACGATCGAATAGCCGCCGCGCACTTCGATCGGGCCGACCAGCTGGCCGGATTCGAGCTGCGAAACTGGAGCCTGCATTTCAGAGGGTAGCATACCAAGCCGGATCCAGCCGAGATCACCGCCGACCGAGGCGGTCGAAGCTTCGGAATACTGGCGGGCGTAAGCAACAAAACTGCCGCCTTGCTTGATCTGCTCGACGATCTTCAGCGCGTTCTGCCCGACCTGATCGTGGTTTTCGCTGTTGGCGTAGAGGAAGATTTCGCCGACGTGAAACTCGTCGGTGCCCTTGGCCCCTTCCTGACGCTTGATCGTTTCGCGCACTTCATCGTCGGAAACGTTAACGAACGGGGTGACATTGCGGCGCAGCAGCCGCTGCCATGACATTTCGCCGCGGATCTGCCGCTTCAAGGAATTGGGCGATGAGCCGATCTTGGCGAGGTAGGTGTCCAGTCCCTTAGGGTCCTGGCCAAAGTTCTGGCGGGCGATGCGGTTGTAGCTCTCGTCAACCTCATCATCGCCGACGATCATGTCTTGCGATTTGGCTTCCTGGATCTGCAGGGTTTCGTCCATCAGGTTGCGCAGCACCTGCAGCCGCAGCCGCTCAAGTTCTTCGGGCGCGATCTTGCCGCCGCTGGCCGCGACAACAAGTGCCACTCGCTGGTCGACATCGGTGGCGGTGATAACCTCGCCGTTGATGATCACGGCGGCGCTGCGGTGATTGGCGTCGATCTTGCCGAAGATCTGCGGATTTTCCGGCAGCGACAGGTTGCCGGCCGCAGGAGCATCCTGCGCCGGGGCAGCGCTGCCGAGGGCAAGCGCGCCAAGCGCAATGGAAGCCAGAACCAGGCGGGCCGTGGAACGCAAGTGAAAGCGGTTAGTCACTGATCAAAAATTCCCATATGCCGCGCGGAAATACCGCGCCCTAGTTGCCGGGCCATTGCCGCGCGCAGGCTTAACCGTGGCTGAGCAAGCGCCGATAGCGTTTTTGCGACAG
>JANYEY010000050.1 GCA_025359685.1 Sphingomonadaceae bacterium | reverse complement strand
CGGGAAAGCCGGTTAGGGGCGCGCGGCCTGTGCAGGATTGTCCTTTCAGGCAAATCCACATGGGAAGCGCCCATACCGGTGCCGCAGCGGGTTTTGACCGCACGGTTCCAGCTTCCCAGAGGTTCAACCGGAAGGAAATACCTATGGCGGCTCCAGTCGTCTCCATGCAGCAATTGATCGAGGCCGGCGCACACTTCGGCCACCAGACCCACCGCTGGAACCCGCGGATGAAGCCGTACATCTTCGGCGCTCGCAACGGCATCCACATCCTTGACCTGTCGCAGACCGTGCCGCTGTTCGCGCGCGCGCTCGACTTCGTTGACGCCACCGTCCGCGCTGGCGGCAAGGTCCTGTTCGTCGGCACCAAGCGCCAGGCGCAGGAGCCGATCGCTCAGGCCGCGCGCGCGTGCGGTCAGCATTACGTCAACCACCGCTGGCTTGGCGGGATGCTCACCAACTGGAAGACTGTCAGCCAGCGCATCAAGTACATGAAGGCGCTTGAAGAGCAGCTTTCGGGTGACACTGCGGGCCTGACCAAGAAGGAAGTCCTCAACCTGACGCGCAAGCGCGACAAGCTTGAGCTGTCGCTCGGCGGCATCCGCGACATGGGCGGCATTCCCGACGTGATGTTCGTAATCGACGCCAACAAGGAAGAGCTGGCGATCAAGGAAGCC
This sequence comes from Sphingomonadaceae bacterium, assembly GCA_025359685.1. Classification (GTDB taxonomy): domain Bacteria; phylum Pseudomonadota; class Alphaproteobacteria; order Sphingomonadales; family Sphingomonadaceae; genus Novosphingobium. The sequence continues at coordinate 65,140 of JANYEY010000050.1, read as the reverse complement.
AACGTGCTGGGTATCCCGGTCGTCGCGATCCTTGATTCGAACGTTTCGCCCGATGGCATTGCTTTCCCGGTTCCTGCGAACGACGACGCCAGCCGCGCCGTGCGTCTGTATTGCGAAGCGATCGCATCGGCCGCGACCAAGGGTCACCGCGAAGGCGTGGTCGATTCGGGTGTGGATATCGGCGCGATGGACGTAGCCCCGGTTGAAGACGTGGTTGCCGAGGAAGCCGCTCCGGCCGCCGAAGAACCCACGATGGAAGAAGTCGCTGCAGCTGCAGACGAAGTCACCGTTGAAGAAACCGCGACCGAAGCCTGAGCTTCCGTCACAATTGTGTAGCGCGCCGGGGCCATGCGCTCCGGCCGCAGCACCTATCAAGAAGGACCTGTCAAATGGCTTTCACTGCCACTGACGTGAAGAACCTGCGCGAGCGCACTGGCGCCGGCATGATGGATTGCAAGAAGGCGCTCGAGGAAACGAACGGCGACTTCGAAGCCGCTGTGGATTCGCTGCGCGCCAAGGGCCTTGCCGCCGTCGCCAAGAAGTCGAGCCGCACCGCCGCCGAGGGCCTCGTTGGCGTGGCCGTTTCGGGCACCAAAGGCGTGGCCGTCGAAGTGAACTCGGAAACCGATTTCGTCGCCAAGAACGACCAGTTCCAGGACTTCGTGCGCAAGACTACCGAAGTTGCGCTCGGCGCTTCATCGGACGATGTCGAAGCGCTCAAGGCTGCGGCCTATCCGGGCGGCGGCACCGTTACCGACAAGCTGACCAACAACGTCGCCACCATCGGTGAAAATCAGCAGGTTCGCCGAATGAAGACCGTCTCGGTCTCAGACGGCGTGGTCGTGCCTTACGTGCATAACGCTGCGGCAGCGATGCTCGGCAAGATCGGCGTGCTCGTTGCGCTTGAAAGCACCGGCGACAAGGCCGTGCTTGAAGCGCTCGGCAAGCAGATCGCAATGCACATCGCGGCGGCGTTCCCCGAGGCGCTCGACGCCGACGGCCTCGACAAGGACGTCCTCGAGCGTGAACGCAAGATCGCGCTTGAAAAGGCAGTCGAGGAAGCAGCCAAGAGCGGCAAGCAGATCCCCGACGACATTCTCGCCAAGCGCGCTGACGGCGCGGTCGCCAAGTTCGCCAAGGACAAGGCACTGCTCAGCCAGGTCTTCGTGATGGATAACAAGACCCCGATCGCCCAGGTCGTCGCCAACGCCGCGAAGGACGCCGGCGCGCCGGTCGTGCTCAAGGACTACGTCCGCTTCCAGCTGGGTGAAGGCATCGAGAAGGAAGTCAGCGACTTTGCAGCGGAGGTTGCTGCGGCTGCCGGGCTGGGCTGAGGCCTGAGAGCCTCTCCATTTGTGGTCTTCGCCAAAAATGGAGAGGACCTAAGAACAAAGGGCGCGAGCAGCAGTGTTCGCGCCCTTTTCGCGTGAATATTCCGTGCAGTTCTTGGCATCGCCGCACCATCGGTATAAGGCCGCTCAAACCTTCCGAGAGCGATGCCACACGCCATGTCCAAGCCCGCCTACAAACGCATCCTGCTCAAGCTTTCGGGCGAAGTGCTGATGGGCAATCAGCAGTTCGGGATCGATCCCGAATTCGTCGCCGAACTCGCCAAGGAAGTGAAGGCGGCGCAGGAAACGGGGCTGCAGATTTGCCTCGTCATCGGCGGCGGCAATATTTTTCGCGGGATGGCGGGGGCGGCCAAGGGCATGGACCGGGCGCAGGCCGATTACATGGGCATGCTCGCCACTGTGATGAACGCGCTCGCCATGCAGAATGCGCTTGAGCAGCAGGGCGTCCACACCCGCGTGCAGAGCGCGGTGCAGATGGACCAGGTGTGCGAGCCAGTGATCCGCCGCCGCGCCGAACGGCATCTTGAAAAGGGCCGGGTGGTGATCTTCGCCGCAGGCGTCGGCGCGCCGTATTTCACTACCGATAGCGGCGCAGCCTTGCGTGCGGCCGAAATGCAGTGCGATGCGCTGCTCAAGGGCACCAGCGTCGACGGGATCTATGACAGCGATCCCAAGATCAATCCCAACGCAAAACGTTACGATACAGTCGATTACTCGACCGTTCTCTCGCAGGACCTGAAAGTGATGGACGCCAGCGCGGTCGCTTTGTGCCGCGATAACAACATTCCGATTGTCGTCTTCTCGATCCGCGAAAGGGGCAACCTTGCCAAGGTGCTGCGCGGCGAGGGTACACAGACGATCGTCAAGTAAGGACAGCTGCAATGGCAAAGTACGACAAAGCCGATCTCGAACGCCGCATGAAAGGCGCGGTCGAGGCATTGCGCCACGATCTGGGCGGCCTGCGCACGGGCCGCGCCAACACCACGCTGCTCGAACCGGTCACTGTCACCGTATACGGCAGCCAGATGCCGCTCAACCAGGTCGCGACCATTTCGGCGCCCGAACCGCGGATGCTGACGGTGCAGGTCTGGGACAAGACCAACATTGGCCCCGTCGAAAAGGCGATCCGCTCGGCCGGGCTGGGGCTCAACCCGATCAACGACGGCAACACCCTGCGCCTGCCGATCCCCGACCTGACCGAGGATCGCCGCAAGGAACTGGCCAAGCTCGCGCACACCTATGCCGAAAAGGCCCGGGTCGCGATCCGCAACGTACGCCGTGACGGGATCGACAATCTCAAGACCGACGAGAGCAAGAAGGAAATTTCGGAAGACGATCGCAAGCGCGGCGAAACCGAGGTCCAGAAGCTCACCGACGAGCAAATCAAGGCGGTCGACGATGTCGCCGCTTCCAAAGAGCAGGAAATCATGGGGCGGTGAGCCTGCGCCAGGCTCAGACCAAACCGGTGCATGGCGGTATCGCTGCACGCCACGTCGCCATCATCATGGATGGCAACGGACGCTGGGCCAAGAAGCGCCACTTGCCGCGTGCGGTGGGGCACCAGCGCGGGGTCGAAGCGGTGCGCGCGCTGGTCCGCGCGGCGCGCGAAATGGGGCTGCAGGCGCTGACGCTTTATGCCTTTTCAACCGAGAACTGGAATCGTCCCGAGGACGAGGTCTCGGCGCTGATGGGCCTGCTGAAGCGGTACATCCTCGCCGACCTCGAGGAATTCGTCGAAAACAACGTGCGGCTGCAGATCATCGGCAATTGGCGCGCGATGGCCCCGGATGTGGTCGCGCTGCTCGACGATGCTTTGGCGCAGACTGCGGACAATGATGGCACCACGCTGGTGGTCGCGCTCAATTACGGCGCGCAGGACGAGATCGCCCGCGCCGCAGCCAAGGCTGCCGCAAAAGGCGCGATCACGCCCGATGCGATCGCCGCCGAACTCGATACCGCCGGCTTGCCGCCGCTTGACCTGCTGATCCGGACTTCGGGGGAGGTTCGGCTATCGAACTTTCTGCTGTGGCAGGCGGCCTATGCCGAGATGGTGTTCACTGACGTGCTGTGGCCCGATTTCACGCCAGATCACTTGCGCAGTGCACTCGAAGAATTTGCCGGGAGGGAGCGGCGCTATGGCGGACGCTAAGAAGTCCGACCTGCCGGTCCGCGCCGCATCGGCGCTGGGCATGGTCGCCGTGGCGGGCGCGGCGCTGTGGCTCGGCGGATGGTACTGGACTGTGTTCGTCGCGGCTATCGCGGCGGGCGTGCTGTGGGAATGGTGGGGGCTGGTGAGCAAGTTCGTCCTCCGCCTGCCGCTGCGCGCTGCGTGGATGCTGGGCGGCATGGTCTACATCGGCGTCGCTGCCTTCATGTTCGATGTGCTGCGGCTCGATCCCAAGATCGGCTGGCCGATGCTGCTGATCGTGCTGTTCGGGGTGGTGTTCACCGATGTTGGCGCATATTTTGCCGGCCGCACGATTGGCGGACCGAAGATCGCACCCAAAATCAGCCCATCAAAGACCTGGGCGGGGCTGGGCGGCGGGATCCTTGGCGCTGCGACGGGCATTTACCTCGCGCTGATGATCGCGGCGGGCGACTGGTTCACCGGGCTGGTCACCGATGCCGCGCGGCTTGGTCCGGACGATACTACGGTCGTTTCGATCAGCAATATGCCTTCCATCCCTGGCTGCCTGGCGCTCGGCGCGGTGGTTGCGGTCGTTGCGCAGACCGGCGATTTCTTCGAAAGCTGGATGAAACGGCGCGCAGGGGTAAAGGATTCGAGCAACCTGATCCCCGGCCACGGCGGCCTGTTTGACCGGGCTGACGGCATGCTGGCGGTGATGTTCGTGGTCGGGCTGTTCGCGCTTTTCAACGTTTCGGCAGGCGGCTGAACGTGCGCTCGATTTCGATCCTTGGGGCGACCGGTTCAATCGGCGCATCCACGCTGGACCTGATCCGGCGCGAGCGGGACAAGTGGCGCGTCGTCGCGCTCACCGCCAACTGCCAGGCGGCTGAACTTGCGGCCTTGGCGCGCGAATTCTCGGCCGAAGTGGCCGTAGTGGCCGATGCAGGCTGCCTTGCCGACTTGCGCACCGCGCTCGCCGGCAGCCGGATCGAGGCGGCTGGCGGGGCTGCTGCTTTGGTCGAAGCAGCGGCGCGCGGGGCGGATGTTACCCTTGCCGCAATCGTTGGCTGTGCCGGGCTTGCCCCGACCATGGCGGCGATCGAGCAGGGCAAGACCGTTGCGCTGGCAAACAAAGAAGCACTGGTTTCCGCGGGCGAAGTGATGATTGCCGCGGTCGCGCGGCATGGTACCACGCTGCTCCCGGTCGATAGCGAACACAACGCGATCTTCCAGTGCCTCGCCGGTAACGATCTGGCGCAGGTCCGCACGATCACGCTCACTGCGAGTGGGGGACCGTTCCGTGACTGGAGCGATGCGCAGCTGGCCGCCGCCACCCCGGCGCAGGCGGTCAAGCACCCTAACTGGAACATGGGCGCCAAGATCAGCGTGGATAGCGCGACCATGTTCAACAAGGGGCTTGAACTGATCGAGGCGCATTACCTGTTCCCGGTCGGGCTCGATAAGCTGCGGATCATCGTCCACCCGCAGTCGGTGGTGCATTCGATGGTCGAATACCGCGATGGCTCGACGCTGGCACAGCTTGGCCCATCCGACATGCGTGTGCCGATCGCCTCGTGCCTCGCCTGGCCCGAGCGGATGGCAACGCCATGCGCGCCGCTCGATCTGGCGCAAATTGGCGAGCTGACCTTCCGTGCGCCCGATGAAGTCCGGTTCCCTGCAACCGCGCTGTGCCGCGCTGCGGCCGAGGCGGGCGGCGCGGCTCCGGCGGTGCTCAATGCCGCGAACGAAGTGGCGGTCGCCGCCTTCCTTGCAGGTCAGGTGGCATTCACCCGCATATCGGTAATGGTTGCGGAAGTGATGTCGCGCTATAACCCTTCTGCACCGACTGGCCTCGGCGATGTAATCGCGGTTGATTCCGCCACCCGGGCCAAAGCGCGCGAACTGTTGGAGCTTGCCTGAATTGGCCCATTCACCGTCCATTTTCCTGACCCTGTTCGCCTTCGTGCTGCTGCTCGGGCCGCTGATCGTCCTGCACGAGCTGGGGCATTACTGGGCCGGGCGCATTTTCGGCGTGCGCGCCGAGACCTTCTCGGTCGGCTTTGGCAAAGAGCTGTGGCACCGCATCGACAAGCGCGGAACCCGCTGGCGTATCGCCGCCTTCCCGATGGGCGGCTACGTGATGTTTGCCGGCGACGCCGATCCGTCGAGCAAGCCCAGCGCCGATCCGCTGGGCCAGCCCGCCGCGCCGGGCACGCTGGCAGGCGCGGCGCTTTGGCAGCGGGTGATCATCATCTTGGCCGGGCCCATGGCCAACCTGATCACAGCGATCCTGATTTTCGCCGGTTTTGCGATGGTCTATGGAATTGCTTCGTCACCGGCGGTCATTGGCGGCTTTTCCGACGCATCTGCGGCGCGCAGCGCGGGCTTGCAGGCCGGTGACAGGATATTGGCGATCGACGGTAACCGGATCACGGATTTTGCCGATATCGCTCCCCGGGTAGCGCTTTATCCCGGTGCCACGGTGAACATTTCATACGAGCGCGCCGGCCGGACGATGCAGGTGCCGGTCAAGCTCGCGCTTGACGTCAGCAAGGATCAGTTCGGCAACGAGATGCGGCGGGGCCTGCTGGGCGTCGCCAGCGCCGGGATTGAGGTTACACGGGTCAATCCCTTGCGCGCGGTCGGATATGGCACCCAGCAAAGCTTGGGGATCGGACGCATGATGGCGATCGGGCTCAAGCAGATCGTCACCGGCGAACGTTCGATCAACGAAATGGGCGGGCTGCCCAAGGTGGCCAAATTCTCGGGCGAAATGCTTTCGCTCGGGTGGCCCGAGTTCGTTGGCTTCGCTGCGCTCATTTCAATTAATTTGGCATTCATCAACCTGCTGCCAATCCCGACCCTCGACGGCGGGCACCTGGCGATTTATGCCGCGGAAGCGATCCGCCGCAAACCGCTGGGCCTCCGCAGTCAGGAATTGGCGTTCCGCATCGGCATGGCCTTCGTGCTTGCCTTCGCGGTCTTCGTCACTGTGAATGACCTTGCCGGGATGTTCCTCTAGAGCGTTGCTCTGATGGGCTGAACTGCGGGTCCGGACTTGGATTTCTGCGGAAGGTTGCAGCAACTTTGCTTGATCGGACGAGACGCATCGGGCAGAGGGCGGCGACATACCTGCACGCTGCGGATCGACTGACTCGGCCGGGCATCAACCGCAGCTCAAATTGACGGGAAAAGCCGTGCTTAATTCACCTTGTTCGATCTATCGTTCCACCGCATCCGCGGCCGGCTTGCGGCTTGCCGCGGTGTTGATGGGGACGACGATCCTTGCCGGTGTTCCGCAAGCGGCCTTTGCGCAGACCGCCACCCCGGCCGCGCCTGCCGCCGCAACCGCCGCTCCGGCTCCGGCGCCTGTAGCACCGGCGATAATCCAGTCGATCACCGTCAACGGTGCCCAGCGGCTCGAAGCCGACACGATCCGTTCGTACATCAAGCTGCGCGTCGGCCAGCCCTATAGCCAGGCCGCGGCTGACCAGGCGCTCAAGGACCTGTTCGCGACCGAGCTGTTTTCAGATGTGAAGATCAACAACGACGGCGCTGGGAACGTCACGATCGACGTCAAGGAAAACCCGGTCATCAATCGCATCGTGCTTGAAGGCAACAAGCGCATCAAGGACGAGAAGATCACGCCCGAGATCAAGCTTGCCCCGCGCCAGATCTTCACCCGTTCGAAGGTCCGCGCCGACGTGGCGCGAATCATCGAGCTGTACAAACGCCAGGGCCGGTTCGCGGCCTCGGTCGATCCCAAGATGGTCATGCTCGACCAGAACCGCGTCGATATTGTGTTCGAGATCAACGAAGGCCCGAAGAGCAAGGTCCGCCAGATTAACATCCTCGGCAACGAGCAGTTCTCGGACGGTGACCTGCGCGACCAGATGTTTACCAAGCAGGCCAGCCTGACGCGCATCTTCTCGTCGGGCACGACCTACGATCCTGACCGGATGGCCTTCGACCAGCAGAAGCTGCGCCAATTCTACCTGACCAAGGGCTACGCCGATTTCCGCATCGTTTCGGCAGTGGCCGAGCTGACGCCCGACAAGAAGGACTTCATCCTGACCTACGTGGTCGAGGAAGGCCCGCGCTACAAGTTCGGCGACGTCAAGGTGGACAGCCAACTGCGTGATTTCGACGGTGAGCGGCTTTCCTCGCAGCTGCCGATGAAGAAGGGCGACTGGTACGACGCCAAGCAGGTCGAGGATACGATCGACCGGCTCAACGAAACGCTTGGCGCGTTCGGTTATGCCTTCGCCGACGTGCGGCCTGACTACAACCGCGACAAGGACGGGCTCACCATGGGCCTGACCTTCCAGATCGCGGAGGCGCCGCGCGTCTATGTCGAGAAAATCGATGTCAACGGCAATACGCTGACTCAGGACAAGGTGGTCCGCCGCGAATTCCGTCTGGCCGAAGGCGACGCGTTCAACTCGATCCAGGTCAAGCGTTCGACCGCCCGCATCAACTCGCTGGGGTATTTCCAGGAGAAGTTCGAAGTTGAGCAGAAGCCGGGTTCGGCGCCCGACCGGATCATTCTGGAAGCCAATGTCGAAGAAAAGCCGACCGGGCAGCTGCAGCTTTCGGCCGGCTATTCCAGCCTTGAGAAGCTGATCTTCCAGGGCTCGATCGAACAGCGCAATTTCCGCGGCCGCGGTCAGACGATCGGGCTCAACCTCGCCTATTCGCAGTATTCGAAGCAGGCCGACATCAGCTTTACCGAACCCTATGTGTTCGATCACAACGTTAGCCTGGGGGTCAACGTCTATCGGCGCGACCTGAACAGCTTCAATTACCTTAACGCCAACCGCAACACGATCTATCAGCAGGCTACCACCGGCGTCCAGGCGCGCGTGGGCATCCCGGTGACCGAGTTCATTTCGGCGGTCGGCAGCTACACGTTCAACTACGATGACGTCAGCGTCGATCAGTCGCAGTACTATTCGACCCGTTTGAGCAGCACGCCGCAGTGTGACGTGCTCATTGCCGGCCGCTATCTGTGCGATGCGCTGGGCAAGCGGACCAGCTCGATCCTGGGCCTGACGCTGATCTACGATTCACTCGACAACCGCGTCCACCCGGGGCGCGGCCGCTCGATATCGCTTACGACCGAGTTTGCGGGCCTTGGTGGTTCGGTCAAGTATGGCCGGGTGACCGGGCGTTTTGCCCAGTACAAGACCATCGGCAAGGGCTTCATCCTCTCGCTGCGGGCCGAAGGCGGCGCGATCGTGCCGTGGGGCAACAACAACGTCGCATCGGGTTCCGATCCGATTCGCCTGACCGACCGGTTCTATCTGGGCGAACCGCAGATCCGCGGCTTCGACATCCGCGGCGTTGGTCCGCGCGTGCTGCGTAAGCCGTTCGATCCGACCACCAATACCTTCGCGGCCGACCGCAAGAACTGGGCTGATGATGCGATCGGTGGGCGCTATTATTACCTTGGCCATGTCGAGCTGGAAATTCCGCTGGGTTCGGGGGCCAAGGAGCTTGGGCTGCGTCCGTCGATCTTCGTCGATGCTGGGGCCGTGTGGGGGATAACCTCACCCGATCCGCTGCCGCTGACCTTCCCGTATACCGTAGTTTGCAACGGCATTGCGACCAACGGATACGCGGCCACCCAAGCTGGAATTCCGACCCTCCCGGCAACCTGCACGACCACCAACGATGTGGTTGTGGCGGGTTCGCCGTTCCAGGAATTCTTTGTCGGCAATTCGCCCAAGCCGCGCGTTGCCATAGGCATTGGCGTCAACTGGAACTCACCCTTTGGTCCGTTCAGGATCGATTTCGCCAAAACTCTGCTTAAGGTCGATGGGGATAACCCCAAGTCCTTCACGTTCAACGTAGGAACCCAATTCTGATGACCAAGATGATCAAGCTCGTCCTCGGCAGCGCGCTCGCCGCTGCACTTCTGGCCCAGCCGGCAATTGCCCAGACTGCCAAGAAGCCCGCCATTGCTGCGCCAGTCGCTGCCGTGCCGCGCGGCGCGGTTGCAGCCGGGATCGGCACCGCCGACCTGCAGGCCGCAGTGGCCAACACAGCCGCCTACAAGAATGCCGTTGTCGCGCGTCAGAGCGACCCGTCATACAAGAAGATCTATGATGCTGCGCAGGCCCGCCTGACCCAGCTTCAGGCTCAGCTGAAGCCGATGGCAGACCAGTTCAACGCTGACCGTGCAGCGGGCAAGCCCGATGCGACGTTGCAGGCTGAATACGATGCAATCCAGAAGGCGCAGGCTCAGGGCGAAGCCGAGATCAAGCAGATCCTGGCCCCGGCCAATCTCTCTGATGAATACGTTGTCGAGCAGATCACTGCGAAGTTGCCCGCAGCACTGGGCAGTGTGATGAGCCGCCGCGGGATCACCCTGCTCCTCAACCCCGAAGCAATCCTGGTTTCGGCGCCGGCCTATGACCTCACCGGCGAACTGGTCGGCGAACTTAACAAGTCGGTCGCCTCGGCGCAGCTCACCCCGCCCCCGGGCTGGCAGCCGGCTCGTGTCCGCCAGCAGCAGCAACAGCAGCAGCAAGCGGCCGGTACCGCTCCTGCCGGCGCTGCCCGGCCAGCTGTTCCGGCGCCCAAGCCCGCCGGTCCGCAGCCTGAAGGCCGCTAATCGCTAGCGGGGGTTGACTGCGATGAGCGAAGACCAGATCCAAGCCGACGCGGGCCCAGCGCCCGCGTCGAGCATGGAAATCCCTGAAATCCTTGCTGCCTTGCCGCATCGCTATCCGATGCTGCTGGTTGACCGGGTTATCAGTCTGGTTGCCGATGGCGAAATTCACGCGGTCAAGGCGGTCAGCTTCAACGAAGGTTTCTTCCAAGGGCATTTCCCTGGGCGACCGATCATGCCGGGGGTTCTCCAGATCGAGGCGCTGGCGCAGGCCGCCGGCATCCTCGCCATCGAGACCCTTGGTCTCGCCGGAACGGGCAAGCTGGTCTACTTCATGGCGATCGAGGAAGCGAAATTCCGCGCCCCGGTTGAACCTGGCGTGCTGCTCGACCTTAAGGCCGGCTTCATCCAGAAGCGCAGCCGCGTTTGCAAGTTCTGGGGGCAGGCCAGCGTCGATGGCAAAGTGACCTGCGATGTGCAGTTCACCGCAATGATCGCGGATGCGTAGTTTTTGGTGCGCGATCGGCCTCTGCCGATAGCGTGCAACACCGGCCCGCTCCCCCGGCCCGACCACCCTCAGGGTACCGTAAATGGGTGGTCGGGCCGGGGGAGCGGGCTGGTGTTGCGTCCAGCCGAAGGGCTGGACAAAAGCAAAAACCATCGCTAAGCGCGGGGCTTCCTTTTCAGGCCGGTCGGTACCGGCCGCAAGCGAAAGTACAGATTCATGAAAGCCGATATCCATCCCGATTATCACACCATCAAGGTGCAGATGACCGATGGCACCGTGTTCGAAACCCGCTCCACCTGGGGCAAGGAAGGCGAAACGCTGGTGCTCGAGATCGATCCCACGTCGCATCCGGCCTGGACCGGCGGCACCCGCAATATCGATCAGGGCGGCCGTGTTGCCCAGTTCAACAAGCGTTTCGGTGGACTGACGCTCAAGAAGAACTGAGCGCAGGCCTCAAGCCAATACAAAAAGGGCGGCCTTGGCGGGCCGCCCTTTTTCGTTGCAGATTTGGGGGCAATTAGTCGCCGGCAATGCTCCGCGCATCGGCTTCGCTGATGGCGCGGAGGAATTCCACCCCGCCAATGCCGTCGCGGGCCCAGCGGACGATGGCCTGGATGGACCAGTCGGCCGACAGTTGCAGGGTTATGAAAATGCCGGTGCGCAGCCAGTCGGCTTCTGTCACGATGCTGCAGCCAAAGACCGATACATCGCGAATTCGTGCGCGGCTGCGGGCGCCGCCAGCGGTGCGCACGGTTGCCACGGTGCCGGCGATCCGGCGTGTCGTACGGCGCGTGTTGGGACGCGCAGCCTGCGGTTCCAGTTGCTCTATCTTGGCCTTCGCGCTCACTACTGGTTTCCCCATTGCCTTCGGTGTTGCCGGTAAAACTATCCAATGAGGGTTAATTTTCCTTACGCAATTGATCGCGCTGCAATGACTGCAGATGGTAGTTTTTCCTTCACAACGCGCATGGGTTGTGCAAATGCGCGCGCCTGCCTTGCGCGGCTGTACGCGCAGGGCTGTGGCGATCGTAGCTCAGTTGGTTAGAGCGCCGGTTTGTGGTACCGGAGGTCGTGGGTTCGAGACCCATCGATCGCCCCATTTCTTTGCTTTTGAACCACCCCAATCCGCTTGCCCGCAGGGGCGCTGCATGGCAGAGGGGCGCGGGCCCAAAAGGCCCCTGAGGGTCACTCGACGTCCATGCACGGTTATGCAAATCCTGCCCGGTTCCTGCGCCTCGCGCGGTTGCTGACCGCGCCCTTGCTCATCGCCGGGGCAGCGGTCACCGCCATCGTCCTGTTGTGGGGCCTGACCGGCGCTCCGGCTGAACAATTGCAGGGCGAGACGGTGCGTATCCTGTTCATCCACGTGCCCGCCGCCTGGCTGGGCATGGGCGGGTGGAGCATGATCGCGCTCGCCAGTCTGAGCGAGCTGGTCTGGCGCCATCCGCTGGCCGGTATCGCGGCCCGCGCCGCGGCGGTTCCGGGCGCTGTCTTCGCGCTCATATGTCTGGTCACCGGCTCGATTTGGGGCCGCCCGGCGTGGGGCGCCTGGTGGGTTTGGGATGGCCGGCTGACTTCGATGCTGATCTTGTTCTTCCTCTATTGCGGTTACATCGCCCTGGCTGATGCCGAAGCGCGTTCAGGGCAGGGCGGGGGCCGGATCGCCGCTATTTTCGGGCTGGTCGGCGCGGTCAATATTCCGATCATCCATTACTCGGTGATCTGGTGGCAAAGCCTGCACCAGCCGCCCAGCTTGGGGATGTCGATGCTATCTGGCAATGCGCCGATGGCCGCGCCGTTCTTGCTCGGCCTGCTAGCGGCGACATTTGGTTTCTCGCTGCTGTTCGGCGGAGTGGTGCTGGCGCGGATGCGCACGATCTTGGCCAACCAGCAAGCCGAAGCGCGCCTGCGCCGCCGCGCGATGGAGCTGGCCGATGCATGAGAACCTCAACCAGCTCGCTTACGTTTATGCCGCATATGTCTTGGGCATTGGCGGCACGGTGGCTTTGATCCTGCAAAGCCTGGCGGCGATGCGCCGAGCCGAAGCCCGGCGCGATCGAAGCCGCGAACTATGAGCGCCGCGTTGAAGCCCAAGCACCAGCGCCTCGTTCTGGTTCTGGCGGCAACGGCGGCCCTGATTGCGGCGGCATTGCTCGCCGCCTGGTCGCTGCGTAATCAGGCGAGCTATTTCTACCTCCCGACCGAGTTGGTCGCCAAGCCGCCCGCAGCAGAGCGTGCAGTGCGGCTCGGCGGAATGGTCGAGGCCGGATCGCTTAAGACTGCGCCGGACGGAGTGACGATCGGTTTCGTGGTCGGCGATGGCAAGGCGCGCGTCCCGGTTACGTTCCGCGGGATTACGCCGGACCTGTTCAAGGAAGGGTCCGGGGTAGTTGCGGAAGGACACCGGCAAGCTGACGGTACCTTCCTCGCCGATAACCTGCTGGCCAAGCACGACGAGAAATACGTGCCACGCGAAATGCAGCAGATGACTACGCAGGAAGCCCGACAGAAGGTGGAAGCAACCAAGTGATCGCGACAGCTGGCCTTGCCGCCTTGTGGTTCGCCGCCGCGCTTGCAGTTTTACAACTGTTCAGCGGCTTCCTCGCGCTGCGCCAGCCGGACAATCCCCTGACCCCGGTGGTACGTCCGCTCGCCATGGCGCAGGCCGGGCTGGTTGCGTTTGCATTTCTGTGCCTGATTATCGTGTTTGTACAGACCGATCTGTCAGTCGCGCTGGTCGCGGCGAATTCACATTCGGCCAAACCGATGCTGTACAAAGTTGCCGGAGCCTGGGGCAATCACGAAGGCTCGATGCTGCTGTGGGTGACGATCATGGCGCTCGCCGGCGGCTTCGTCGCGCTCCTTGAAAAGCGCCTGCCCGAGCCGACCTTGCTGGCGACGCTAGGCTCGCAGGCGTTTGTCAGTCTTGGTTTTTATGCTTTTCTGCTGCTCGCCTCGAACCCGTTTGCGCGGCTCGATCCGGTCCCGGCGGAAGGCAATGGCCTTAACCCGCTGTTGCAGGACCCGGGCCTCGCCTTCCATCCGCCGACGCTTTACGTCGGCTACGTTGGCCTGTCGGTTGCATTCAGCTTCGCGGTCGGGGCTTTGCTGACGCGCGAGGTTTCGCCGAATTTCGCCCGCGCGATGCGGCCATGGGTACTGGGGGCGTGGATCTTCCTCACCCTGGGCATCACCGCCGGTTCGTACTGGGCATACTACGAGCTCGGTTGGGGCGGCTGGTGGTTCTGGGACCCGGTCGAAAACGCATCGCTGATGCCGTGGCTGGCGGCGACCGCCCTGCTGCACTCGGTCTCGGTGCTGGCCTCGCGCAATGCGCTGCGCGCTTGGACGGTGATGCTGGGCGTGGTCGCCTTCGCGATGTCGATGGTCGGTACCTTCCTCGTGCGCTCAGGCGTGCTGACCAGCGTTCACGCATTCGCCGTCGATCCCACCAAAGGGACTTTCATTCTGGCGCTTCTCGCCATCAATATCGGCGCGGCGTTCGTCATTTTCGCCCTTCGTGCGGGAACGGTGAGCGAAGGGCAGCGCTTTGCGATCGTCAGCCGCGAAAGCGCGCTGGTGTTCAACAATGTCATGCTGAGCGCTGTGCTTGGCATCGTCCTGCTCGGCACGCTCTATCCGCTGGTCGCCGAAGCGATGGGCGCGCAGGTTTCGGTCGGGCCGCCGTATTTCAACCCGGCCACGGCGGTGTTCGTGGTGCCGATGCTGGTGGTGATGGGAATCGGCCCATTGCTGCGCTGGCGGCGGGACAAGCTCGGGCGGATCAAGCATTTTCTCGTATTGCCAGCGCTCGTGTTGGCGGGCGTGGCGATATGGCTGAGCCTGCGCGGCGTTCACCTGATGCCGCTGCTGGGCATTGCGCTTGGCACGATGCTGCTGATGGTGGCGCTGGTCCCGCTCAAGGGGCGGCGCCTGCGCACCGTTACCCTGCCGCTGTGGGGGATGGTCGTCGCTCATTTCGGAATCGGCGTGGCCCTGCTCGGGATCGCTTGCGATAGCGCGTTCAGCACCGAAAAGCTGGTCGCCGCGCGGGTGGGTGAAACGGTCTCGGTCGGTCCTTGGCTGATCCGCTTGGGCCGGATTGAGCCGATCACCGGTCCGAACTGGACCGCGCTCGAAGCGACGCTTAACGCCAGTTATGGCGGCGGTTCGACGAGCGAGCTCAAACCCCAGGCGCGCAGTTTCTGGACCCCGGTGCAGCAAACCAACGAAAGCGCGATCCTGACCCGCTGGAACGGCCAGCTCTACACCGTGCTGGGCGAAGAGGCCGAGGACGGGCGCTGGCAGCTGCGGCTGTGGTGGAAACCGTTCGTGACCTTGATCTGGCTGGGCGGGGCGCTGGTTGCGCTGGGCGGCGCGCTGGCCTTGCTTGGCCGGGTGCTGAGCGATCTGCGCCGGTTCATCGCCATCGACAAGATAGCCTATCGCCGCCAGCAGCAGGGCAGGCTGTAATGGCGAGCGCGCCTGCACCGTCGCGCTGGGCCTTGTGGCTGCCGCTGGGCTTCTTTGCCGCTTTTACCGCACTGGTGCTGTTCGCGATGCTCCGCCCGGCCGATCGCGCGGTGAAAAGCGCGATGATTGGCCGCGCGCTGCCGCAGTTCTCGCTGCTCGCAGCCACGCCCGCGCAGCCCGGCCTGGCCCGCGCCGACCTGGCAACCGGCAAGCCGCACTTGCTCAATATCTTTGCGAGCTGGTGTGTACCTTGCGCGGTCGAGGCACCGCAGCTGCGCGTGCTCAAGGACCGCGGGATCGATGTGGTCGGGGTCGCCATTCGTGATAAGCCGGAGGATCTGGCGCGTTTCTTCGCCCGGAACGGCAACCCGTTCAGCCGGGTCGGCCGTGATGATGTCAGCGCGATCCAGTTCGCACTGGGTTCGTCAGGCGTGCCCGAAAGCTTCGTGATCGATGGCCGGGGCGTGATCCGGTACCAGCATATCGGCGATATCCGCGCCGATCAGGTGGAGCTGATTGCCCAGAAAATGGTTGAGGCGGCGCAGTGAAGCGGGCCGTGATCCTTGCGGCCTTGCTCGCCGCCGCACCGCTGCTGGCCGACAGCAACATGCCGGCCGCGGCTTATGCTAATGTCCAGCTCGAAGACCCCGCTCAGGAAGTGAAGGCAGAGGCCTTGATGGAAAGCCTGCGCTGCCTGCAGTGTCAGGGCCAGTCGATCGCCGATTCGGATGCGCAAATTGCCGGGGATTTGCGCAATCAGGTCCGCCTCCGGATCAAGGCAGGCGAGGATCCAGAAGCGATCCGGGCCTGGCTGATCGACAAGTACGGTGACTATGTAAGCTATGCGCCGCGGGTGACCGGGCTGACCTGGCCGCTGTTCGCTGCGCCGTTCGCATTGCTCGCGCTGGCGGCATTGCTGCTCCGGCGGCGTTTCACGAGGAGCGCAGTATGAGCGGCTGGATTGTTCCCATTCTGCTCGCGCTATCGGCACTGGCCGCGCTGATCGTGCTGGGCAAAGCCCCGCGCAAAAGCTGGGAAGCGCTTGCTACGGCATTGGTCTTCGGGTTCATCGGCTTCTTCTGGCAAGCGCGGCCCGACCTTCCCGGTGCGCCGAAACAGGCTGAGGCACCGCAAGGCAAGGTCGGCGCCGGACTGGTGACCGTGCGCCAGCAGCTATCGGGCCAGGGACCGATTGCGCAGAACCATTGGGTGATGACCGCCGATGCGCTGACGCGGCAAGGCGATTTCAGCAACGCGGCGGGATTCCTGCTGGGCGGAATCAAGGAAAGCCCGCGCGATGGCCAGGCGTGGCTGGCGCTGGCGAATAATCTCGTCGGCCATGCCGATGGAACGCTCACGCCCGCGGCGCTTTATGCCTACCGCAAGGCCGCAGAAGCGGATCCGCAAGCCGCTGGACCGCCGTTCTTCCTGGGGCTCATGCTCATCCAGAACGGCCGGTCGCAGGAGGGCCGGGCGATCTGGGCTGCGCTGCTGGCTCGCACGCCAGAGAGCACGCCGTGGCGGCAGGGTCTGGCCGAGCGCGTTGCATTGCTTGACCAGATGATTGCCCAAGACGCTGCCGTGACGGCAAAACCCGCGCCCGGCCAGCAACCTTGAGCAAAGCTGGACCGCCCAGATGCTAGCTGCTAGGCGCGATTTTTGCGTGGTGGGGAACCGCGCCAAATCCTTGAGGGTTGTGTCAGCATGAGCAATCTGGTCGATCCGGGCACATCCCCGAAGCCTACTGCAAGCGATCTTGACGATGACGAACTCCTTGAGGGATCGCACGCGCCGCAAGGCTCACTCGCCGTGCTGGCTGTAGGCGCGATCGGGGTGGTGTTCGGAGACATCGGAACCAGCCCGCTTTACGCTTTTCAGGCAGTCCTGACCGGACCGCATCCACTCGCGGTTGACCTGACCGATATCTACGGTGTTGTCAGCCTGATTTTCTGGTCGATGATGGTAGTGGTTACCGCAAAGTACGTACTGTTGGTGCTCAGGACGGATAACAACGGCGAAGGTGGCAGTCTTGCGCTGCTCGCGCTCATCAACCGGACCCTGCCTGATTCGGGGCGGTTGAAGTGGCTCACCACGTTAGGACTGCTGGCGACCGCACTGTTCTATGCCGATTCGATGCTTACTCCAGCTATCTCGGTAATTTCCGCCGTCGAAGGGTTCGGCGTCATCAGCGACCGGTTCCATCCGTTCATCGTCCCGATTGCTCTAACAATCCTGTTTGGCCTGTTTGCAATCCAGGCTCACGGCACCGAGCGTGTTGGCAAGTTGTTCGGGCCGGTGATGCTGGTTTATTTCGGCGCGATTGCTGCGATGGGAATCTACAATATACCCAGCCATCCGCAAGTCCTGTGGGAGCCACTCAATCCCTGGTACATATGGCGCTTCTACCAGGCCCATCCGACGCTCTCGTTCCTGTCACTCGGAGCCGTGATTTATGCGATTACGGGCGTGGAAGCGCTTTACGCAGACATGGGGCATTTCGGGCGCAAGCCGATCACGATTGCTTGGCTTTACGTCGCGTTTCCATGTCTGTTGCTCAACTACATGGGGCAGGCTGCACTGTTGGTCGTCAGGCCCGAGGCAGCGACCAATCCATTCTTTCTGATGGTTCCCGAGCAACTGCTGGTTCCGCTGGTGTTGCTCGCGACCGCAGCGACGGTCATCGCCAGCCAGGCAGTCATTTCGGGTGCATATTCGGTCACCCAACAGGCGGTCCAGCTCGGCTATCTTCCCCGTATGCAGATCATGCACACAAGTTCGAAAGTGGTTGGCCAGATCTACATGCCAGCGGTGAACTGGTTTCTCGCATTCATGGTGGCGGCTTTGGTCATTTCGTTTCGCAGCTCGGCAGCGATGCTCCCGGCCTATGGCTTTGCAGTGGCGGGTACGATGGCGATCACAACGATCATGGAGGCTGTCGTTGTATTGCGCATTTGGAAGGTTTCCCCAGGTCCGGCGATTGCGATGCTGACCTTTTTCTTGGCTGTCGATTGCGCCTATCTCGCGGCTGGATCGGCCAAGTTCTTCGAAGGCGCATGGTTTCCGATCGCCGCCGGTCTGATCATTTTCATGCTTCTGACGACTTGGTCGCGAGGGCGCGCTCTAATGCGAATTTCGATGGCAGAAGGCGCGATACCAATGGAGGTTTTCGCCAAAAGCGCGCATTCCAGCGCGGCTCGGGTCGCTGGCACCGCGGTATTCATGGCCAGCACCAAGTCGGGCGTGCCCTCGGCGCTGCTGCACAACATCAAGCATAACAAGGTGCTGCACGAACGCGTGGTGATCCTGACCATCGCGATCCAGGGCGTACCTTACGTCGATGAGGAAAAGCGCTTCAAGGTCACCGACCTGGGGCAGGGCTTCTACCGCTTGATCATCAAATTCGGCTTCCTTGAGGAAACCGACGTGCCTGCCGCGCTGAAGCGGGTATCGCTGTGCGGCGCACCGTTCGAGATGATGAAGACCAGCTTTTTCCTCTCCCGCCAGACGCTGATCGCTTCGGCCAAGCCCGGGATGTGGATCTGGCGCGAGAAACTGTTCGCCTGGATGCTGCGCAATGCGGCCAGCGCGATGGAATTCTTCCGCCTGCCCACCAACCGCGTGGTCGAACTGGGCAGCCAGGTCGAGATCTAGCTCCGCGCGCCCCGGTTGCGCGCGGCAAACCACGGTTTCATGCGTGCAATCGCTTCGGCAACCTGATCGGTCGATACGGCGAAGCTGATCCGCATGAAGCGGTGGCCATTGACCGGGTCGAAATCGATCCCCGGAGCGGTGGCGACGCCGGTGTCTTCCAGCAGCTGCATGCAGAACTGCATCGAGTCGTCGGTGTAGTCCGAGATATCAGCATAAACGTAGAACGCACCGTCGGGCGGGGCGATCCTGGCGAGGCCGAGATCGGGCAGCGCGGCCAGCAGCAGTTCCCGGTTGGCGGTATAGGTCGCGATGTGGCCTTCAAGATCCTCGGTGCAGTCCATCGCGACCAACCCGGCGTGCTGGGCGAGGCTGGGCGGAGTGAGGAACAGGTTGCTCATCCGCGCGCGGGCGGCGTCGACCCCGTCCTTAGGCGCGACCAGCCAGCCGAGCCGCCAACCGGCCATGCTGAAATACTTCGAGAAGGAATTCACCACCCAGGCCTCGGGCATGACCTCAAGGATCGAGGGCGTGTCCATGCCGTAGGAGATCGCGTGGTAAATCTCGTCCGAGATCACCGCGATGCCGCGCGCGCGGCAGACCTCGGCAATCGCGGCCAGTTCCTCGCGCGGGATGATCGTGCCGGTCGGGTTGGCCGGACTGGCGAGGATCAGTCCGTCAGGCGCCGGATCGATCGCGGCGAGCGCAGCGGCGGTCATCTGAAAGCCTTGTTCGGCCCCGCAATCGACTTCGACCGGCTCCATATGCAGGGCTTTGAGGTTGTTACGATAGGCGACATATCCGGGCCGCGCGGTTGCTACGCGTGCACCGGGAGCGAACATGCTGCTGAGCGCGAGCACCAGCGCGGGGGAGGCGCCGCAAGTCAGCACGATCTGGGAAGGGATTGCTTCCACCCCGTAGCGATCGGCGTAAAGCTTGCAGATCCGTGCCTTGAGCGGCTGGCTTTCCCAATAGCCCATCGCATCGGCATCGAGCACTTCGTGCGCCTTGGCGATGGCTGCCGGCGGAGCGCCGGTGCTCGGCTGGCCAAATTCCATGTGGATCACGCTGCGGCCTTCGCCCTTGAGGCGGTGGGCGAGCTGGGAGACGAACATGGCTTTGAATGGGTCGATCTGTGCAGACATGGCGGCGGATTACCATGCCGGGCCCAAAAGAAAAGCGCGGCGCCCCAGGTGGGACGCCGCGCCTCTCGGTGATCGATCCGGTTTTAACCTAGGTTGGCGCTGACCATGCAGTAGAGCATCGGCAGCGACAGCAGCACATTGGTGCGGCTGGCATAGAGCGCACGCGGCGCGGCAGCGGCCTTTTGCTCAGGCGTGGCGTCAACCAGGCCGAGGATTTTCTTCTGCGCCGGCCAGATAATGAACCACACGTTGAAGGCCATGATCAGCGCGAGCCACATGCCCAGGCCGATCAGATTTTCAGCCGCGGTGGCGCCCCGGAAGCGCATCGCCCGGTCACCGTAACCATTGACGAAGGCGATCGCGAGGCCGGTCAAAACTGTAAGCAGCGCGCCATAGCGGAAGAACAACAGCACCTTGGGCGCGATGTAGCCGGTGACGCCGCCTTTGAGTTCGGCGGGGATTTTCGGCATGGTCGGCACTTGCACGAAGTTCAGGTAATAGAGCAGCCCGATCCACACGATGGCGAAGAACACGTGCAGCCAGCGCAGCACCGAATTGGCATCGATCGGCAGCGCGCCCTGCGATGCGCCGACGAAGTGGTACATTACGACCAGCGACAGCACGAGGCCGGCGAGCAGCACCAGATGAAGATTTCCGAAAAACTTGGCCATTGCTTCCCCCTAATTCTGTGAAGCGAAAATTCGAGCGCGAACCCTGTAGAGCGCACTATTGCGCGTTTCCGCGAGGTTGTCACCGCCCCTGCGTGACTTATTCACTCGTGCGGCGGATCAGCCAGAACCTCTCCCTCGGCCTGCTGCATCAGCCCGTGCTTCAGGAGCATCGGCAGCTGGGTGAAGGTGAACAGGAACGACAGCGGCATGAACAGCCACAGTTTGAGCGCGATCCAGGTGCCGAAATTGCCGAGCTCGACGTTGTAGATCTGGCGCAGAACCTCATTCAGCGCGGCGAGGGCGAAAAAGAAGATGCCCCAGTTGCGCGAAAGCTTGAGCCAGCCTTCGTCGCTGAGCCCTTCGAACGCGGCCTCGAGCAGGTATTTGAGCAGCGGCCTGCGGCGCGCGTAGCCGACCAGCAAAGCCACGCCGAACAGCAGGTAGATCGCGGTCGGCTTGATCTGGATCCACACCGGATCGCGCAGCAGGATCGTAAGCCCGCCGAAACCGACGATCAGCAATGTCGAAAGCCACAACATCGGCGAGATGTGCCCGAGCCGCCAGCGCGATACGATGAGCGCGGTGATCGCGGCAAGCATGAACGCAGCCGTGCTTTTGACCACCGCCAGCATTTCGCCGATCGCGTCGTTATGGTCGCTTGGTGAGAAGTGGCGATAGCTCAGGAAGAACACCAGCACCGGGCCGTAATCGACCGCGATATTGAGCCAGCCCGACTTGGCCTTCGCCTTGGGTGCTGCGCTTTCCATCAGACCACCCCGGCAATCACGCGCGCGACCAGATCGGGGTCGAACGGGCGTAAGTCGTCGAGCTTTTCGCCGACCCCGATCGCGTGAATCGGCAGGCCGTATTGCTCGGCTGCGGCGACCAGCACCCCGCCGCGCGCGGTGCCGTCGAGCTTGGTCATGATCAGTCCGGTCACTCCGGCCACTTCCTTGAAGGTATCGATCTGCTGCAAAGCATTTTGTCCGTTAGTGGCATCGAGCACTAGCACGACATCGTGCGGCGCTTCGGGGTTAAGCCGGCCAAGCACGCGGCGGATTTTGGCGAGTTCGTCCATCAACTCGCGCTTGTTCTGGAGCCGCCCGGCGGTGTCGACGATCAGCGCATCGATGCCCTGCTCGGTCGCCGCCTTGACCGCATCGAACACTACCGCCGAGGGATCGCCGCCCTCGGGCCCGGTGATGATCGGAACGCCGACCCGCTCAGCCCAGACCGCAAGCTGCTGAATCGCGGCGGCGCGGAAGGTGTCGCCCGCCGCCAGCATCACCCCGTAATCAAGCTCCTGGAAATAGTGCGCCAGCTTGGCGATAGTGGTGGTCTTGCCGCTGCCGTTGACCCCGATCACCAGGATCACCTGCGGGCGCGGGAAGGCGACCACATCGAGTGGCCTCGCCACCGGGCGCAGGATCGCGGCGATTTCCTCTGCCACGGCGGCCCGGATCGATGCCTCGTCAGCGCCGCGCTCGAATCGTTCACCCGCCAGCTTTTCGCGGATGCGGGCAGCGGCGCGCGGGCCGAGGTCGGAGAGGATCAGCGCGTCTTCAAGCTCGTCGAGCTGGGCCTCGTCGAGCCGGGTCTTGCTGACGATCCCGGCAAGGTTTTCACCCAGCCGTTCGGAAGTTTTGCGGAAGCCGCCGAGCACGCGGTCGGACCAGGTCGCTTCGCTCATGCCAGCAGGCCTTCGATGATGCGGGTGGGGGTCACGGTCACGATCGATCCGGCAGGGGTTGCGGGCGGCAACTGCACCCGGGCGAAGTTTGGCGCATGGCCGGTTCCATCGCGTTCCGCAAGCACGCTGAGCGGCTTGCCGATCTGCACCGCCAGCCACGCCGCTCGCTGCTTGGCCACGGCAACACGCAGTTCCGCGGCGCGCGCCTTGGCCAGCACCGGGGCAACCTGCGGCATTCGCGCAGCCGGAGTGCCGGGACGCGGCGAATAGGGGAACACGTGGCCGTGCACGATGCCAAGCTCGGTCACGATCGACAAGTTGTCGGCATGGGCGGCGTCGTCCTCGGTCGGGAACCCGGCGATCAGGTCCGCGCCGATGGCGATCTCGGGCCGCATGGCCTTGAGCTTGCACACCAGATCGACAGCATCGCGGCGCAAATGGCGGCGCTTCATTCGCTTGAGGATGAGGTCATTGCCGTGCTGCAGTGAGACGTGGACGTGCGGCATCACCCGCGCTTCGCTGACGATCAGTTCGAACAGCAGAGGATCGATCTCAATCCCGTCGACCGACGATAACCGCAAGCGTTCAAGTCGCGGAAACGCGGCGAGAATCGCGGCGACCAGCGTGCCGAGGCGAGGCGCGCCGGGCAGGTCATGACCCCAGCTGGTCAGGTCCACGCCGGTCAGAACCACTTCACCAGCACCGCGCTGCACAAACCGGTCTATCTCCTGCAACACTTCATCGAGCGCGAGCGAGCGGCTGTTCCCGCGCCCCTGCGGAATTACGCAGAACGTGCAGGCATGGTCGCAGCCGTTCTGGACCGCGATGAAGGCACGGGAGTGGCGCGACTGATCAGGACTGGGCGGGCAGGGGGCGACGTTCCAGCTGCGCGGATCGAGCTTGGCTGCATTGGCTACCAAGCCATCGACCTCAGGCATGGCGGCAATTGCAGCCCGTTCGATTTCCGCCGCGCAACCCGTCACCAGCAGCCGCGCTTCGGGGTGCTCGCGCCGGGCCTTGCGGATCGCCTGGCGAGTCTGGCGGACGGCTTCGGCGGTTACCGCGCAGCTGTTGATTACCACCAGGTCCTGATCCTGTGGCAAGAAGCCGCGCATCCGTTCGCTTTCGGACAAGTTGAGCCGGCAGCCAAGCGAAACGACTTGAAGGCTCACGCCGGATAGTCCGCCAAGTCGAAGTCGCCGCGAAAGCTTTCCGCGGCGGGGCCGGTCATCCGGATCGGGCCTTGTCCGGCCCAGGCGATCTGCAGTTCGCCGCCGGGGAGGGCGACCGTGACTTCGTGATCGACCAGTCCGCGCCGGATCGCCGCGACTGCGGTGGCGCAGGCTCCGGTCCCGCAAGCGCGGGTTTCGCCGACCCCGCGTTCACACACCCGCAGGCGGATGCGCTGGCGGCTTTCGACCGTGGCGACATTGACGTTGATGCGTTCTGGAAACAGCGGATCGTGCTCGATTTCAGGGCCCAGCCGGTCAAGCTCTACGCCGTTGCAGTCAGCGACGAAGAACACCACGTGCGGGTTGCCGACATTGACTGCCGATGGGCTGTCGAGCTGTTCCCAAGCGACCGGCAGATTGAAGGTATCCATCGCGTAGGCGAGCGGGATGGCATCCCATTCAAGGCGCGGCGTGGGCAGATCGACGCTGATACCGCCCGCTGCCAGATCGACCATGAGCATGCCGCCGAGGGTTTCGATCCGCGCCGGTTTGCCGAGCAGCAGCCCAACCGCACGGGTCGCGTTTCCGCAGGCTTCAACCTCGCCGCCGTCGTGGTTGAAGATCCGCATGGTCAGGTCGGCGCGGTCGCTCGGTTCGAGCACGATCAGCTGGTCGCAGCCGATCCCGGTAAACCGGTCAGCAAGCGCCGTGACCAGGCTCCGCGTCATGCTCGGCAAGGCGCCGCCGCGGGCGTCCAGCACGATGAAATCGTTGCCGAGGCCGTGCATCTTGACGAAGGGGACGCGCATGGCGCGGGCTTTATGCGCTGCTCGCGGTCACGTAAAGGGCCGCGCCCTAGCCAGCGGCCTTGCGCCTGGACCCGGCTTCGATCTTGTCCGGCATTTCGAGCAGCAAGTCGAGCTGCGCCAAGGTTGCTTGGGTTCGGTCGGCCGGCTCGGGGTAGCCATAGAGATAGCCCTGACCCTTGAACTTGCCGTAGCGCTTAAGCTCCGCCAGCACCGCCTCGCTCTCGATCCCTTCGGCAGTGATCGGCAGGCCCAGGCCTTCGCCCAGCTGGATGATCGACTGGATGATCGTCGCGCTGTCCTTGTCTTCGAGCAGCGACATCACGAAACTACGGTCGATCTTGATCCGGTCAAACGGCAGCGAGCGCAGCTGCGACAGCGAGCTGTAGCCAGTGCCGAAGTCATCGAGGCTGACCGTGATGTCCTGGTTCTTGAGGCTGGAGATCAGCGAGCGGACCAGCCCGACATTTTCATGGAGGCAGCTTTCGGTAACTTCGATCTCTAGGCGGCTCGGCGGAAAGTTTGCCTCGACCAGGATTTTGAGCAGCTTTTGCGAAAACCACGGATCGCGCAACTGAACCGGCGAAATGTTGACCGACAGGGTCAGCTTGGGATCCCAGTTCCTGGCATCGTGCAAGGCTTGGCGGATCAGGCTTTCGGACAGCTCGGCAATCATGCCGATCTCTTCGGCCACGGGGATGAAGATCTCGGGATTGACCATCCCGAGCCGCGGCGAATTCCACCGCGCCAGCATCTCGAAGCCGACGATCGTGCCGCTTTCAAGATCGACCTGCTTTTCATAAAACGGGACGAATTCGCCGAGCGGAATGCCGCGGCGGATGCCTGAGGCAATTTCGGACCGGAACCGCTGTTCGTTTTCCATGTTCGGCTCAAACCATGCCAGCCGGTTTCGGCCGTTGCGCTTGGCATGGTACATGGCGATGTCGGCCATGTGAAGCTGCGCCTGCACATCGACCGGCTCGCCAATGGTCGTGCGGCTGATGCCGGCAGAAATCGTGGTTTCCAGTTCGAACTCGCCGAATGAGACCGGCTGGGCAACCGCGTGGATCAGGCCTTCAGCCAAGCGTTCGGCCTCATTGCCGCGACTGGCTGCAACGGCCATGACCACCGCAAATTCATCCCCGCCAAGCCGCGCCAGCAAGGCGCCCGGTGGCAGAAGCGCACGGATTCGGCTTGCTGCTTCGCCCAGCAGGCAATCGCCTGCCGCGTGACCATTGGCATCGTTGACCTGCTTGAAGCGGTCGAGGTCAAGCATGATGAAAGCCGCCAGGTCGCCGCGCTGGTGAGCTGCAAGGCAAAGGGCGCTCGCGGCGTTACCGATGCTGCGGCGGTTGAGGCAGCCGGTCAGCGCATCGTGTTCGGCCAGATCGCGGGCAAGCTTTTCCGCCTTGCGCCGCTCGGCTATTTCGGCCGCGAGGTCACGGTATCGCCGCCATCCGAAAATCACGAGGGCGATGTTGAGCAGCAGTGCGTTGGTCAGCAGCAAATCGGGTCCGGCACCGTCGCCGGCAAGTTGCCGCACGATCCGGGGCAAGACCGAGCCGCCGGTGCCGACGAACATGACAATGGCGGCGCTGGCGATGCCCAGCGTCACGATATCGCGGTTCGAACGCCCAAGGCGCGGTGAATCCGCTTCGTGTCCAGCATCGGTCATGCCGCTCCGCGCCATGCGCGTTCGTCCCCTTATCGTATCGAGGACGAGGTGTCGCAGAGAGGCCTGAAAATAGCGTTAAGGACGGCTTTACGTCGCGTTAGCGGGTAGGCCTGCTACTTCTTGAGCCCGATTTCGCGCAGGCGCTGCTGGAGGAATTCGTCGGCCAGAATTGGCTGCGGATAGCGATCGGGATTGTCCGGGGTGACGCATTGCGGCAGCGTCCGAATCGGGAAATCGCTGCGCAGGTGGAGGAAGAACGGCATCGAATAGCGGCTGAACTGCGCGCGCGCCGCATCCGGATTACGCACCCGGTGAATGGTCGAGGGCAGCATGTGGTTGGTCAACCGCTCGAGCATGTCGCCGACGTTGATGACCAGCGCGCCTTCGGGCGGAGAGGCCGAAATCCAGTTGCCTTCCTTGGTCAGCAATTCGAGGCCCGCTTCCTCAGCGCCGAGCAGTAGCGTGATCAGGTTGATATCGCCGTGCGCCCCGGCACGTATCGCCTCGCCGTCGATGCCCGTCAGCGGCGGATAGTGGAGCAGGCGCAGCACCGAATTGCCGTCTTCGATGGCGGGATCGAACCAGTGCTCATCGAGCCCGAGATAGACCGCAATGCGCGACAGGATCGTCGCCCCGGCAATGTCGAACTGCGCGTAAAGCGCCTCAAGCACGTCGCGGAACTCTGCCGGACGGGTGGGCCAGACGTTGGGCGGCATCGAGGCATCGGCGAGCGGCGAGCCTTCGGGCAGATCGCGCCCGACGTGCCAGAATTCCTTGAGGTCGCTGACCTTGGCACCCTTCGCAATCTCGGTTCCGAACGGGGTGTATCCGCGCGCACCTGCTTTGGCCGCATCGAAATAGCTGCGCTTCTCGGCTTCTGGGAGCGCGAAGAAGTCTTCGGTCAGCTTCCAGGCCTTGGCGATCAGATCGGCGTCGATGCCGTGATCCTTGACCAGCGCGAAGCCGGAATTGCGGAAGCTTTCGCCGATATCTTGCGAAAAGCGGGCCTGGTCGTCGGCCAGCGAGAGGACGGGGAGTTTATCGAGTACCATTGGTGGACGGGTCCATAATTGCCTTGCTATGAGCATTGCTAAGTGAGGGTGCATAGACCTTTTTCGGGGCGCTGGAATGACCAAAATCAAATCGTACTGGCTGCTCAAGTCCGAACCCGATGTCTATGGCTGGGACGATCTGGTGACTGAGGGTGAGGGCACCTGGGATGGCGTGCGCAACTACACCGCACGGCTCCACTTGCGCGCGATGCAGGTAGGTGACGAAGCGTTTTTTTACCATTCGAACGTGGGGGTGGAGATTGTCGGGATCATCAAGATTACCAAGGCCGGCTTCCAGGACCCGACCGACGACACCGGCCGGTGGACTTCGGTCAAGGTCAAGCCCGTGCGGAAGCTCAAGCGGGCGGTAACGCTGAAGGAAATCAAGGCCGATCCGGCGCTGGCCGACATGGACCTGCTGACCAAGTTCCGCCTCTCGATCTCGCCGGTCAAACCGGCCGAGTGGGAGCATATTCTGGCGCTGTCGAACGCGTGATTTGCGCCAAAGGTCACACTAAGTTGACACCAAAACGTGTGCGGGCCGAGTGCTTGTCTGGCCCATTCGCCTGCGATTTGTGGATCGAACCAGTTCAACGAGCAGTGACGATAGTACCATTGCGAAGCGATGTAGGAAAATGGTCTGAGATGAGACAGCTCAGGTCCTCCCCATTTGGCTTCGCAAAATGGAGAGGACCTCTAGGCTTTGCGTGCCCGCAGCCCCGAGATCGTCGCCCCGCCAGCGCTTAACTGCTCGACATCGATAATAAGGTGCAACAGCCGCAGCCCCTTGCGGCTCTGCGCCTCGGCCAGCGCCGTCTTGAACTGATCTGTCGTCTCGACCCGGGTTGCCCAGCCACCATAAGCCACCGCCAGCGCCGCAAAATCAGGGTTGTGCAGCGTGGTGCCCGAAACCCGCTCTGGAAACTCGCGTTCCTGATGCATGCGGATTGTGCCGTAAGCGCTGTTGTCGACCAGCACGACCAGCAGGTCGCAGCCGTATTGTACCGCAGTGGCCAGTTCCTGACCGTTCATTAGGAAATCGCCGTCTCCGGCCAGCGCGACCACGGTCCGTTCCGGATGGCGCAGCGCTGCTGCAACCGCGGCGGGAACGCCATAGCCCATCGCTCCGGCGGTCGGCGCAAGCTGGGTCGGGAAACCATCGTAGTGCCAATAACGGTGCCACCAGCCCGAGAAGTTGCCCGCGCCGTTGCAGATGATGCTGTCGCCCGGCAGCATGTCGCGCATCTCGGTGACGCAGGCGGCCATATCGAGCGGGTAGGGCGCGGGCTTTGCGGTCGTCCAGTCCAGCCATTCGAGGTGCGCTTCTTGGCCCGCATCGAACGAGATCAAATCATCGTCCCACAGGTCGGCGGCTTCGGCGAACTCGGCCATATCGGCGCAGATCGCGAGATCGGCGCGGTAGACCCGGCCGAGTTCGTTTGGATCGGGGTGAACGTGAACCAGCAGTTGGCCCGGATGTTCGGGCGTGACCAAAGTATAGCTGTCGGTCGTGGCCTCGCCCAGCCGCGCGCCGACTGCGATGACCAGATCAGCCCCTTTGATCCGCTCGACCAGCTTGGGATTGGGGCCATAGCCGAGGTTGCCGGCCCAGACCGGGCTGGCGTTCGAAATTGCATCCTGACGGCGGAACGCGCCAGCCACGGGCAGGCCGATCCGCTCGGCAAAGCTGGTGAAGTGCTGCCGCGCCTTGGCGTGCCAGCCCGCACCGCCGACGATCGCGATCGGAGACGCAGCAGCTTCGATCATCTCGATCAGCACGCCCATTGCGTCCGGGCAGACGGCCTGCGCCGGGCGAGCGACGGCAGGGCGCGGCTGAGCGCCGGTCACCTGTTCGAGCAACATATCTTCGGGCAGAGCGATCACCACCGGGCCGGGGCGGCCCGCCAAGACCACGTTCCATGCCCGCGCGACATATTCGGGAATGCGCGCAGCATCGTCGATCCGCAGCACCAGCTTGGCCAGCGGGCCGAACATCGCGCCGAAATCGACTTCCTGAAAACCTTCGCGGTCCTTCATGCCGCGATCGACGTCGCCGATGAACAGCAGCATGGCTTGCGAATCCTGCATCGCGACGTGGACGCCGATGCTGGCATTGGTCGCGCCGGGACCGCGGGTGACGAAGCACACGCCCGGTTTGCCGGTCATCGCCCCATCGGCGCAGGCCATGAACGCTGCGCCGCCTTCCTGGCGGCACACCACCGTCTCGATCTCGGGAGTGTCGTGCAGCGCATCAAGCACCGCCAGAAAGCTTTCGCCCGGAACTGTAAAGATGCGGTCGGCGCCTTGGGCGACGAGGCAATCGACTAGCAGCCGCCCGCCGTTAACTGTCGTGTGCTCGGTCATGCGCGGGCTTTAGCGAGGCTGCGCCGCTGCCGCAACGTGGAGCGCACCGTTCATCCCTTGCAGCGGACCTGTGCCACTATGGGAATGTGCATATTAACCGCGATTTTCCGGCTGGTACGATGGTTTCTAAGTTCTTAACCCAAGCGTCATGAGAAGGTCGCTGGTACTCACCGATGAACAGGCTCGCCATCCATTCCTGGCCAGTCTTGCTCCCCATGTCCGTCGCGGCGGCGAGGTTGCGGTTGTCACCCCCGCTCCCGCGGTGCCGAAGCCGCGCTGGCTGCAGGACCTCAAAGAGTTCCTGCTGGCCTACTGCGCCTGCTTCATCGCCGTATCGCTGTATATCGCCTGATCAGGCGTCCGGCCGGGGTAGGCCCTCGGCTGCGACTAGCAGCCTCGCGATCCATGCAGCGACCAGACACATCGCCGCGCTGAGCAGCACTTGCTGGACGATCGGCACCCCGCCAAGCGACAGTCCGCTGGCCAGCAACGCGCCCATCACCATCGCGAACGAATTGACGATGTTGTTCGCGGCAATCGTCCGCGAGGTCTGCGACTTGTCGACAAAAGTCGTCAGGAAGGCATAGAGCGGAACTACGAACATGCCGCCGGCGATGGCAATGCCCAGCAGGCACAGCAGCAGCGGCACCGCCAGCGGCTCGGCCATGAAGCCCTTGACGTCGAGCAGCCCGGAGGTGTCGGGAGTCCACTGCCGGCAAACTAGATAGAAGCCGACCACGAACAGCCCCATCACCAGCACCGATGAAGGCGAATATCGCGCCGATACGGTACCCTTGAGCAGCGCGTTGACCGACATCGAGCCGATCGCCACCCCGATCGAGAAGATCACCAGGAACAGGCTGGCGACTTCCTTGCTGGCGGACAGCACATTCTTGGCGAGCGGCGGGAACTGGACGAACAGCACCGTGCCGATAGTCCAGAAAAAGCTGATCGCCATGACCGCGAGGAACACCCGCCGATCGTGGCTGGTGTTGCGCACCAGAGCCCATGAGGCGCGGAGCAAGTGGAAGTCGAGCGGCTCGGGCTCGTGATGAGGCGGGGCCGGGGGCACGGCGCGGCTGGTGAAATAGCCGATCACTGCCGTCACGATCACTCCGGCTGCAGCCCATTGCACCGGGATCCAGCCCGCCAGGATCGTGCCGGCCAGGATCGCGATATAAGTTCCGGCTTCAACCAGTCCGGTCCCCGCGAGCACTTCATCGGGGTGCAGGTGCTGGGGCAGGATCGCGTACTTGATCGGACCAAAAAAGGTGGAATGAACCCCCATCCCGAACAGCGCGAGCAGCATCAGCGGGATCGCCAGCGTGGTGACCGCAAGGCCTTGCCACGCCATCAGCAGGCCCGCCGCGCCGACCGTCATGATCCCGATCTCGCACGCTTTCACGATCCGGATGATTCGCGCCTTGTCGCGCATATCGGCGAGCTGACCTGCCACGGCAGAGAGAATGAAGAACGGCAGGATGAACACCGCCGAGGCAATCGCACTGAACTGGCCTTCGGCAGCTTCGGAATTGTAAACCTGGTACACGACGAACAGCACCATCGCGTTCTTGAACAGGTTGTCATTGAAAGCATTGAGCAATTGGGTGACGAACAGCGGCAGGAAGCGCCGGCTGTGAATCAGATGAGTCTGCGTGGTCATGGTATTGCTTTGCGCCGCCCCGAGGTTGCCGGGACCCTAACGGCAGTTGCGGTGCGGACAAGCGCTAAGTCGCTCTTTTGCATGCGCGACAGGGGCGCTATGTCCGCAGACGATGCTGACGCTGCCGAACCTGCTCACCCTGTCGCGGATCGTCGCGGTTCCCTTGCTGGTCGCGCTGTTGTGGTGGCCGGACTGGCGGCTTGGCTATGGGTTAGGTTTTGCCATGTACACGCTGATGGGGCTGACCGATTATTTCGATGGCTATGTCGCGCGGTCTTACGGCGCGGTGAGCAAGCTCGGTGCGTTCCTCGATCCGATTGCCGACAAGATCATGGTCGCGGCGGTGATCCTGGTGCTCGCCGCGCAAGGGGTGCTGCGCGGGCCCTATGTGGGCGATATGCACGTTATCGCGGGGCTAGTGATCCTGATCCGCGAAATCGCAATTTCAGGACTGCGCGAATTCCTCGGCGGCATTCAGGTCTCGGTCCCCGTCAGCCGTCTGGCCAAGTGGAAGACCACCTTCCAGATGATCTGCTTCGGCGCGCTGATCCTGGGCAATGCGATGCCGTGGTGGAACGTGGTGCTGGGCGGGATCGAGCTGAACGTGCCGCACACCGTCGGCCTGATCACGCTGTGGCTGGCTGCGGTGCTAACCGTGATTACCGGGTGGGATTACCTGCGGGTCGGTTTGAAGCACATGGATTGAGCGGGCTTCAGGGCTCCGTCGCCGGCTTCAGACAAACGAAATATCCGACAAAACCCGCTGGCAGCTGAGCGGCATTATCCAACTGCACAGCATCGAGCGTCATCAACCCTTTGGCCGGCTGAGTAGCAATCGCGATCAAAGTCCCGTTGCCGCTCAACTGCGGACAGTAGGCGGTCACCTCGGCCTGCCACTCGCCGCGCCGAACCATGACGTTAAGGTCGCGCACCGGGCCGCCGAGCGGGACGCCTGTCACTGCGACGTCTCCGGCGAAACTATGGCTTTGACAGGGTTCAAGGATGACTTCGTGATTATCCTCGGCAAACTGTAGCGCAAGTTTACCTTCGAGCACGGTCAGGCTGCGGTCGATGCCCTCGAACACTGAGAAGGGTCCCGGGGCCGTCACCAGCGCGGTGCTGATCCGCCAGCCGAAGTTGTCGATGCTGGAACCCGCGGGGTATGCCGCGATTTCGCTGGTTACGCCGCCGCCGTTTTTCCACGACACTTCATTGCGCGCGGCCGCGCGGAGTATCATCGGGCGAGGGCCCCTATCGTCTTCCACCATCAACCCGCCCGCAGTTCCTCGGCCAGCAGCCTGAACTCGTCCCCGCGCGGGGAATTCTTGCGCCAGACCAGCGCGATCTCGCGGTTGGCGTTGCCACTCTTCAAGGGGCGGGCAACGACCTGCGTGCCGTTGAGAATCCCCGCATCGAGCGCCATTTCGGGCAGCATCGTCAGGCCCAGGCCATTATCAACCATCTGCACCAACGTGTGCAGGCTGGTGCCGATCATCGTCGCACTGGCGCGCAGTTCGGGGCGGTTGCAGGCGGCGAGGGCATGTTCTTTGAGGCAGTGCCCGTCCTCGAGCAGCAGCAACCGGTGCTCGTCGATCAACGCCGGGTCGATCTCGGCGGGCGGATCGCGTGGATCGTCCTTGGGGAAGGCGACATAGAGCGCATCGAGTTCGATCGTTTCTTTCTCGACCTCGCCAGTGGGGAAGGGCAGCGCGAGCAGCACGCAATCGCTGCGCCCGTGATGCAGCGATTCGATCGCCGCCGCGCTAGTTTCCTCGCGCAGGTAGAGCTTCAGCGCCGGACGTTCGCGGCGCAGGCGGGGGAGCATGCGCGGGAGCAGGAACGGGGCGATGGTCGGGATCACGCTCATCCGCAACTCGCCCGACAGCGGCTGGCCCGAGCTCTGCACCATGTCGCTGAGCTCCTCGGCCTCACGCAGCAGGCGGTGCGCCTTGGCGACCACCGCATTGCCCAGCGGGGTAAACCGCACCGCGCGCTTGGTCCGCTCGACCAGCACCACGCCAAGCAGCGTTTCCAGATCGCGCAGGCCGGCGGAAAGCGTTGATTGCGAGACGAAGCAGGCATCGGCGGCCCGGCCGAAATGTCCATGTTCATGCAGCGCGACAAGATATTGCAGCTGCTTGAGCGTGGGCAGGTATTTGCTCACTCGGGATCGTCGCCCAACAACACATCCTCGGACACATCGTCGTTGGCAGCGTCTTCGGCCACCTTGGTATCGTCGACGTGCGTCATCTTGAGTCGGCCATTGACCACCGCGAAGGCCATCTTGCCCTCAACCAGATCGAGCGCGTCCTTGCCGAACTGTTCGAACCGCCAGCCCTGCAGCATCGGCAGTTCGCGCACCCCGGCGGCGAGCAGCTCAAGGTCTTCGCTCCGGGCGAGCAGCCGCGCGGCCACGTCGATTTCGCGGCTGCGGATCTTGAGCAGCAGCTTCAGCAGGTCGGCAACCAGCGCGCCTTCTTTGCCCAGCGGCGCGCCTCTGGGCGTGCGTGGGGGCAATTCGGCGTCGGTCATCGGCTGGGCGCTGTCGATCGCGGCCATCAGGCGGCGGCCGATTTCGTTATCCTTCCACCCGGCGGAGAGCCCGCGCACCTTGGCGAGATCGGCTTGAGTCTTGGGCGGGTGGCTGGCGATATCGGCAACGGTTTCATCGCGCGCAATCCGCCCGCGCGGGATGTTCTTGTCCTGCGCTTCGATCTCGCGCCACTGCGCCAGAGCCTTGAGCCGCCCGAGCATCGCCGGGTTGCGCCCGGATGCCTTGATCCGGTGCCACGCCTGGGCAGGATCGTTGCGGTAATTGGCCGGATCGGCGAGCTTCTCCATCTCGATATTGAGCCACTCGCCGCGCCCGGTCTTGATAAGCCGCTTGAGCAATTTGGGGAAAATCGTTGAAAGATAAGTCACATCGCCGATGGCGTAGTCAATCTGACGCTCGGTGAGCGGCCGCCGCGACCAGTCGGTAAACCGCGCGCCTTTGTCGACCACCGTGCCAAGCCACGATTCGACCAGGTTCGAATAACCGATCTGTTCGGACTGGCTGACCGCCATCATCGCGATCTGGGTATCGAAGATCGGGTGCGGGGTCTTGCCAGTGATATTGTAGATGATCTCAACGTCCTGTCCGCCGGCATGGAAGATCTTCAGCACGTCCTCATTATTGACCAGCAGGTCCATCAACGGCTGCATGTCGATATCGCGCGCAAGCGGATCGATCGCCGCAGCTTCCTCGCTGTCGGCGATCTGGATCAGACACAGTTCTGGCCAGAAGGTATTCTCGCGCATGAATTCGGTGTCGACGCACACGAAGTCAGCTTTGGCGAGGCGGGAGCACAGGTCAGCCAGTGCGGCCGACGTGGTAATTAGCGGATGTATCTTCATTGTTCTTTTCTGTATGGGCCGACGCCAGCCCTGATCGTTGGACCCGTGCGGGTCCGCGGCTTGACAAATGTGCGGCCATCGCCTGTTAGCCGCGCCTTCCCCCTGCATTAAAGCAGGCCAAATTGAAAGTGTTTCGATGCATATTTACCGCTCCCACACCTGCGGCGCGCTGCGCGCTGATGATGTCGGACAGACCGTCCGCCTCTCAGGCTGGGTCCACCGCAAGCGCGATCACGGCGGTGTGCTGTTTGTTGACCTGCGCGATCACTACGGGATGACCCAGATCGTCGCCGACAGCGACAGCCCGGCGCTGGCCATTCTCGATGGTCTGCGGGTGGAAAGCGTGGTGACGATCGATGGCGAAGTGAAGGCCCGCAGCGCCTCGACGATCAACCCCAACCTGCCGAGCGGCGAGATCGAGGTCTACGCCCGCGGCGCGACCGTGCTGAGCCGCGCCGAGGAACTGCCGCTGCCAGTAGCAGGCGAACAGGAATATCCGGAAGACGTGCGCCTGCGCTACCGCTTCCTCGATCTGCGGCGTGAGACGCTGCACGCCAACATCATGACCCGCACCGCGATGATCCGCGAAACCCGGCGGGCGATGGAAGACATCGGTTTCACCGAGTTTTCGACCCCGATCCTGACCGCGAGCTCGCCCGAAGGCGCGCGCGACTTTCTGGTGCCGAGCCGCATCCACAACGGCAAGTTCTTTGCCCTCCCGCAGGCCCCGCAGCAGTACAAGCAGCTGCTGATGGTGGCGGGCTTCGACCGCTATTTCCAGATCGCGCCGTGCTTCCGCGACGAAGATCCGCGCGCTGACCGGCTGCCGGGCGAATTCTACCAGCTCGATCTTGAGATGAGCTTCGTCACCCAGGAAGAAGTCTGGGACACGATGGAGCCGGTCATGGCCGGGATCTTCGAGAAGTTTGCCGGCGGCAAATCGGTCACTCCGGCAGGTGAATTCCCGCGCATTCCTTATGCCAAGGCGATGCTCGATTACGGCACCGACAAGCCGGATCTGCGCAACCCGCTGATCGTCCGCGATGTTACCGAGGAATTCCGTTCATCGGGCTTCGGCCTGTTCGAACGGATCGTCGGCGATGGCGGTACCGTGCGCCTGGTCCCGGCACCGGGCACCGCCGGCCTCAGCCGCAAGTTCTTCGACGAGATGAACGAATGGGCGCGCAGCGAAGGCCATGCGGGGCTTGGCTATGCCACCCGCAAGGACGGCGTGTTCGGCGGCCCGATTGCGAAGAACCACGGCGAAGACAAGATGGCGGCGTTGTGGGACAGCCTTGGCCTCGGCCCGAATGACGGCGCGTTCTTTGCTGCCGGCAACGAGAGCCAGGCGGCCAAGCTCGCCGGTGCAGCCCGCGTGCGTGTGGGCGACCAGCTCGAACTGACCGACCAGAACGCCTTCCGCTTCTGCTGGATTATCGACTTCCCGTTCTACGAATGGGATGATGAGAACAAGAAGGTCGACTTCGCGCACAACCCGTTCTCGATGCCGCAGGGCGGGCTTGAGGCGCTGGAAACGCAGGATCCGCTGTCGATCAAGGCCTACCAGTACGACATGGTCTGCAACGGCTATGAATTGGCCTCGGGCTCGATCCGTAACCAGCACCCCGACCTGATGGTCAAGGCGTTCGAACTCACCGGGCTGACCCAGCAGGACGTCGAGGACCGCTTTGGCGGGATGTACCGCGCCTTCCAGTACGGCGCGCCGCCGCACGGCGGGATGGCCGCCGGGGTCGACCGCATGGTCATGCTGATCTGCGGGGTGCAGAACCTGCGTGAAATCACGCTGTTCCCGATGAACCAGAAGGCCGAAGACCTGCTGATGGGCGCGCCGTCACCGGCCGAACCGCGCCAGCTGCGCGAACTGGCGCTGCGGGTGGTGGAACCGCCGAAGGGGTGACTTTCTATCGCTGCGCGTTTGGCGATGCGGTGCACCCTCTTGCCAGCGGGTTCGCCGTTCTCTAGGGCAAAGTTCAACCGTATTTCATCTGCCGTTCACGAAGGGATATACCATGAGCGACACCGCCGACCGGGTTAAGAAGATCGTTGTCGAACACCTCGGTGTTGAAGCTGACAAGGTCACCGAAGACGCGAGCTTCATCGACGATCTGGGTGCTGATTCGCTCGACATCGTTGAGCTGGTGATGGCCTTCGAAGAAGAGTTTGGCGTCGAAATCCCTGACGATGCGGCCGAGAAGATCGGCACCGTATCGGACGCGATCAAGTACATCGACGAGCACAAGGGCTGACACGCCTTTGGCGAACAGTCCGCGCGATCCATCCCCTTGCAATTGCAAAGCGGTTTGACGGTTGCGCAGGACTTTGACAGGCTCAGCCCCTTAACGGGCTGGGCCTGTTGCATTTGAGTTTGCGGAGAAAAGTATGCGCCGTGTAGTCGTCACCGGGCTTGGCCTGGTCACCCCGCTGGGGGCCGATGTCGAAACCGTCTGGGCCAACCTGATCGCTGGCAAAAGCGGCGCGGGCCCGATCACGCGGTTCGACACCGAGGGCCAGAAGTGCACCATCGCTTGCGAGGTCAAGCCGGCTGATCATCCCTATGGCTTCGATCCCAACAAGCGGGTCGATTTCAAGGTTCAGCGCCAGGTCGATCCGTTCATCATCTACGGCATCGATGCCGCCGGGCAGGCGCTCGAAGATGCCGGGCTGACCGACATGGACGATGAGCTCAAGACGCGCACCGGCTGCTCGATCGGTTCGGGCATCGGCGGGCTGCCGGGGATCGAAAGCGAATCCATCGTGCTCCACGAAAAAGGTCCGGGCCGGGTCAGCCCGCACTTCGTGCATGGCCGGCTGATCAATCTCATCTCGGGCCAGGTCTCGATCAAGTACGGGCTGATGGGCCCAAACCATGCGGTTGTAACCGCCTGCTCGACCGGCGCGCATTCGATTGGCGATGCCGCGCGGATGATCAAGGATGATGATGCCGACATCATGCTCGCGGGCGGGGCAGAAGGCACGATCAACCCGCTCGGCGTGGCCGGGTTCGCTCAGGCGCGCGCGCTCAATTGCAGCTTCAACGACCGGCCCGAACAAGCCAGCCGCCCCTATGACAAGGACCGCGACGGGTTCGTCATGGGCGAAGGCGCGGGCGTGGTGGTGCTGGAGGAATACGAGCACGCCAAGGCGCGCGGCGCGAAGATCTACGCCGAAGTGGTCGGCTACGGCTTGTCGGGCGATGCTTATCACGTCACTGCGCCGCACCCCGAAGGCAAGGGCGCCGAGCTGTCCATGCGGATGGCACTGAAGAAGGCCGGGATGGGCTCGGGCGATATCGATTATGTCAACGCCCACGGCACTTCGACCATGGCCGATACGATTGAACTGGCCGCGATCAAGCGCGTGCTGGGTGACGATCTGGGCGGCGCTTCGATGAGCAGCACCAAGTCGGCAATCGGCCACTTGCTCGGCGGGGCCGGCGCGGTCGAGACGATCTTCTGCATCCTCGCGATCCGTGACCAGATCGTGCCGCCGACGCTCAATCTAGATAACCCGGACGAGGGCACCGAAGGCGTCGATCTGGTGCCGCACACCGCCCGCAAGCGCCGCGTCCGCGCTGCGCTCAACAACAGCTTCGGGTTCGGCGGGACCAACGCCTCGGTGATCGTCAAAGCGGTCGAAGACTGATGCTCGGCACACGGTGGGGCTGCATGCCGCTGGTGGCGGCGGCCGCGCTGGTGCTGACCGCGCTCGGCTGGCTTGGCATGGGCTGGGTGTGGAGCGGGCCGCTGTCGCAAGACACTGCGTTTATCGTTCCCGATGGCTCGAGCCTGGGCAGCGTGGCCGCAAAGCTCGAGCAGGAGCACGTCATCGGCTCGGCCACCGCGTTCAAGCTGCGCGCGCGGATTTTCGGCATGGGTTCGACGATCAAGGCGGGTGAATTCAAGCTCCCCGCGCACGCCTCGATGCGGGCCATTCTCGGGATTATCGCCAGCGACGAGATCCTACGCCGGTTTGTGACCGTGCCCGAAGGCATGCCGTCGATCATGGTCTACGATCGGCTGATGGCCAATCCCGGTCTGACCGGCACGATCGAGGTTCCGCCCGAGGGGTCGATCCTGCCTGACACCTACGAAATTTCTAAGGGCGAGAGCCGCCAGGCGGTGTTGCTGCGAATGCAGGCGGCGATGCAGCGCGCCCTGGCCGAGGAATGGGCCAAACGTTCACCGGATTCGGTGGTCAAGACCCAAGAAGAGGCAATTGTCCTCGCCTCGATCGTCGAGAAGGAAACCGGCAAGCCAAGTGAGCGGCCGATGGTCGCCGGGCTCTATTCGAACCGGATCCGCACCGGTATGCAGCTGCAAGCCGATCCGACGATCATCTACCCGATCACCAAAGGCAAGCCGCTCGGCCGCCGCATCCGCCAATCGGAAATCAACGCGGTCAACGATTACAACACCTACGCGATGTTTGGGCTACCCAAGGGCCCGATCACCAACCCGGGCCGGCTGTCGATCGCTGCGGTGCTCAATCCTGCGACGACCGGTGCGCTCTACATGGTGGCCGATGGCAGCGGCGGCCACGCCTTCGCCGCAACGCTCGCCGAGCATAACGCCAACGTCCAGAAGTGGTTCACGATCCGCAAGAACCGCGGGGACTTTTAGCGCCCGGTCATGGCCTGCATCGCGGGGGCATAGCGCGCGCCGATCACTTCGACCGCGCGGCTGGCGGCGTCGATCCGGGTCAATTGCTCGACGCTGAGCGTTAGGTCTGCCCCGCCAAGGTTTTCCTCCAGCCGCGCCAATTTGGTGGTGCCGGGGATGGGGACAATCCAGTCGCGTTGAGCGAGCAGCCAGGCCAGCGCGATTTGCGCGATCGTCGCCCCCAACGGTGCGGCAATTGCGCCCAGCACTTCGACCAACGCAGCGTTGGCGGCCATTGCCTCGTGCTGGAAGCGCGGCAGCCGGTTGCGGAAGTCACCTTTGTCGAACACCGTATCGGTGGTGATCGAACCTGTCAGGAAACCGCGCCCCAGCGGGCTGTAGGGGACGAACCCGATGCCCAGTTCTGCCAGTAGTGGAAGGATCTCTGCTTCAGGCTCGCGCACCCACAGCGAATATTCGCTTTGCAGCGCGGCCACCGGCTGAACGGCGTGAGCCTTGCGGATCGTTTCCGGGCCTGCCTCAGACAGGCCGAAATGGCGGACTTTGCCTGCGCGGATCAGCTCGCCGACGGTACCCGCGACATCCTCGATCGGCACGGCAGGATCGACCCGGTGCTGGTAGAACAGGTCAATGTAATCGGTCCTTAATCGCTTGAGCGCAGCATCGCAGACTGCGCGGATTTGCTCGGGCCGGCTGTTGGTGCCAGGGCCGCTGGCGGGGTCGCGGGTCAGATCGAACCCGAACTTGGTCGCGATCACCACCCGGTCGCGCAGCGGCTCAAGCGCTTCGCCGAGCAGTTCCTCGTTGGCGAACGGCCCATAGACTTCGGCGGTATCAAAGAAGGTCACACCCAGCTCGGCCGCCTGGCGCAGCAACGCGATCATCTCGGCCTTGTCTGGGGCGGGGCCGTAAGCCCAGCTCATCCCC
This sequence comes from Sphingomonadaceae bacterium, assembly GCA_025359685.1. Classification (GTDB taxonomy): domain Bacteria; phylum Pseudomonadota; class Alphaproteobacteria; order Sphingomonadales; family Sphingomonadaceae; genus Novosphingobium. Next base: position 25,217 of record JANYEY010000050.1, on the reverse strand, counting down.
ATGCAGCCAAGGCCGAGGGCGGAAACTTCGAGGCCGGACTGGCCGAGCGTGCGCATTTTCATGGAGCGATATCCTTCAAGGTTCGGCGATGGTGAAGCCGCTGGGGACCGGATCGAGCGCCGCCTGCAATGCGGCCACCGCGGACGCATCGCCTTCGACCACCAGTCCGGCGGCTTGCAGTTGAGCTAGGGGTAGTTTTAGGAACAACAACCCCAGGATCAGCCGGCGCGGCCCTTTCAGCGTTACCTTGGGGCTGGCGATAGGTGAGCCGACCCGGGCGAACAGCACGGTCTTGCCGGCTTCGATCCCCACCGTTTCCTTGCGGTCGGTCAGTTCGAGATTGATCGCCAGCGGCGCGGCCAGCCTGGCCGGATCGAAGCGGGTCGCCATCGAATCCATCAGCAATTGGGTCGGCACCGCGGCGATCATGTCCTGGCTCTGGGTGTTGACCCCGCTCGGTTTGTAACCTTGCCGCAAATCGCGCGCGGCCGACAGGAACTGGTTGCGCCAGATCGCGCTTTCAGCCTGATAGCCCTGCTGCTCATAACTGTCCGCCAGCAACGCACGCGCCGCCTGATTGGCCGGATCGGCGAAGACCAGCTGGTTGAGCAGGTCCGATGACCAGCGGTAATCGCCCGCCGCCAGCGCCTTGCGCGCGAGCGACAGCACTTTGCCCGCGCCTCCGATCGCGCCCACATATTTGCGCGCGCGCACCGCCGGTGGCCACGGGTTGAGATTGGCCGGAACCGCATCGTACCAGCCGAGGTAGAACTGATAGACCGCCTTCGAATTGTGGCTGTAGGTGCCGTAATAGCCGTGATTGAACCACTGCGCCGAAAGTTCGGGCGGCTGCACCAGGTCCTCGGCGATCTCGGTCATGGTCTCGCCCAGATTCATCCGCCGCACGGTCTGGTCATGGAGGTAGCGGTAATTGTCGCGCTGGCTGGCGAGCATGCTGGCAACCTCAGGCTGGCCAAAGCGCGGCCAGCAATGGCTTGAAATCACCACATCCGAGCGCTGTCCATAGAGCTGCAACGCTTCGTCCAGATAGCCTGCCCAGGCATGCGTATCACGCACCTTGGCCCCGCGCGGGGTAAGGATGTTGTGCAGCGAGCAGGTCGACATCTCGGCCGAAAGCAACACCTTGGGCGGAACGATATAGACGTTGAGCTCGCTCGGTGCCTCGCTCCCCGACACGATCTGGAATTCGAGCGGCACGCCGTCGACGGTGCGGGTTTCGCCGGTCTCTGAAATGGTATCAGTGGGAGCGATCAGGGTGATTTCCCCGCCCGAACCGCCAAGGCCAATGCCGCTGCCCATCTGCCCCTGAGGACCGGGCGATAGTCCTACACCGAACTGATAGCCCGCGCGCCGTCCCATCGCCGCGCCGGCCATGACGTTTTCGGACGCGGTCTCCTCCATGAACCGGGCGGGGGCGATGATCGCTACCTTGCCAGCAGTCACGTCGGCCTCGCTGACGATCCCGCGTACCCCGCCGAAGTGATCGACATGACTGTGGCTATAGATCACTGCGATCACCGGCCGCGGGCCAAGCTGCTGATTGACCAGCTCAAGCGCGGCGGCTGCAGTCTCGCGCCCGGTCAGCGGATCGACGATGATCCAGCCGGTCTTGCCCGCGATGATCGTCATGTTCGAAATGTCAAACCCGCGCACTTGCCACACGCCGCCGGCGACCTTGAACAGGCCATTGGTCTTGAGCACGCCCATCTCGCGCCACAATGATGGGTTGACCGTGGCCGGGGCGGGGCCGGAGACGAACTGGTACGCCGCAGTGTTCCAGACCGGCTTGCCCGCAGCATTCCTGATCACCGGATCGGCGCGCGTTGCGACAAAGCCGCGCTGGGCGAACTCGGCATCGCGGCCGTCCTCGGTGGGAAGGGTGGCGCCTTCCGCCTCTTGCGCGGCCTTCGTGGCGCTGCTGGCGGGCTTGGCCGAGAAGTCAGGCGCAGGTGCCCCGGCGCTGAGCGCAGTGGCCCCCAGCAGCAACGGCAACACGGCGGCGCGCGCGAATGGTCTGTTCATTGGTGTAATCCTCCCCGCGTGCAGACTGCGCCGGAGCACTGCACGAGGCAAGGCCAAAGCTGGCAAATCGGCCCAGCACCGGCTAGCGCTGAACGCGTGAGCCACTTGCCCGACAACGCCCCGTTCATCGTCACCGCCGAAATGCCCGGCGATGTCTATGCCTGGGCCAATGGCCTGCGCACCGCGCACTTCCCGCCAGAGCGCAACCATCTGGCAGCGCATGTCACGCTGTTCCATTCGTTCGCGCCGTCATTGCGCGCCGAACTGCCGCGCGAATTGGCCCGCTGCGCTGCCGAATACGCGCCGCCAGACGCGCAGATCGATGGGTTGATGGATCTAGGCGGCGGGACTGCGATCTCGCTGCGCAGTGAAGCAATGCTGGCAATTCGTGCCGAACTTGCGGAGCGGTTCTACACCATGCTGACCGCGCAGGATCGCGGCGGCAAGCGGCTTCACATCACGGTGCAGAACAAGGTCGAACGCAAGGCCGCAAAAGCCTTGCAGGCCGAGCTGGGCCCCCTGCTTGAGCCGCGCCCGTTTCGCTTCACCGGACTTGGCCTGCACCGCTATCTCGGGCCGCATTGGGAGCAGGTCGGAGTGTGGAAGTTCCGCCGGGCTAAGGGTGCTTGACCACGCCCGAAGCGCACCCTATGTGCGCCGCCTGTCCGGTTGAAAGTACCGGTGCATGCCTGGTATGGCGGAGTAGCTCAGCTGGTTAGAGCAGCGGAATCATAATCCGCGTGTCGGGGGTTCGAGTCCCTCCTCCGCTACCAATTTTTCTCCAGATTGGCATGGACTTTGGCCATTCAGTCCGGCTTTCGGTCAGAATGTCCATGTTGCAATGTGGTGCGCGGATCAACGCTGTTGTCTGTGCGCTCCTTTGGCATCCCGGCGGCTCCACGCGGCAGGGATGCGCCACGACGAAGACGTGCAACAGTTCGGTAAGCTGAACGTCCGCTTTCGTGGATTTCTGGCCAAAAGCGGACCGTCCGCTTACGACCCGATTGCGGACGCGAGTTTCTAGCCAACTTCAAATCAGTCGCCATTGGTCACCCGATCTTCCAGCAGCCAGACAAATATCTCGGGCAGGCGTGCTGCCCAAGATTTTCCCTCGTGCGCAGCGCCAAGATAAACTCGGCTCGCCCAGTCGATGCCCTTCCGCCAGCCACTGACGGCGACGCGAGCGTCGACCGTCTGTTGATAGGCCGCTATTCGCCATTCGGCGAATCTCAAGCTTTGACAGAATCTCATCAAACTTGCGGCGCAACTCTCGCGCCTTGGCGAAATGCCGCTGAAAGTCAGCCACTGACCAGACTGTCTCTGGATATGAAAGCTTTCCTGTGGCCTTAAGGGTGAGAAACTAGACCCCTCCGGTGAGGTTGACCCATCGCTTACATCGCGTGCCCGCCATTTGTGACAAACTTGATCCGCAGGAAGAGCTTAAATCCGCCAGGATGAGAGCCATATTCGGGCCTGAAATCCGATGGTACGAAATCCTTGGTGTACGAACCGCCAAGACGAAATGATAAGCCCCGCTGTTCAAACAAAGTCCGCTCGTATCCAAAGGTAAGTGCCTTCACCCATTGGGGATCGATAGGGTTGGGAATCGTTGCTACGTCAAGTTCCTCTGGCGTGGCCTGCAACACCTCGGCCCTTCCGAAAAATGCGTTCATTCCGCGTGCATAGACTGCTTCAGCCAGCAGGCTGCTTTGCGAGGGGCTGCTGCCATTTCGTCCTCTTGCAAAGACGAGCGAAGATTTGAGGGTGCCGGGTCCGATCTTGTGCGAGGTCGCCACCCAGGCTGAAATATACTGGCTGTGTTCCATATTTCCGTGATCGCCGGTCGAAAGGACGTCTCCATATGATGCTCCCAAATTGACATGCTCGCCGATGCCCTGAGTCAAACGGAAGGCGAAGGAATCAGGGCTGTGCAGTGGCAACGGCCAGCTAATGCCAGCGCCGCTAAATGCTGTGGCCTCGACTGTGGTTCGCCCAAATCCATATTCAACACCCAAAACCGTGGAAGCATCATGGAAGCCGTCCTGCAGAGTGTGTCCAAGGGGAGCATCTGGATTGCCCTCTGCGGACTGCCTGTGCATGAAAGGGACAGGGCCAATCGCCGCAGCTCCGCGTGGGGCGAACAGAAACGTCAGATGCTGGTTACCGTTCGGACCAATTGAGATTATGTCCCTGAATTCGAGCGCCATGATCGTATCATGTGCATGCATGTTGTCGATGTTCTCGACTTGCAGGAGCTGCGGCGTCCCTTTGTCTCCAACAGTCAATTGTTCGGGCGACGCCATCAAACTAACCTGCAACTTGTTGCTGGGTGACAGGCTTTGATTATACATCAACATCCAGGTGCCAGGTCCGGTCACGCGTGACCCGCCGCGTGGGCCGGTTGTATGAGAATACAGTGCGAATTGATTGACCTGGAGCATCAAAGGAGCTTCCGGCATCGTTTCAGCAGGCATGTCCATGACAGTCCTGGTCGGTGGCTGGCGGCTTGCCATAGGCATGGTTGGCATTGCCGCAGGCGCTGCACGTGAAGCCTCTGTTTGGGCTCCCCTGGACGGTGGCGCAACAACAGGGGGTTCGGGAACTTTTACCCCGGTTTGCATGCACATTTGCATTTCTGGGTCCCAACGGCCGCCCGGCAAACACTGCGGCTCAGAAGCGAAAGAAGGCGCGCTCCAGCCAAATCCTGATGTCATCGCTAAAATCGAAATTAGGTTCAGCTTCTTGATCATGTAGAATCCTAGATAGCCGGTGGCCATGATCCTGACTTAAGAGATCAAGTTCCAATCAATTAAATTCTGCTCTATTTAAACGCAATCAAAGGCAAATAGGTTCCGTGCATTCGGCACTTGGATTTCAGGCATTTCTCAACCGCATGCTGACCGGTAATGCTATCTCTTCAATGTCGCGCGAATACGAATGGCCTGCCTGAACCAAACGCGATCACGTTGTAATGGCCCGCTGCCATTCCCGGCATTTCCATTCCAGGCGATCCCATCGGCATTCCGGCAACGGCAAGTCCGCGAACACCTGCAGGCTTGGCGGCAATAACGCGCTTCATGTCAGCGATAGGAACATGGCCTTCAAACGTCATCCCGTCGATAATCGCGGTGTGACAGCCAGACAGCGAAGCAGGGACGCCAAGCCTGGCATCGAAGGTGGCGCGGTTCGCGTCGTCCAAAATCTGCACCTTGCGGCCGAAAGCAGCCCGCACTTGCGCCGCCCATTTTTCGCAACACCCGCAGCCGGGGTCACGGTGCATGACGATGTCGGTCGCGGCGAGTGCCGGGGTCGATGCCAATGCAAGCGCGAGAATGAGTTTTTTCATCGGATGATTCCTTCTTTGCTTAGGCGTTTTTTCCTGCGCCGGAACGGCCAGCGCATAAACAGCAGTATGGTACCGGCCAGCCCGAGCAGAAGCCCGCCAATGGCAAAGGCGAGCAGCCACGGCGTGTTAAAATCCTCGTGGTTCTTCCAGTCCATGATGTGGAGGCTCCAAAAGAAATCGTAGAGCCGCCAAGTGCCGGTGCGGACGGCGGTGATCCGGCCCGTGTCCGCCGAGACGAACACGCTGGTCGCATCGGGATCGGCGAAGGCGATCCGCCAGGCTGGGAGCGCGCCGCGATATTCGGGGCCTTCCTCGGTGACACGCGACGCCTTGCTGATCGGCTTGGTGACCGTTTTCCATGCGGCGTTCGCAATGGCAGTGGCTTGCACTGCACTAATTGGCGGCAAAGAGGCGCCCGTTGCTGCATCGACCAGCTTGATGCCCTTGCCGGTCGTCACCTCGGCGACCACGCGGCCATCAACCATATGCAGGTTGATGGCCTCGACCGGCTCTCCTGCACGGACGCTAATCGCTGCTGGATCTGCAAACCGGGTGCCAAGGGGAATGGTCACCACGGCCGCCCGATCAACAAGATGTTCGCCGCGCACCTTGTCGATGGGCAGAAAGCTCATCAGCGCCCCGCTCGCAAACCAGATGAGCAGCTGTGCGCCAATGAACAGCGCCAGCCATTTATGGAGACGGCTTGCAAACAGGTGCAGGCGGTGGCGCCGGGAACTCAGAACCACGTCCTGATGCCGACGACGAGGCTTGTCGCTTGCACCCGCTCTCCAGCAGCGCGGGCAAAACGGGCGCTGTCGCCGATCTTTCGCTCCCATGACACGCCGATATAGGGCGCAAACTCGCGTCTGATCTCGTAACGCAGTCGCAACCCTAGTTCCGCGTCGGACAAGCCCGAACCAATGCCGTTCGCTGGCACATCTTGCGCTGCGAAATTCAGCTCTACACGTGGTTGCAGGATCAGATTCTGGGTGATGCGTTGGTCGTAATATCCCTCAAGCCGGCCGAGGACATCGCCCTTGTCCGAAAGGAACAGCGCACCCTCGACCTCAAACCAGTAAGGGGTGACGCCTTCAAAGCCGATGGTCGCATAGGTGCGTGAAGGCCCCGGCTTGAAATCGTGCCGGACACCTGCCTGAAGATTAAACCAGGGACCGATCGCGCGCGAATAGAGTGCCTGTACCTCGCCGCTTTCGACGCCTCCGCGAACAGAACCTTCACCTTCGGTCTTGACGACAAAGCGGTTGATGTCGCCGCCGAACCAGCCCTCGCCATCCCAGCGATAGGCATCTGCACCTTTTTGAACGCGATACTCGGCAAGATTGAAGACGATGCTGTAGGCGGGCATCCCGCCGTTCTCATGGCGTAGCATGGCGCGCGAGTTCGCCATTTGCGCTGCACCAAATATGCCGTCTGCTGCGTGGTCGGAGGGCGGCGCCGGAGCAGGCGTGTCGCCGATCTCACTCGCCGGCATCTCCATGCCCGGCATTCCTGCCATGTCGTGGCCAGCGTGGGGATCGCTTGCAGCGGGCGCTTCCGGCTTGGTCATATCCATACCGGGCATGGATGACATATCGTGCTCAGGAGCAGGTGTTGCCGGCGCGGGCGTCGCCGGACTCATGTCCATTCCCGGCATAGGATCCACGCTCGCAGCGGGTTGGGGTACGGGTTTGGGCACGGGCTGTTGCCGTGGCCGGTGGGCCGCCGGCCGTGCTCCCCTGCGAACCACGGCTTTCGGCCTCGGGGCAGGCTTTGCCTTGGCCTTTGGCTTGGGTTTCACTGCCGGCTTGGCGGACATTTGCATCCCCGGCATGTTCATATCCATCTGCGCGGCGGCAGGCGTCGCCAGTGCAAAGGACATCGCTACAGCGCTGGAGGTCAGAAGCCTCATGCCGCTGCCTCCTCGGGGCGCACCGTTACGACGCGGAACATCCCTGCCATCATGTGCAACATCATGTGGCAGTGGAACGCCCAGTCTCCGAGCGCGTCCGCAGTCAAATCAACCGACACTTTACCTCCGGGCAGGACATTGACGGTGTGTTTGACGGGGTGATTGCCGGGATTTCCCGTCACCAGTTCGACAAAATGGCCGTGCAAATGGATGGGATGCGGCATCATCGTGTCATTGATCAAATTGATCCGAACCCGCTCGTTGTGACGGAACGGAATGGGATCGACACCCTCGCTGAATTTCACCCCATCGAACGACCACATATAGCGTTCCATGTTGGCGGTGAGGTGCAAGTCAAGTTCTCGGGACGGCTTGCGGGTATCGGCGTTGGGAGTGAGCGATTTGAGATCGCGATAGGTCAGAACACGGTGATCGACCTTCTCGAGGCCGGTCGGGCGTTCCCCGGTGCGATCCATCGGCATCGGCGAAAGCGTAGCGACGCCCGGTCCCATCTTGACCTGGGGCGCGACGGATGGGTCGCGCATGTTCATCGATCCGCCGCTCATGTCCATTCCGGCCATGTCACCGCCGCCCGACATGTCCATACCGGCCATCGGGTCCGTGGCAGGGGTAGCCGAACCGTGCGCGGAATGCCCACTTCCCCCCGACATATCCATAGCGCCCATCCCCATGTCCTTCATGGTGAGCAGCGGGCGTTCGCGGATGGCCGGAATCGCCGCGATCATGCCCATGCGCGGGGCCAGCGTGGCGCGGCATTGGCCCGAGCGGTCAATTGCTTCAGCAATGAGGCCGTAAGCCTGATCGTCTTTGGGCTGGACAATCACATCATAGGTTTCGGCGATCGCGATCTGGAACTCGTCGGTCTCGACCGGCTGAACGTGCTGGCCGTCCGCCGCCACCACAGTCATCGGCAATCCGGGCAACCGCACATTGAAATTGGTCATGGCCGAAGCATTGATGATCCGCAGCCGCACCCGCTCACCTGGAGTGAACAGACCTGTCCAGTTTTCCTGGCTCCCGTGCCCGTTGATCAGGTAGGTATAGATGGAACCGTTCACATCGGAGATGTCGGTCGGATCCATCCGCATCTTGCCCCACATCGCACGGTCTGACTGCGATTGATCCTTGCACTGGATCAACCCAGCCAGCGTCTGTCTGTTGTGGTTGAAATAACCGCCCATCGCCTTCAGCTTCCGCATTTGCTCCAGCGGATGCATGAAGCTCCAGTCTGAAAGCACGATCACATGCTCGCGGTCATAGGCGACGGGATCGGCACCGGCCGGGTCGATTACAATGGCCCCATACTGCCCCATCGCCTCCTGCCCACCCGAATGGCTATGATACCAGTAAGTGCCGGACTGCTTGACTTCGAACCAGTAATTATAGGTCTCGCCAGGCTTGATCCCCGGAAAGCTGACACCGGGAACGCCGTCCATCTGGAACGGCACTAGAACGCCGTGCCAGTGGATCGAGCTGTCCTCTTTGAGCGTGTTGGTGACGGCAAGGCGGACCCTCTGCCCTTCCTTCAACCGGATGATCGGTCCGGGCAGCGTTCCGTTGACCGTTACAGCGTGGCCAGTTCTCCCGCCCACGCGAAATGGCGCATGACCGATTGAAAGCGCAATATCGGTTCCGGAAACGGAGCCCATCGCCGGACTTATGCCGGCGGACCCGCTTGCTGCCCATGCCGGGAACAGCGAACCCATCGCGAGCGAGCCACCGGCGATGGTCGCACCTTGGAGAATCTGGCGGCGGCTTAGATGTGACGTCATCAAGTTATCTTTCAACTCGTGTCAGAATGGTTTGCATCTGCGCGATCTCGCGTTCCTGCGCCGCAATGATATTTTGACAAAGTCGCACCGTTTCCGGGTCCGTCAGTTTCGCCTTCTCACACATTAGGATCGCCCCGCTGTGGTGCGGAATCATCGAACGTAGGAACTGGGCATCGCCCACGCCGAGCTGCTCGCGCATGCCAAACCAGCCGACCGCGAAAATGAGCGCGGCAAGACCAATCAGCATCCGATTGGCCCTGGGCGAAGGGTACATTTTGCCCATGAAGAAAATCATCAGCGCCATCATGGGTGCGACCATCATCAGGGTCATGTAGACGTTGCCAATATTGAAATAGAGATGCTCCGCGCTTGCGATCATCGCGTACATCACGAAAAACATGATCACGAAATCAAGCACGAGTTCGGCAAACAGCTTTCGATACGGATGGGCACCATGACCGGTGTGGGGCATGCCCCCCTTTGCGTCACTCTTCATTGCTTCATGAGCGTGGGTCGGCGCACCATGCGTGCCGTCATGCTCAGGCTGCTGATGCTCTCCTGCCATGTCCAAAGTCCTTTGCGCTGAATCTCGGTGACCGCTATCGGGTCATACGCAGCGCGTGAGCCGTTCCCTCAAAAATTTAACGAGCGGCTCGCTTCGAGCGCTTTGCGTGCTCGGTAGACTCGCGTTTCAACGGCCTTCTCACTGATCCCCAGTATCCCTGCAGTTTCGGCCTGGTTAAGTCCTTCGACAGTACGCAGGATCAAGGGTTCGCGGAGTGTAGCTGGAAGTTTGGCAATCGCTTCGCGCACACGGGCAAGTTCGGCTCGATCGGCCAGCTGCCGATCGGCCGGGATGCTGTCGTCGGATATGTTCTCTGCGGCTTCAATTGGCAGTGCGAATGAAAAGAAACGTCGCACCGCACGCCGGCGGGCCCAATCTCGGCATTTGTTGAGCGCGATCCGCGATACCCAGGTCTTGAACGGTCGCGTGCCGTCATAGCTCTTCAGTGCTGCAAACGCGGCGATGAAGGTCTCTTGCGTCACATCGAGCGCGGCATCATCATCGCCAGTATTGCCCCGCACCAAACGGAAGACGGGCGAACGGTAGCGTTCCAAGAGTTCGCCAAAAGCCGCCTGCCGTCCAGCAAGGGCGAGGGCTGCCAACTCGCCGTCCGAGCATTCGCCCAGCGCCATCGTCATTGCTGATCGGCTGTCAGCGCCTTCACCACGGCCGTATCGAATTTTGCGGCCTGATCTGGCCGCAAGAGCCCGCGCATCGCAAAAACATGTTCCAGCGTTTCCTTTTGGAGTTCACCCATTGCCATGTGCGATTGGTCGATGGCCGCTGAAACCTGAGGGCCGTAGCCATGCTCGGTCTCGATCGCCCCCGCCAGTCTGGCATTATCGGCGCGCATCTCGAGTTCGAGCGCTTTGCGGCGCATCGCGAATTGCCCCTCGAGGGCATCAATCCTGGCGCGTTGGGCCGCATCGAGATCGAGCTGATTGTGCAGCAGGGCATGCAGTTCGCTGTCAGCGGCATGGCTGGGCGGGAGCACGACTCGGCCAACCCACACACCAGTAATGGATGCGGTGAATGCGATTAAGGCCACCAGCAGCGTGCGGCGGAGGTTTGTCACTTCGAGGCCAGCAGCAATGAAGACGGCGCCAGCGCGGACGGCACGCCAAACGGCGTGACTGACGGCGCGGCAACGGCGGGGCTGCCGGGAAGCCCGGTACTGGCTACGCCGACGGCTAGCGCCACCATTCCGGCAATGCCAAGCGACCTCGATGCATCCGATCGGTCATATTGTGCGAGCCCGGCAAATACCGCCTGGTCCATTGTCGCCAGACGCGAAGGGAGCGGCGCATTGGCCAGCCGTGCCAGCATCTCGTCAACATCGTTCATTGCCAGAAACTCCAGTGTCGATGTTATACGCATGGCATATCGCGATCCCTCAATACCAGATTGATCAGCTGGACACGGATTTTTCAAGGGGCGGGCTTCGACGCTGCGTATATGCCATGAACCCCTAGATGGAGACTCTTCATGTCCAGATTCCGCATTGCTTTGACCGCCCCCCTTCTTGCCGCTCTTGCGTTCGCAGGCGGCGCGCAGGCCCATACCAAGCTTGTGTCGTCCTCGCCTGCGGCCAATGCCACTATTGGCAAAACCGGCCGGGTTGTCCTGACCTTCAACGAGCGGGTCGTTGCCAACTTTACCGGGGCCACGCTGATCATGACCTCGATGCCTGGCATGGCCAACCACCAGCCGATGCTAATTACCGGCTTTACTTCGGCAATGAGCGCGGACGGCAAGACGCTCACCCTGACGATGCGCCGCGCGCTTACTCCCGGAACGTACCAGCTGAAGTGGCACGCAGCGGGCGCGGACACGCACCGCATGGAAGGCACTCTCACCTTCACCGTGCGGTAAATGATCGACACGTTGACCATCGGCATCAGGTTCGCGCTCTATGTGAACCTGATGCTGTTGTTCGGACTGCCGCTGTTCGGACTATATGGCCTGAAGGGCCCGGAACGGCTGCGGGGGAACGTGTTGCCGTTCCGGCTTATGACAATCTGGCTTTCTGCGACGGCCATTTTGCTGTCGGTGCTAAGTATCGTTGCGATGACCGCCTCGATGGCGGGCGTTGAATTGCTTGAGGTTGACCGCGCCTCGGTTGAAATGATGATTTACGAAACGCCAATGGGGAACGCCTGGGCTGCGCGTATTGGGGCCCTGTTGATGTCGTTCACGATTGCGATTGTGATGGGTGGGCGCAAGACTCCGCTGTGGCTGGCCTTGGTCTCGATAAGTGCGGCGGGTGCGCTCGCATCGCTGGCCTGGACCGGGCATGGCGCAGCAAGCGACGGTATCGCGGGGACGCGTCATCTGATCGCGGACATTGTGCATTTGTTGGCGGCGGGAGCGTGGTTCGGCGCGCTTGTGGCGCTTGGCGCGCTGCTGTTTCGTCCCGCTCGTTCGATGTCGAAAGATCATATCCGGCTCACCCACCGCGCGCTCGAAGGCTTTTCACTTATCGGAGGGCTGATTGTCGCACTGATCGTCTTGTCCGGCCTTGTGAATAGCTGGATGCTGGTTGGCCCCGAACATCTGCTGTCGATGCGTTCGACACTCTATGGGCAGCTGCTTATAGCAAAGCTCCTGCTGTTTGGAGGGATGCTGGGACTGGCAGCGGCAAACAGGTTCCGGCTGACGCCCGCCTTTGGCAACGCCATCACGGGCGGGGGAACATTACCGGCCATAAGCCAGTTGCGCGTGAGCGTGATCTGCGAGACGAGCGCAGCGCTCATCATCCTCGGACTTGTCGCGTGGCTCGGAACGCTCGAGCCGCCGATGTCGATGTGACCGCCCCAGGGAGAGTGAATATGACATTTCATTACACTCAGGAGGCGCGGTCAACGATCGCAGCGAAAGCCGATGCCGTCTTTGCCTTTCTGGACGACCAAGCCAGCTTGGGCGGCCATATGGAAAAACCGTCTGCGATGATGCTCGGCGGATCGATGCACTACACCTTCGATGAAGGTGAAGGTCGAATTGTCGGTTCAGTAATCCGGATGGACGGAAAAATTCTGGGGCTAACGCTGACATTGCAGGAAGAAGTGACCGAGCACGAGCGACCACGGAGAAAGGTTTGGCAAACCGTGGGCGCGCCGCGCATTCTGGTCATGGGCGCCTACCGGATGGGATTCGAGATTGAGGCCGACGGCAACCGATCCTTGTTGCGTGTGTTTATCGAATACGACTTGCCAGCCAGTCCGTTGGGTCATTTCTTTGGGCTAATGTTTGCGAGACCCTACGCACGGTGGTGCGTCAGCAAAATGGCTGAAGATTCGGCGGTGCATTTCAAGCTTGGGCACAAATCAAAGACAGAATGACAGAAGATATTAGGAGCGCGCCACCAACCAAGGACATTTCCATGACAGGGCTGCATCATAATCATTCACACAGCCCTTCAAGAGATGCGACGGCAATCATTGATCCGGTTTGCGGCATGACGGTCGATCCCGCTAAGACCACTCACCATACCCACCATGATGGCGTCGAATTTCATTTTTGCAGTGCGGGATGCCTGGCAAAGTTCACTGCCGATCCGGCCAAATATCTCTCCGCCGCTCTGCGCGCGGAAGCCATTGCTGCTCCCGGCGCGATGTGGACCTGCCCGATGCACCCCGAAATCAGGCGAGAAGGGCCAGGAACCTGCCCGATCTGCGGGATGGCGCTGGAGCCCGAAGAGCCATCGCTGGATGATGGCCCCAACCCCGAACTGATCGACTTTACACGGCGCTGGTGGGTATCTGCCGCGCTGGCAGTGCCGCTGCTCGTCCTGACGATGGGAAGCGAGCTGCTTGGGTTGCATTTAGTCGATTCCGCTGTTTCGCCGTGGATCCAGTTGGCACTTACCGCGCCCATCGTCCTGTGGGCGGGGTGGCCATTCTTCTCGCGCGGCTGGACTTCGATCATCACGCGCAAGCTAAATATGTTCACCTTGATCGCCATCGGCGTTGGCGCGGCTTTCCTTTATAGCTTGGTCGCAACCGTTGCTCCGGGGCTGTTCTCTCCGAGCTTCCGAACCCACGGCGGCATGGTGCCAGTATATTATGAAGCGGCAGGCGTCGTCGTTGCGCTTGTCCTTCTCGGGCAAGTTCTCGAATTGCGCGCCCGTGCGGCAACAGGCAAAGCGATCCGTGCGCTGCTCAATCTTGCGCCAAAAACGGCGCGACGCATCAATACCGGCGGAACCGAAACCGACATTCCGCTCGCAGAAGTGCAAACGGGCGACCGCCTCCGCATCCGGCCCGGCGAAGCGGTGCCGGTGGATGGTATCGTGATCGACGGGCGATCCTCTGTTGATGAATCGATGCTTACCGGCGAGCCCTTGCCGGTCGCCAAGGAATCGGCGAGCGCGCTCACCGGCGGCACCGTCAACGGCACCGGCAGTCTGGTGATGGAGGCTCAGGCAGTTGGCGCGGATACCATGCTCGCCCGCATCGTCCGGATGGTCGCCGAAGCCCAACGCAGCCGCGCGCCCATTCAGGCGGTGGCGGATCGAATCTCGGGATGGTTCGTGCCGCTGGTAATCGGGATCGCCCTCGTCTCCTTTGCGGTGTGGAGCCTCGTCGGGCCTGAACCCCGCATGGGCCATGCCCTGCTCAATGCCATCGCTGTGCTGATTATCGCCTGCCCTTGCGCGCTAGGTCTTGCCACCCCGATGTCGATCATGGTGGCTACCGGGCGCGGGGCGCAGGCTGGCGTGCTGGTCAAACATGCCGAAGCTCTGCAAGCCTTCGAGAAAGTCGATACGCTGGTGATCGACAAGACGGGGACGCTCACCGAAGGCAAGCCCAAGCTCATTGCCATCGAGACCATTGGCGGGATTGCCGAGAATGATTTGCTCGCGCTAACGGCTGCCGTCGAGGCGCGCTCGGAGCATCCGCTGGCCCATGCCATTGTGAGCGCCGCGCAAGAACGCAAGCTGACACTCGGCGAGCCAGAAAATTTCGAGATTCAGGTCGGGGCGGGCATTAGCGCCGTTATCGGCGGTCGCAACGTCGTGATCGGCAATGCCGCACAGATGCAGCGCATCGGCGTCGATCCGGCGCCACTCAACGACGCTGCCGAAGCCAGACGGCGCGAAGGTGCTGGCGTTATGCTGGTCGCGGTCGATGGGAAACTTACCGGAATGGTCGTGGTCGCCGATCCCATTCGCGCCAATGCGCGCGAATCTATCGAAGCGCTCCGCAAACAGGGCCTGCGCGTCATCATGCTGACCGGTGACAATCCGACCACCGCCCAGGTCGTTGCCGGTGCTGTGGGCGGCCTCGACGGTGTTCACGCCGAACTCAAACCCGACGACAAGGCGCGCATCGTCGGCGAACTCAAGGCATCCGGCGCAAAGGTCGCGATGGCAGGTGACGGGATCAATGACGCCCCAGCGCTCGCGGCTGCCGATGTTGGTCTCGCCATGGGAACAGGAACCGATGTTGCCATCGAAAGTGCCGGCATCACACTCACCAAAGGCGATCTTGCAGCCGTCGTCCGCGCCCGTGCGCTCGCCAAGGCGACGATGCGCAACATCCGCCAGAACCTATTCTTCTCATTCCTGTTTAACGGGATTGGCGTGCCGGTCGCGGCCGGCGTGCTTTATCCGATATCGGGCATCCTGATGTCGCCGATGTTTGCGGGCGCGGCGATGGCATTGTCATCCTTCACGGTTGTCATGAACTCACTCCGGCTCAACCGGGTCAAACTGTAACCTGCGTGCCTTTTGCGATGAATTGATGTTATAACTTTAATAATATTTTTGGCTGCATCGCAGAACAATTAACAATTAGACGGATCCGATATTTAAACTTCGAGGAAATCTTTGCTGAGTTGTTTATACTATAAATACGCATTTTAATTCGATTAAATAGCGATGGAACTAATGAGATAGTTCCATCGCTATAGAATCAAGCGCTCCAATTTAGGAAAGTAACGGCAATTATATACTTGACGTACTAGCGGCCTAGGCGTAGTGTCTCTGCATAGACAGGGACCAAGCGAATGACCGACCTCACCAACCCCATTTACAGCGATGCAGACAAGGCCCGCGAGCACCTTGAAGCGCTGCACTGGCCGCATGGCCCCGTCTGCCCGCGCTGCGGCACCTTGGACCGCATTACGAAGCTCGCTGGCAAGTCCACGCGCCCCGGCGTTTACAAGTGCAATGAGTGCGCCAAGCCTTTCACTGTGACGGTCGGCACGATCTTCGAGGATAGCAAAATCCCGCTCAATAAGTGGTTGCTCGCGTTCCGCCTGCTTAACAGCGCCAAGAAGGGTTTTAGCGCTCACGAGTTGCACCGCGATCTCGGCATTACGTACAAGTCGGCATGGTTCATGGCGCACCGTATCCGCGAAGCTATGGCTGGCGACGATAGCCCGCTCGGCGGTCCCGAAACCGTGGTCGAAGCCGATGAAACATATGTCGGCGGCAAGGCCCGCAATCGTGCTACGCGCAAGCCCGCTCCTAAGAAGGCGGTCGTCGCGCTGGTTGAACGTGACGGCATGGCCCGCAGCTTCCACGTTGCGAACGTCAATGCCAAAACCCTTCGCCCGCTGATCGTCACGAACGTTGACCGCTCGGCTCACCTTATGACCGACGAAAGCCCCGTTTACACTCGCGTTGGGCGTGAATTTAACGGCCATAGCAGCGTCAATCACAGCGCCAGCGAGTATGTGACCACCGGCGGCTTCAAGCATAGCAACACGGTCGAAAACTTCTTCTCGATCTTTAAGCGCGGTGTGATCGGCACATACCATCACATGAGCGAAGCCCATCTGGCCCGCTACTGCCGCGAGTTCGATTTCCGCTACAACACCCGCAAGCTGACTGACAGCGAACGCACGATCGAAGCGATCAAGGGCGCACGCGGCAAGCGCCTCATGTACCGGCAACCTAGTTCGCTCGCTGCCTGACTTTTACGAACCCCCGCCAGTGAAGGGGGAAAGGCGCAAACGTTACTTTCGGTGAGACTCTTTCGACCGCTTGAGGATATCCTCATTGCTGATCGGGGGAGTCGCCAGCGCGCGGCGAAGCAATTCGTCGCGCTGTTGGTTGGCATCGGTCGGAGACGTTGATTGTTGAGCCATGCGACTTCCATAGCCGCTCTGAAGCAGCTTTTGAACCAAGGAATTGAAGCGATCCACCCGAACGATCATGTCAAACACATGATCGGCGAGAGTGATCGCGCAACCATGATCTTGCATGCGGCAATGCTTGAGGAATTTCTCGTTGAGCGCATCAAACGCTTGATGCCAGGAATAAACTCTGAGGAGTCAGCTCGGCTATTTTCATATGAAGGCCCGATTGGCAGCTTTTCCAACCGGATTAGAATGGCGCAAGCTCTTGGGGTCATTGACCGGACGACCCGGCGAAAATTTGAGATGATAAAGGAAATCCGTAATGTCGCGGCCCACTGCCACGCGCGACTAACTTTCGGCACACCTGAGATCAGAGATGCTGTCGCAAGCCTTTTTGGCAAACTTGGAAGCAACTTCGATGGCTGGGATGATCTCGAAGTTCGGGGAATCTATTCCGTAGGAGTGACCTCATTGAACCACGTCACTGCGAACGACGGGCTTGAACTCAGTTGGTCAAATTTGTGGGACAAGGCGCTGTCTGTGCATCAGGCATGGCAGTCAGCATCGCCCGAAACACAAACGGAAGCATCACCTCAAAATCGTCATTCGGATGAAACAGGCAAATAGCCTCAACCCCCGCCGAAAGCATCGCGGGCGTTACCGCAATTTCTAAGCACCGGCCTATCGGCGAATCTTCTAACATTACAATTCCAGTACGTCATGTATATAATTGCCAAAGTAACGCGCAATGGAACGTCGCAAATTTTTGCAGTGCAGTGCTTCGCTACTCGCAGTTGGCGCCGGTTTGGGGCTTGCCGGCTGCGGTGGCAGCAGCACTGCCGACGCGGCGTTGAAGCCCTATGCAAACGACCCGGTGAGGCCAGAGAATTTTACAAACCCGCTGCTTATTCCGGGCGCCGAGGGGCCATTTGGCGTCCTTAACGTGACCGACACACCGCTGACGCTCAACGCCCGCGCAGCGACATTCCCAATCCTTGGCGGACGGGCCTCACCGTTTTTGCAGTACGAGACCAGCTACGCGGGCAAGACCTATCAAAATCCTATATTCAAAATCAGGCGCGGCGGCCGGTTCGCAGCCGCATTGCAAAATGGCTTGAACGAGCCGACGATCATTCATTGGCATGGCCTGCACATCCCGGCCAACATGGACGGCCACCCAGTCGACAGCATCGCTCCCGGCGCCAGTTATTCCTATGATTTTACGGTCAACAACCGCGGCGGCACCTATTGGTATCACACGCATGCCAATCATTTGACGGCGAAACAGGCGTATGGCGGCCTTGCCAGCTTCTTCATTGTTGAGGATGACGACGATCTGCGGCTCGCCAAGGCACTTGACCTCAAGCTTGGCGAAACCGATCTGCCGCTGGTCATCCAGGACAAGCGTTTCAACGCCGCCGGCGAGCTGGTCTATCAGCCGGACCCGGGCGAGAAGATGATGGGCTATCTCGGCGACATCGTGCTGGTCAACCTGACGCCCAATGCCTATCTCGACATTGCCCCGCGCATCTTTCGGTTCCGCTGTCTGAACGGCTCCAACGCGCGCATTTACAAGCTTGCTTTCATGCGCGGCAAAGAGCTGTTGGCGTATCAGGTGATCGGCACCGATGGAGGGCTGCTCGATCGGCCGTATCCGGTCAAAGAGGCTTTTCTGGCGCCCGGCGAGCGGCTCGATGTGCTGTTCGACGCGAGCCGGTTGCGTCAAGGCGACACAGTTTTCCTGAAAAGCCTCGCATTCGATACTATGGAAAATGATGGCATGATGGCGATCATTGGATCGTCAAACGGCATGTCCGGCAATAATTCGATGGATCGCAGCCACGGCAGCACGCGGCTCGACGACGGACTTGAGTTCAATCTGCTGAAGCTGGTGGTGACGAAGCCCGCACCAGCACCGCGCCCGTTGCCGGCGCAGCTGTCGCAAATCCTGCCGATCGACATCAAGGGAGCCGCGCAGCGCTCAGTTCAGGTCGAGATGGGGCATATGCGCTGGCTCATCAACGGCGAGAGCTTCCGCATGGATGCCTTTCCGATCGACGCAAAGCGAAGCACCACAGAAGTCTGGGAACTGCACAACGCCAAACAAAGCATGCCGCATCCCATGCACATGCACGGTTTTCAGTTTCAGGTGCTGTCCCGCCAGAACAGTCCGAAGCAGATCGAGGCACTCGGCGTGCATGGCAGCGGCCGCATCGTCAGTGACCTTGGCTGGAAGGACACGGTGCTGGTCTGGCCCGGCGAAACCGTGCGGCTTGCGGTAGATTTCTCACACGAATTCGCTGGCGATCAGACCTACGTGTTCCATTGTCACAATCTGGAGCACGAGGACGGCGACATGATGGTCAACATGCGAGTGCGGACATAATCGGCGCGATTCCGACGACTCATAAACGGCATGAGCAATTAGACTATTCACCAAAACGAGGAAATTACCATGAACGGAGCAATGAATGGCGGCGGCGCTTGGATGGACGGCATGGGCTGGGGTGGATTGCTGGGAGTTGTCCTGCTGGTTTTAGCCGTGGCAGCCCTTATCAAGTATTTGTTTTTCAACACCAAGCGCTAGGAGCACCAGGAGATGGCATACTATCTTGGCAAGACGCTTTCGATGCCGTTCGAAGCGGCTGTCGCCCGCACCGTAGAAGCCTTGAAAGATGAAGGCTTTGGCATCATCACCGAGATTGATATCAAGCAAACCTTGAAGGCGAAGATCGGGGTCTATTTTCCCGATTACCGGATACTGGGTGCCTGCAACCCGGCCCTTGCCTATGAAGCACTCAAGCTCGAGGATAAGGTCGGCACGATGCTGCCGTGCAATGTTGTCGTTCGCGACGCTGGAGGCGGACAAACCGAAGTGGCGGCCATCGATCCTGTTGGTAGTGTCTCAGTTTGAATTTTGATTTTTGAGCAGCTCGATGATCTTGTCGAGCTTGCTATCAAGACCGTAAGCGAAGACTCCAAAAACCAGCAGCCCAAACCAAATCGTCCCATCGCTCATATCACACCCCATTTCGTTTGCGGTAAGGTCCGCGCGGTTTCGGCTCCGGTGCCAGCTCGTCAATCTTGGCGATCACGTCCTCAAGCGACCACAGCCGATCCGCGATCCCTGCCGCCATAGCAGGGGACATGCGCAGCGTCTTGTGAATGCGGGTGAAGTTGTAGAACACAAAATAGAGCGCGAGTGCGTGAATGTGGTTGTCCAGCTTCTTGCTGAAAGCGTTGGTCAACCGGGTGAAGCGCCGCATGGACATGCGCATGGTCAGGTTCTGGCGCTCAACGTAGCTGGTCGAAACGTGCGCAATGTCAGGATTGCCCTCGCGGCGGATTTTCTTGATCCCGGTGCATTCCGCTGGGCTGTAGCGGCCCGGTGCGGTGATCGTGGGGCCGTAGAGCTTCACAAGCTGGGCAAAGTCCACGTCGCTGCCGAATGCGCCTTCTACGGCCTCTAGGTAAGCCTTGTGACCATCGGTGGTAAGCTGGACGCGATTGGCAAGACGGGCTTGTAGATCGTCCATCAACACCATTGCGCTTTCGCCCGAACGGTCACCGACGAAGTAGGACACGATCAGCTTGGTATCGGCATCAATCGCGGTCCAAGTCCAAACGTCGCCAGCGCCTTCCGGGGCTGCTTTCGCAGTCGCTACGTTCTTGGCTTTGGCATGGCAGAACGACCAGATTTCATCGCACTGAATGCGGCTCGCCTTCACGTTGCGCACGGTTTCGTCGTGCAGGATCAGGCAGGCCTCACCAGCTTCAACCAGAAGTTTGGAAACTGTGTTGATCGACACGTCAGCAACGCGGCTGATCGAGCGCATGGACGATCCCTCGCACAGCATGGCGAGGATTTGGACACGCTTGGAGAGGGGCAGCTTGTTCATGCCCATTTTGATATGAACTTTTATGCCTAGGGTCAAGAGAAATCACCATGCTTGCACTTTTTCTTGTGCTGGCATATGCTAGCATAATCAACGATGCAAGCATGAGGTTGTCATGAGCGAGAAAGACCCCAAAAAAGTAGCAGCTGGAAAGGCGCGCATGAAGGCGATGTCGCCCGCCGAGCGGAGAGACAACGCGCGCTTGGCGGCAGAGGCCCGTTGGTCTGCCGATCTTCCAATGGCCGATTTCGAGGGCACGTTTAACATTGGCCAAGTAGAATTGTCCGCTGCGGTTCTTCGCGACGAAACTCGCATAATAACGCAGGCTACGTTCCTTCGTGCGCTGGGCCGCTCCCGCTCTCCGAAAGCCGGGACGGGTGTTCTTTCGACAGTCGACGAACTACCCTTCTTTTTGCAGGCAGATGCCCTAAAGCCGTTTATTACCAATGACTTGGTAGAGTCGACCAAGCCCATCTTTTATCGCACAAAAAAGGGTGGGAAGGGCGTCGGTTACAACGCGAGATCGCTCAAAAAGGTTGCCGAGGTCTATCTCCAATTTCGTGACGCCAGCCTACGCGCGTCGGGAAAGATTCCGGCGCGCTACGAAGGAATGATCCTGGCTGCTGACACTCTTATTCGCGCGCTGGCCGAGATCGGCATCGTCGCGTTGGTTGACGAAGCGACCGGCTTCCAAGAAGTTCGTCAACGTCACGCCTTGCAGGACATTTTGGACGCCTTCTTGCTCAAAGAGTTGGCGGCATGGGCAAAGCGGTTCCCCGACGATTTTTACAAGGAAATCTATCGCCTGCGGGGATGGGAATGGCGCGGACGCAGATTCAATCCGCCTCAAGCGGTTGCCGGTTACACAACAGATTTCGTTTATGAGCGCCTTGCGCCCGGCATTCGTGAAGAGTTGGAGAAGAGAATGCCGAAAGACAGTGACGGCAAGAGGAGGGGGCGGCTGCACCAACTCTTTACCGAGGACATTGGCCACCCGGCGCTTGCCCAACACCTTCATGCCGTCATCACGCTTATGAAGGCGTCAAAGAACTGGAATCAGTTCAAACTCATGTTGGATACGGCTCTGCCAAAACGTGGGACTACTCTTCAATTACCTTTCGTCGAGGACGATTGACCCCAGCGTTTCTCCGCCGCCTTTCGGGCAATCTCCGCCCGTCGCTCTGGTGTCATATTCGCCGCCCGCTTCTTCCCGCCCAAGCTACCAAGCTGTGCAGCGGCGCTTTTGGTTGCGTCCGCAATGTCCTCAATCTCGCCAGTGGCGATCTTGCCGATCATCACAGCAAGTCCGATTGCGTCGGCTGGGCGCTTCTCTCCGCGCGGGCCTTTAGGCATGGGGCGTCTCCGGGTCACAAGTATGGCACAACGCCTCATAGGCTCTGCCCCTCGCGATTCGGAAAGTCCCGCTCAAAAACTCACGCCCGCACTTATCGCAAACCCGATGCTTTTTATCGACCCATAGGCCGACAACTTTCCCAGCGCGATCCCAGTATTCCATCGCTTACCTCCATGCATACCGCTAAGCATATAGGACAAGCGGCTGGATAGCCAAGGCGTCAAAATTCAAACTGAGACACTACCATCCTGTTGCATCCATGGAAGCAATCGACAATCCAGCGCTTAAACAGGCTGCTGTCCAGATTCAGGCGAAGCTGGCAAAAGTCATTGCGCAGTTATAAATTCGTGGTGTGACTAAAGGCACATGCGGTGCTGCGCCAACGCCGGCTTCTGTTCGTTCACCAATAACGGTTCACTTTGCAGCCGCACTGGCGATGTCCGCTTTTTGGGTTACCCATCCAAAACCTGCTCTTGCGGAAATCACCCCAATCACGCCGCTACTGTTTGTCAATCAACGACCCGATTGCGGACGCGACGTCGCTTAGCGCAACGAGGGTTGGTACACTTACGGTAGCCAAAACAATCCATTCAGCCTTCGTGCATTGCATCATGGTCAGTTTCGTCCGTGGCTTAGATGTAGGGAGTATCGGAATGAACAAGACTTTTATCGCGCTGCTGGGATTGGCATCAACAGCGGCACTGATACCGAGCGCGGCTTTTGCGCAAAGCAGCTGGTCGGTGACTATCGGCTCGGGTGGCTATTATGGTCAGCCATATGGAGGGGGATATTCCCGGCACGACGACGAGCATGACCAGATCGAGGATCAGCATGACGACGTGCACGACGACCTTGAGCAGGAGCATGACCGAGCGCACCAGTATGGGATGTCGGGCCGTACGCACAGACGTCTGCACCGCGATCTGAGGGAAGATCATGCCGACGCACACGACCAGCTCGAAGACAATCACGATCGGTGGCATAGCCGCGCCTGGCAGCGCCGCGATTCCTCGCGTTATCGCAACTACAATCGCTATGGCTATTGATGTGGAGGCTTGGCACGGCACCGAATTTTCGGACGTACTGCCCTAGAGCATGAATGCCGTTTTTGAACCGGGCTGGACGTCATGGTCCAGCCCGGCCCTGTCCGTCGGTGGCCAGTATTTCATGGCCCGCACCAAGATGATCGGCCCCCTCCGAGTGGTCCGTGCTGATTGTTAGTGTCAAGCTGCCTCCGGCGCCAAGTTTGCTGGTAGGTGGTACGAAGCGGAACCGAAGGGCAGTCTTGGCGGTTTTGCTGCTTCCGGAGCCGGAGGCCGGTAGCCTCGCGCCAACTTTACGGCCTGATCGGTAGCGGGACCTCGCTCGTCTTCGTTGCGAAGCGGCCCACGAATGATCCCGCATCCGATTTCTTCAACGGAATACCACCCTCAAATGCGTCGGCGCGGTTGGCGGCCAATGAACCGATTGCGGACACAAACTTCAACGTGAATTTGTTTGCAATGATCCTCCCCCAGGGGATACTGGCCACATCATGCAACACGAGTCCCATCCCGGAATAATCAAACGTCTGAAACGGGCGAATGGTCATCTGGCGTCCGTTATCGCGATGATTGAAAGTGGCCGTAAGTGCGTCGATCTCGCACAGCAGCTTCACGCGGTCGAATGCGCAATCACGAATGCCAAGCGCGCGCTTATCCATGATCACATCGACCATTGCCTCAATGAAGGTTCTGGCCCGGCCGAGCCGGTTACCGGGGCCGTGCTCGACGAGTTCAGACAACTGGCAAAGTATCTATGAGGTGCGCGGCATGATGGACATTCGCGATTGGCTCGGCTTCGGCGGCCAAAAGGATGGTGGCGGTCATGCTGCGCATGGCGACCACGGCGCCCAAGGACATGGCCACACCCACGGCGTGATCGACTCGTCTCTGGCAAACTCCGAACGCGGCATCTGGGCGATCAAGTGGTCGTTCGTAATTCTGGCTATCACAGCTGCATTCCAATTGGCTATTGTCCTTGTGTCGGGTTCTGTCGCGCTACTCGCCGATATGATCCACAACGTTGCCGACGCCACGACCGCAATTCCGCTGTGGATCGCGTTTGTCCTGGCGCGGCGCAAGCCATCCAAAACGTTTACCTACGGGCTCGGTCGCGTCGAAGACCTGGCAGGCATTCTCATTATTCTTATTATCCTGTTCAGCGCGGTAGTCGCTGGCTACCAAGCGATCCATCGCTTGCTCAATCCCCAGCCAGTCAGCCACCTTGGCTGGCTTGCCCTTGCCGGGTTCATCGGGTTCGTCGGCAACGAAGTCGTTGCCGTGTTTCGCATCCGGGTCGGTCGGCAGATGAACAGCGCCGCCCTTATCGCCGATGGTTATCATGCGCGCACTGACGGGCTGACCTCTCTGGCGGTTGTGCTGGGCGCGCTCGGAGTCTGGCTCGGTTACCCGCTGGCCGACCCGATAGTTGGCCTTTTGATTACGATCACGATCGGCGGTATCGTCTGGCAGTCTGCCAAAGCAGTGATCACGCGCACGCTGGATGGTGTGGATCCCGGCGTGACCGCGGAAATTCGCCATGCGGCCGAGCATGTCCCGGGGATTGCAAGAGTTACTGATGCGCGAGCACGGTGGATCGGTCACGAGCTGCATGCCGACGTTGCGATTCACGTCGATGAACAACTCTCGTTGTCTGCGGCGATGGACATTGCGCGTAATTTGAAATCGGAGCTGCTGGCGCACACGCCCGCGCTGAAGACCGCGAATGTGACGTTCGAGCATTCCGAGTTGGGCAAATTGAACCTGCCAGCGCCAGCCGACCGACACGTCGGCCATCACGCACCCGAGCCGTTTCATTTTGCCAGCCGTGTTGCCGAAGGAACGCTTGCCATCGTCGATACCGCCGGCGGCGAACGCATGCGCCTCACGCTTGCCCGACAAGCCGCCGATTTGAGCGCCGAGGTCCAGATCGACCGGGGCGGCGACGGAATTGAGACCATCCCGCTTTTCGAAACCGAGGATCCGACGGTTTTGCAAAGCGCGCAAGCCCCCCGCGAGCCGCATGCATTCCAAGCGGTCCTGCGATTGGATGTCAAAGATCAGTCAGCCCGGCTTGCGTTCGAAATGTTGGAACCCGAGGGACACGATCACTAATTTATGGACGGCGTTTGCGGAAGCGGTGCGTGACTTCAAGCCAGGACCGAGCCTAATGGCCGCTTTCCACCCC
>JANYEY010000038.1 GCA_025359685.1 Sphingomonadaceae bacterium | reverse complement strand
CGGCGTGAACGGCTACTCCGAATGCAGCACCCCGGTGCTGGTCCGCGACGAGGCGATGTACGGCACCGACAAGCTGCCGAAATTTGCCGAAGATTCGTTCCGGACCACCGACGGGCGCTGGCTGATTCCGACCGCCGAGGTCAGTCTGACCGCCTCGGTGATGGGCCAGATCATCGATGCTACCGCGTTGCCGCTCCGCATGACCGCGCTGACCCTGTGCTTCCGCAGCGAAGCCGGCGCAGCGGGCAAGGACACGCGCGGGTTCATTCGCCAGCACCAGTTCGAAAAGTGCGAGCTGGTCAGCGTCGTCCGGCCTGAGGACAGCGAGGCCGAGCACGAACGGATGACTGGCGCTGCGGAATCGATCCTGCAGGCGCTGGGCCTGCCCTATCGCAAGGTGCTACTGTGCACCGGCGACATGGGCTTCGGCGCTCGCAAGACCTATGACCTTGAGGTCTGGCTGCCGGGGCAGGACACTTACCGCGAGATCAGCAGCTGCTCGAACTGCGGCGATTTCCAGGCGCGGCGGATGAACACACGCTACCGGCCAGAAGGCGGAAAGGGGACAGAGTTCGTCCATACGCTGAACGGCTCCGGCCTCGCGGTCGGGCGGACGCTGGTGGCGGTGCTGGAGAATTACCAGCAGGCTGACGGTTCGGTCGAAGTGCCGCCCGCGCTGCTGCCCTATATGGGCGGGATTACCGCACTGGTGCCCGCTTGATGCGCATCCTCCTCACCAACGACGATGGCATTCACGCTCCTGGCCTCGAAGTGCTCGAAACGATCGCGCGGGAGTTTTCGGATGATGTCTGGACAGTCGCTCCGTCCGAGGAGCAATCCGGTGCGGGCCACTCGCTCACGCTGGGCCGCCCGGTGCGGCTGCGTCAGCATGACGAGCGGCGGTTCGCGGTCTCGGGCACCCCGACCGACGCGGTGATGATGGCGCTGCGCAAGGTGCTGCCCGGCAAGCCCGACCTGATCCTTTCAGGCGTCAATCGCGGGGCCAATCTGGGCGATGATGTGACGTATTCGGGCACCGTCTCCGCCGCGATCGAAGGCGCGCTCGCGGGCATCCGCTCGATCGCCTTCAGCCAAGTCTATGAGAAGGAAGGCATGGGTGACACCGTGCCCTTCGCTGCTGCCGAGGCCTGGGGCGCGAAAGTGCTCGCCCCCTTGCTCGGCGTGCCGTTCCAGCCGCGCACCATGGTCAACGTCAACTTCCCGCCAATCGCTGCCGATGCGGTGAAAGGCATCCGCGTGTGCCGCCAGGGCTTCCACGATTACGCGCGCGGATCGGTGGTTGAAGGCACTGACCCCAGGGGGTACCAGTACTTCTGGTTTGGCCTCCACGGGATCGAGCACACCCCCGGACACCAGACCGATCTTGAGGCAATCCAGGACGGATACGTATCGGTGACCCCGCTCCAGCTCGACCTGACCCACGAGGCTTCGCTCGCCGCGCTGGCGGAGAGATATGCGGGATGAGGTGCCTGCTTGGTCTTGGTTTGGCGATTGCAGCCCTGGCTGCGTCGCCGGGCTTGGCCAAGGACACCCCGCCCAAAACCGATCCCAAGGTCGAAGCGCTGCACGTAGTGCAGGACGGCGAGACTTTGGCGGGAATCGCCAACCGCGCCGAAGTGCCGCGCGTGCTGATTATCGAGGCCAATCACCTGAAGGCGCCCTACGCGGTCAAGGCCGGGCAGAAGCTGGTGATCCCGCGCCGGGTCAGCCACACGGTCAAACCGGGCGAAACCACTTTCGACATTGCGATGGACGCGGGCGTGCCGTGGGAGCAGATCGCCGCGGCGAGCGGGATCAAACCTGGTGCGAAAATCAAGCCGGGGCAAAAGCTGGTGATCCCGACGCTGGCCGGAAATGCCGCGATGGTCCCCTCACCCACCATCTCGACCGATCCGCCCAAAGGCCTGCCCGATACCGTGGCCCCGGCCTTCGCCTGGCCGCTGCAAGGCAAGGTCCGCCGTGCCTATGCGGCACCGCTGGGGAGCAATCCGGGGCATGAAGGCATCGACGTGCTGGGCACCGAGGGCAGCGCCGTGCGCGCTTCGGCTGCGGGCACGGTGATCTTTGCCGGGCAAGGCCCAGAAGGATACGGTCTGACCGTGATCATCTACCATTCGGGCCGCTGGACCACGACTTACAGCTACCTTGGCAAGATCACCGTCAAGGAGGGCGACAAGGTTAAGGCGGGCGAGCGGATCGGGCTGGTCGGCCAGACCGGACTTGCCAGCGAACCGCAGCTGCATTTCGAGATCAGGCGCAACAAGCTGGCGCTCGATCCGGCGCGTTACCTGAAGCCCATTCCCCAGAAAACCGCGCCCATCACCAGATAGGCGAGCATGAATGCCAAACTGTCGCGCGCCGTCTGACGGGCCGGAATACCGGCGCGAGCGCCGACAATCCACAACGCCGGAATGACGATCGCCAATGCCAGCCCGCCCGCCTGCATGAAATAAAGCTGCGGCTTCATCGCCAGCTTGTCGGATCCGATCCGCGCCAGTGCGTGGCCGAGCATCGCAGCGGGAACGATCTGGAGCGCATAGATCCAGCTTTCCCCGCCCGCCTTGCGCATCAACGCCCAAAGCACCGCCGCGCCGAGCAGCGCAGCGACGACGACAGCAAGCCAGTTGATCGAACCCATCAGGTCAAACCAACGCGCCGAAAATCGCGCCCATGACGGTGTAGACCACGGCCCAGTAGCCGCCATCGATCAGGAACAGCTTGAGCGATTTGCGCGCGTACAGGTAATTGACCCCGATCGAGGTGGCGACAAAGCCCAGTCCGACACCGAACCCGATCATCGCTGCAATGTGCAGCCCAGGATGGCCGTAAGTCGCCATCACGTGGCCGAGGATGAACGACGAAATCAGGTTGAGCACAAAGGTCAGCCCGAAGATCTGCGCCATGTTGGCGCTCTTCATCGCCTCGTCGGAAAGACCGCTTTCCTTCTGCCAGGCTTTGCCCAGCAGCGGCCCGTACCAGATGCCGCCGATTGCAAATCCGGCCAATGCGGCACCCAGCACTGCGATCCAATTCATGTTCCACATAATGCCTCTCCCCCGGCTACCAGCAACCCGGCCGTATTGAGCCACGCGCGGCACCACATGGCAACAGGCATTCTACCGGCGGCAAGCAAGGGTCAAAGGCCAGGAAAATTCCGCAACGTGGCCGGTGGGCGCAGCGGCCCAGACCTGCGCGAAATCCGCAATCGCCCGCTGGATCGCCGCGACACTGCCATCAGGCACATCCGGCAGCGGAACATGCGAATAGGCACACGCGGTCTGTCCCAGTTCAAGCAGCCCCGCTTCATCGCCGTGGCTGCCGCTCCACAGATCGGCTTCGAACACCTCGACCAGCCGCTCGGCCTGGAGCAGCTCCACGATGTGTGCATCGGGCGCGCGGGCGCGGCTGGCGCTGGCGTGGCCTGCCGCCTTGGCGATCTCGAGCAACTGCTCGGGATGGACCCCGCCGCCGACCATGCCCCAAAAGCCATGATCCAGCGCAAAACCGGCCTCAACGAATAGGTGCACCGCATCGTGCGGCACCGGGCCCTTGTGCGGAAACTGAGTCTCGGCGCGGCTGCCATCGTCGCGAACAATCGCGATCCAGTCCTCGCCACGGCCCTTGGTGAAGGTGATCTGCATGGCTGCATTCTAGCCAAGGGTGACGCGGGCCGCAAATGCGCCTATGCGCCGCGCCGATGACCCTAGAGATTTCCCGCCCGAAGATTCCCGAAACCCTCTCGATCCCCGATGCCAAGCGCGTCGGCATGGTCAGTCTGGGTTGCCCCAAGGCGCTGGTCGACAGCGAACGGATCCTCACCCGGCTGCGCGCCGATGGCTATGCGATGAGCGCCGACTATGCCGGGGCCGACGTGGTCTTGGTCAACACCTGCGGCTTCCTCGATTCGGCCAAGGAGGAAAGTCTGGCCGCGATCGGCGAGGCGATTGCGGAAAACGGACGGGTGATCGTGACCGGCTGCATGGGCAGCGAAGCAGAGCTGATCCGGGCGAAGTTCCCCTCGGTCCTCGCGGTGACCGGGGCGCACCAATATGAGGCGGTGGTCGAAGCCGTGCACCTCGCCGCGCCGCCTTCGCAAGGCCCGTTCGTCGACCTGATCCCGCAAAATTATGGGGATATGGCCGATATCAAGCTGACCCCGCGGCATTACAGCTACCTGAAGATTTCAGAGGGCTGCAATCACGCCTGCGCGTTCTGCATCATCCCGCAATTGCGCGGGAAGCTCGTCAGTCGCCGGATCGATGCAGTGCTGCGCGAGGCCGAAAAGCTGGTCGCCGCAGGGACGCGTGAACTGCTGGTGATCAGCCAGGATACTTCGGCTTACGGCGTCGATGTCCGGCATGAAGAGCGCATGTGGAAGGGGCGCCCGGTACGCACCCACATGACCGACCTGGCCCGCGAACTTGGCGGTCTGCGCACCACCGATGGCGAAACGCCGTGGGTGCGGCTGCACTACGTCTACCCCTATCCGCACGTCGACGCGGTGATCCCCTTGATGGCCGAGGGGCTGCTCACGCCGTACCTCGACATTCCGTTCCAGCACGCCGCGCCGTCGATCCTAAAGGCGATGAAGCGCCCAGCGAACGAGGCCAAAGTGCTCGAGCGGCTGCGTTCATGGCGCGAGATCTGCCCGGATATCACGATCCGCTCAAGTTTCGTCGTCGGCTTCCCGGGCGAGACCGAGGCCGATTTCCAGTATCTGCTCGACTGGCTCGATGAAGCCCAGCTTGACCGGGTCGGTGCGTTCCGGTTCGAGCCGGTCGAAGGCGCGGCGGCCAACCATTTGCCCGGCGCGGTGTCCGAAGAGGTCAAGGAAGAACGCTACGCCCGGATTATGGAAAAGACCGAGGCGATCAGCGCCGCCAAACTCACCGCCAAGGTCGGCAGGCGGGTCAAGGTGATTGTCGACGAAGTCGGCGAGCCCGACGAAGATGGCGATATTGGCGCAACCGCGCGCAGCGAGGCGGATGCGCCCGAAATCGACGGCGCGGTGTACTTGCGCAACGTGCCCGCCAGCCTGCAGCCGGGAGATTTCGCGCAAGTCATCGTCGAGGACGCCGACGCGCACGATCTTTTTGGGGTAATCGTGCCCTAAAGCGCAGCGGCGGCGGCGATCAGCAATGTCAGCAGGCCCAATCCGCCGGACATGAGGGCGCGCAGGCGCAGCCAGCCCGCGGGGAATGCCACATGCTCCGCCAGTGCGCGGTCGACCAACTGGCTGGCCATCAGGACTATTCCAAGCGCCACCAGCGAAGGCCCTGGCCAGGTCCAGCCCAGGCACCACGGCAGCAATGCGGCGAGCGCGAACAGGCTGGGAAACACGGCCACTGCGTAAAAGCGGGGCGAGCGGAGCCCGCTGAGCGCCGCAGACATCCACCACATTCCGCCCAGGAACGAGAGGATCAACGCGGCGTAAAAGCAGGCTGCGGCCAGCACAATCCAGCGCAGCGAGCTATCGCCCAGCACCAGCGCCAGGAACACGGCCTGGGGCAGCAGCCCGGCAAGGCCGAACCAGACGAGCGGGCGGGGAAGCGATTGCAAGGGCATGGTTCGCGTTGCAGCGGATCGACTGGCGGACCAAGATGGCCTTTGGGCCAGGCGCGCCCGCCGCCCCAAAGGACAGGTCGCCAATCCCCTCTCGAGGGTACAGCCTTAACCCATGCCAAAACCTGCCGCATCCTCTGGAAAGATGGTCAGGAAGGGAGACTTGCCCAGCAAGCTCTGCCTGGCCTGCGCGCGGCCCTTCGCCTGGCGCAAGAAATGGGCGCGCGATTGGGACGAGGTTAAATACTGTTCGGACCGGTGCCGTTCGGCGCGGCCCACCCAGCCTTAAATACCAGCCCTGATCAGAAGCCGGCCTCGATCGCCAGGCGGATCGCATCGGCGCTGGTTCTTACCTCCAACGCGGCAAACACTGCGGCGCGGTGCATCTTTACCGTCCGTTCGCTCAGCCCCAGCTCATATGCGATCTGCTTGTTGAGCTTGCCGCTGGCGAGCAGCAGCAGCACTTCGCGCTGGCGGCGGCTCAAGCCATCGATGCGGGCAAGCGCGGCTTCGCGCCGGGCATCGTCGGCCCGCGCCACGTCCTCGGCGATTTCGACCTGCGAACCGAGGTAGTATTCAAGCTCACCTGATGCGCCGAAGATCGGCGCGACCATCACCGCGTTGCGGAACGGCGTGCCGTCTTTTTTGTAGTTGAGAATTTCGACCATTACCGGCTGGCGGCGGCGGATGCCGTCGCGCAGCAGTTCAGTCAGGTCCGGTTCGGTGCCCTCGCCGGTCAGGAAGCGGCAGTTGTTGCCGATGATCTCGTGGCGTCCGTAGCCGGTCAGAGCCTCGAACGCGGCGTTGCATTCGACAATCGGATTATCTGGCAGCCGCGGATTGCTCATCACCGCAGCAATGGGACTGGACCCAATCATGGCGTTTGGTGACATCTTACGTAAATGATTAGCCGATCCGCCTGCACGCGCAAAGTGCCCTTTTGGTCATGTTGGATATCGCGCTCCAATTGCGAAATAGGGAACGCTTCAAAAACGCCGACAGTCTTCGTCGTTCGGGAGCCTTCTGGAGACCCGGCTTATGACGTTCTTCCTGGTGCTACTGGTCGGCGGCTTCGCCGTTGCCGCCGCGACCGCGCTGGTCCGCGGGTTGATGGCTTTTGTTCAGGATGCCGAGCATATCCGCCAGACCGGGGACTTTCGCCAGGACGCTTACGGGGTGAAGCAGAACCGGATGATGTCACAGCGCGTGCTGTATCAGGGGATCGCGATTGCGCTGATCGTGCTGGTCGGCGCGGTAGCGAGCCAGAAATAGCACCCGCCCTTGAGGGGATCAGACGATGAACTATCTCGCCGGCCATAGCCACTTCGATGGCACTGAAGCCAAGCTTCCAGTGCCTGATCATGTCCAAGATGCAATTCGCGAGCTGATCCGTTGGGCCGGTGACGACCCCGAGCGCGAAGGTCTGCAGGACACCCCGCTACGCGTGGCGCGGGCCTGGCGCGAATACTGCCAAGGCTATGACGAAGACCCCGGCGCGCACCTCGCGCGGACCTTTGAAGAGGTTGGCGGCTACGAAGAGATCGTGCTGCTCAAGGACATTCCGTTCCAGTCGCACTGCGAACACCACATGGCCCCGATCACCGGCACCGCCTCGATCGCGTACCTGCCATCGAAGCGTGTGGTCGGCATTTCGAAGCTCGCCCGCGTGCTGCACGGCTATGCTCAGCGGCTGCAGATCCAGGAGCGCCTGACCGCGCAAGTGGCGCAATCGATCTGGGACAACCTGCACCCGCAGGGCGTGGCCGTGGTGATCGAGGCGCAGCACGGCTGCGTGACCGGGCGCGGGGTCAAGACGCACGGGGTCGGGATGGTCACCAGCCGCATGCTCGGCTGCTTCTTGACCGACCCGGACAGCCGCAAGGAAGTACTGTCGCTGATGACCAAACGCTGATCCGGCGATGAAGGTTGCGATCATTGGGGCAGGCATGGCCGGGCTGGCCTGCGCCGACGTGCTGCAAGCCGAGGGCCACAGCGCCGCTCTGTTCGACAAGGGACGCGGCGCTGGCGGCCGCATGTCGAGCCGGCGGATGATCACCCCGCTGGGCGATGTGACGATCGATCACGGCGCGCAGTATTTCACCGCGCGCGATCCCGTCTTCAGCGAGCTGGTTGCAGGCTGGCGGGACCAAGGCGTCGCCGCGCCATGGCCCGATGTCGGCAGCGATACGTGGGTCGGCGTTCCGGCGATGAATGCCGTGATCAAGGCGATGGCTGCCCCGCATGATGTTACCTGGGGCTGTCAGGTGACGGGGATCGCGCGCAACGAAGGGCAATGGACCCTGCTCAAAGCGGGCGGCGAGGTGGGCCCGTTTGACGCGGTGATCATGGCCATACCGGCCGAACAGGCGGCGGCGCTGCTGTCGCTGCACGATTTCGCCATGGCGCGGATCGCCCTTACCGCGCGTTCGCAGCCGTGCTGGACCGGAATGTATGTATTCGATCAAGCGCTGGTCAGTCCATCGCCGGTGGTGCGCAATGCCGGCATGATTGCCTGGGCTGCACGCAACAGCGCCAAGCCCGGGCGCGCCGTGCCCGAAGCGTGGGTGGTGCAGGCGAGCGCCGACTGGTCGCAATCGCATTACGACACCGCTCCCGGCGAAATTGCGGACCTGCTGCTGGCCGCTTTGGCCGGTGCAATTGGCACAGCCGTTCCGGCCCCGGTCGCCGCCACGGCGCATCGCTGGGCTTATGCGCTGTCGGCCGGGACCGGCGACGGGGCCTTGTGGAACCCCGGCATTGGCCTCGGTGTCTGCGGCGACTGGCTGCTCGGCCCGCGCGTCGAATGCGCGTGGCTCTCCGGGCGCGCCATGGCCGCGGCGCTGCTGGACTCCGCCCGAGAAGCAAGCAAATTGGCCGCGCTGACCCCGCGCCTGAGCCCCAGCGCGGCCTAGATCGCCTGCGCCGCCGCCGCTGCGCTCGCCCAGGCCCACTGGAAATTGTAGCCGCCGAGCCAGCCGGTCACGTCAACCGCCTCGCCGATTGCGTAGAGCCCGGGTATCTTCCGCGCCTCCATCGTCTGCGAGGAAAGTTCTGCGGTGCTGATCCCGCCGACCGTGACCTCGGCCTTGGCGTAGCCTTCGCTGCCGTTGGGGTGGAACTGCCAATTGCGCAGCTGAGCTTCAGCAGCGCCGAGCGCCTTGTCGCCGAACTGGCCAAGCTCGCCATCGATCCCCAGTCGTTCGGTCAGAACTGTCGCCAGCCGCTCCGACAGCGTTTCAGCGAGCAGTTTGCGCACCGGCTTGCGCGGCGCTTCGCGTTTTTCGCTGCTCATCCAGCCGGCGACCTGCGCGGGGAAAAAGTCGATCCCGACCGGTTCGCCGCGCTTCCAGTAGGACGAGACCTGCAGGATCGCCGGACCTGACAGCCCGCGATGGGTGAACAGCGCCCCTTCGGCAAACCGCGCCTTGCCGCATGATGCCGCGACCGGCGCAGACACACCCGACAGTTCGCGGAACAGCACCTCATCTCCGCCGAGAGTGAGCGGGACTAGCGCTGGTCGCGGTTCGACCACTTTGAGGCCGAACTGACGGGCCAGGTCATAGGCCAGCCCGGTGGCGCCGAGCTTGGGGATCGACGGGCCGCCGGTGGCAATCACCAGTGCCGGAGCGCTCGCCCCGCTCACATGGAACAACCCGTCGCGGTGCTCGACTGGCCCCGCTGCTGTCCCCAACCGCAGCGTCACCCCGCCCTTGGCGCACTCGGCGAGGAGCAGGTCCACGACCTGCCGCGCGGAACCATCGCAGAAGAGTTGCCCCAGCGTCTTTTCGTGCCAGGCGATCCCGTAAGCCTCAACCAGACCAAGGAAATCGTGCGGCGTATAGCGGCTCAGCGCCGACTTGGCGAAATGGGGATTGGCCGACAGGAACCGTTCGGGCGCAGTATTGAGGTTGGTGAAATTGCACCGCCCGCCGCCCGAAATCAGGATCTTGCGGCCCGGTTCCTCGTTGTGATCGAGCAGCAGCACGCGCTTGCCGCGCTGCCCGGCAAGCGCGGCACAGAACAGCCCG
This sequence comes from Sphingomonadaceae bacterium, assembly GCA_025359685.1. Taxonomy (GTDB): domain Bacteria; phylum Pseudomonadota; class Alphaproteobacteria; order Sphingomonadales; family Sphingomonadaceae; genus Novosphingobium. The sequence goes on along the minus strand of JANYEY010000038.1, from coordinate 21,229 downwards.
GCCGCGCCCGCGCCGAGAATTATGGCGTCGAATTGCTCGCTCATCCCGCCACCAGATCGAGCGCGAGGGCCTCGGCCACCTTGATCCCGTCGACCGCCGCCGAAAGAATGCCGCCGGCGTAACCCGCGCCCTCACCTGCCGGGTACAGCCCGGGGGTGTTGAGGCTTTGGCAGTCGGCACCCCGCGCGATCCGCACCGGCGAGGAAGTGCGGGTTTCGACCCCGGTCATCACCACGTCGGGATGATCGTAGCCCTTCATCTGCCGCCCGAACACCGGCAACGCCTCGCGGATCGCGTCGGTGACGAACGCGGGGAGGCATTCGGAGAGCGCGGTTGGTTTGACCCCCGGCTTGTAGCTCGGTTCGATTGAGCCGAACGCGCCTGAGGCTCGGCCCTGCACAAAATCGCCCACCGCCTGCCCCGGTGCGTGGTAATTGCTCCCACCCGCGACGTAAGCCAATGCTTCCAGTTCACGCTGCAGGACGACCCCCGCAAGCGGGTGACCGGGAAAGTCCCGTTCAGGCGAGATATCGACCACGAGCCCCGAATTTGCGTTGAATTCGGCGCGCGAATGCTGGCTCATCCCGTTTGTCACGACCCGACCTTCTTCGGAAGTCGCCGCGACCACGCGCCCGCCCGGGCACATGCAGAACGAATAGACCGAGCGGCCATTGCTGGCCTTGTGTGCCAAGGCATAGCTCGCCGGGCCGAGCAGCGGATTGCCTGCCTCATCACCATAGCGCGCGCGGTCGATCCAGCCCTGCGGGTGCTCGATCCGCACCCCGATCGCGAAGGGCTTGGCCTCGATGTGGACACCCGCTTCGTACAGCGCCTCGAAAGTATCGCGCGCCGAGTGGCCGACCGCGAGCACCACATGGCTCGCCGCGAGCCGCTCACCGGTCGACAAGTGCAGCGCGCTGATCTTGCCATCAGTGCGTTCGAATTGTTCGACCCGGGTGCCGAAACGGTATTCGCCGCCCAACCCTTCAATCGTCTCGCGCATCGACATGACCATGGTGACGAGGCGGAAAGTGCCGATGTGCGGGTGGGCCTCGGTCAGGATCTCCTCGGGAGCGCCTGCCTTGACGAATTCGGTCAGCACCTTGCGGCCGAGGTGGCGCGGGTCCTTGATCCGGCTGTAGAGCTTGCCATCGGAAAAGGTTCCCGCCCCGCCCTCGCCAAACTGGGCATTGCTCTCGGTTTCGAGCACGCCGCGCCGCCACAGCCCCCAGGTGTCCTTGGTCCGCTCACGCACCGCTTTGCCGCGTTCGATGATAACTGGCCTCAGCCCCATTTGCGCCAGCACCAGCGCGGCGAGCAGCCCGCAGGGCCCCGCGCCGATCACGACCGGGCGCGATCCCGACCAATCGGTAGGGGCCTGCACCGGCGGGCGATAGGCGGTATCGGGCGTGAGCCGCACGTGCGGATCGTCGCCCAGCCGGGCCAAAACCGCGGTCTCGTCTGCCAGCTCGACATCGAACGAGTAGACCAGTTTGATCGCCCCGCGCTTGCGCGCATCGTTGCCGCGCCGGGCAAGCCGGTGGCGCAGCACTTCGCCTTCGCTCACCCCCAGCCGCGCGGCGATAGCGGGCAGCACCGCCTCGGGCGGATGGTGCAGCGGCAGGGCAAGATCGGATAGGCGGAGCATCGCGCGGCCCATAGTCCAGCCGAAGCAAACAATCGACCCTTCCGGGGTAACCGCATCAACTTTACGGCAATTGCGTCGGCCAAAGAAAGCAATGCGTGGCCGCACCGCGCCATGCTACCACCCGATCGGCGTCAATTCGGGCCTGACACCACTGACGCTTGGTAGACAGGGGGCGATATGACGAACACGCCGTTAGCCAGAGCCGCCGATGGTTTTTACCATCCAGCCAGCGATGACGAGGTCATCGCGCTGGTCAATTTCGCCCGCGCCCAAGGCAAGCAGGTTCGCGCGCGCGGTGCGACGCACTCGGTCGCCTTCAGCATCTATACCGATCCGGTTGGCAACCTGCCCCCCAACATGACGCTTGAGCAGGTGCCGCCGGCGGGGGACAACATAGACATTGCCTTTGACCGGATGGTTACGCTGACCTCGATCGACGCCGATGCCGGGATTATAGAGGCGCAGCCGGGGATCCACCTGGGGTTCGACCCAAGCGACCCGTTCGGCACCTCGACACTCGCCAACAGCCTGCTCTTCCAGATTTATCAAAAGGGTTGGGCGGTCAATAACCTTGGCGGAATCACTCACCAGACCATCAGCGGCTTTACCGGAACCGGATCTGCCGGCGGATCGGTGGTCCATTCATTCGATAACGTCACCGCTTATCGCGTGGTCGATGGGCTGGGCCAGGCAGCGTGGATCGAACAGGGCGATCCCGCGTTCCCGGCGATGCTGACGCATTGCGGCCTGCTCGGAATTGTCACCGCAATGCGGCTCCAGCTGGTGCCGATGTATAACGTCGCCGGAACCGAGATCACCACAACCACCGGCGGCGATTGCCCGATCGACCTGTTCGGCCCGGGCGCGCCCGCCGGACCGGACGGTCCAGCCAGACCCTCGCTCCAGCAGTTCTTCGCCGAAACGCCCTACAGCCGGATGACCTGGTGGCCGCAAAAGGGCTGCGAGCGGGTCCAGATCTGGCAAGCCGACCGCGTTCCGGCGAGCGACCTCGATCTGATCCCTTACCAGCAGTTCGCCCCGGGCTTTTCAGGGCAAACCTCGATGCTGCTCGCTTCGCTGTTTTTCGTGCTGCTCGGCAACACCAACCTAGGCACGATCCTTGGCCTGCTGCGCAAGAACGTGAAGCAGTATTTCCTCAACCTCGCCAGGTTGTGGGAAAGTGGTCTGATCGGCGGGGTCAAGGGCGTACTGAGCTTCGCGGGGGCCACTGTGGTCAGCGCCTTGGTGTTCGTGATCGGCGCGCTGCTTGGCTTGATTCCGGGTGCAATGCGCGGCCTGTTCCATCTGATCCTGCCGTTGTTCAACCCGGTGCAAAGCGCGGCGAAGGCGACCAGGTTCCGCGATTGGTACTGGCGCAGCCTGTGTATGGACAATACCGCCGACGACGTATTGATCGGCACCGAATTCGTCGAGATCTGGCTGCCGATCCAGTATACCCAGCAGGTGATGAACTTGCTGCGGACGATGTTCGAACAGGGCGGCCCGGCGGCGACCGGATATTTTGCCCAGGAAATCTACGCTGCCGCCCCCAGCCCGGCGTGGATCAACCCGGCCTACAGCGACGGTACCGATGCTTACAAGGATGGGGTCTGCCGCTTTGACGCCTATTGGTACCGCGACAATGCTGGCACTCCCAATACGATTCACGGGTTTTTCGAACAATACTGGGACCTGCTGCGCGCCAACCAGATCCCGTTCCGGTTCCACTGGGGCAAATTCATCCCGTTCTACGATTTCCCTGGCTGGGCGAAATACTATGGCGACAATCTGCCCAAGCTGGGCGATTTTCTCGCGCTGCGGGCAGAGCGCGATCCAGCGAACGTGTTCTTCACCGAGTACTGGCAGCTGCGGCTGCTGGGCAAAACCATCAGCGGCTAGAGCGCAGGCAGCGCCTGATCGGCAAAGCCCCAACCTGCCAGGGCCTTGTCGCGACTGCGCTCGATCAGCTTCTTGGCATCACGAATCGAGAACACGTGAGCGTCCTTAACCTTGTCGAGTTCGTCCCAGCCGATCGGCACCGCGACCGGCGCGTTTTCGCGGGCGCGGGCGGAGTACGGCACCACCGCAGTCGCGCCGCGCTGGTTGCGCAGCCAGTCGATGAAGATACGGCCTTGGCGCTTGGCTTTGCTCATCGTCGCGACGAAACGTTCGGGCTCGGCCTGGGCCAAGGCTTCGGCGAAGCGGCGGGCGAAGTCCTTGTGCACTTCCCACGAATGGCCAGCTCGCAGCGGAGCGATCACGTGGACCCCTTTGCCGCCTGAGAGCATCGCAAAGCTGACCAGCCCGAGATCGGACAAGGTATCGCGGATATGCTTGGCCGCGTCCTTCACGTCCTTGAAATCGAGCGCTTCGTCGGGATCGAGATCGAACACCATCCGGTCGGGCGCTTCGATTGCGTCGCTGCAGCATTCCCACGCGTGGAATTCGATCGTGCCCATCTGGACGCAAGCGAGCAATCCAGCGGCCTCGGTGACATAGAGATAATCCTCGCTCCCGCCGTCCTTTTCGCGGATCGGGACGTGCTTGACCGAAGACCCGAACGAGCCGCTGTCGTGTTTCTGGAAGAAGCACTGCTTGGCCCGCCCTTGCGGGCAGCGCACCAGGCTGAGCGGGCGGCTACCCGCGGAAGGCAGCATCAGCGGCGCGATAGCGGCGTAGTAGGCGGCGAGATCGCCCTTGGTCTGACCGCTTTCGGGGAAGATCACGCGGTCGGGGTTGGTGATCTTGACCGCAATTTCGTCGTCTGGAGCCGCTTCTGCTTTCTCCGGCTTCACTTCGGCAGCCTTTTTGTCGCCCCGCAGCCCGATGAAACTCCCGTGACGCACCGAACCATCGGCGGTGAATTCGGCGAAAGCGACCTCGGCGACCAGTTCGGGGCGGAGCCAGTTCACCCCGCGCGCATCTTCGCGGCTGACTTCGAGCGCGGGTTCATCGGTTGAAAGTTTGGCCATCCGCTTGGCTAGATCGGCCATATTATCTTGTCCGAACCCGGTCCCGACATTGCCCTTGTAGACCAGCTTGCCATCTTCGTACTGCGCCAACAACAGCGAGGAAAACGGCCGCACCTTGGCTGTAGATTTCTTCCATCCGGCGATCACGAATTCCTGCCGCAGCGTGCACTTTACCTTGACCCAGTCCTTGCTTCGCGTGGAGCGATAGGGCGCGTCGATCCGCTTCGAAATAATCCCTTCCTGCCCGGCGGCGCACATCCCTTTGAACAGCGCCTCGCCCGCGCCGATCACATGGTCGGCCACATGGATCGGAGCGGCCGCCCCGCGCAGCAGCGCTTCGAGGCGCTCCTTGCGCTCGATATTGGGCGAGCCGGTCAGGTCCTCTCCTTCGAGTTCGAGCAGGTCGAAGGCATGTAATTCGAGCTTGTCGCCCGGCCCTTGCGAGCCGTGGCCGCGCTTGAGCACGCTTTGCAACTGCGAGAAATCGGGGTTGCCGTCCTTGTCGGGCGCGATCATCTCGCCGTCGATCAGGCAGCTCGGCAAGTCGAGCGCGACCAGCGCCTCGACCAGCGGGGCAAACTTGTCGGTCCAGTCCTTGCCGCTCCGCGTCCACACTGTGACATCGCTGCCACTGGCCGCGATCAGCGCGCGGTAGCCGTCGAACTTGATCTCGTGCATCCAACCGTTTCCGGCGGGCACCGCATCGACCAGCGTGGCAAGTTGCGGGCTGCGGAATTTGGGTTTGGCGGCAGATTTGGCCTTGCGCTTCGGCTTGGGCGCCTTGGCCGCATTATGCTTCGCCGCGCTGGTCATTTCGGCGGTGAACGCTTTGCCCTTTTTCCCCGCGAGCGAGTGGCTGCCGCCCGCATCTGCGGCAATCTCGGCCATCGAGCGCCCGGTCAAAACGCTGGTCAGTTCGCGTTCGACCAGCGGATCGCCGTCAGCCTGATACCCGTCCTCGATCTTGCGCAGCAGCCAGTTCTCGCGCTTTTCGCCCGGGCGGGGTTTCAAGCGGATCAACAGCCACTCGCCCTTCATCCGTTCGCCTTGGAGCGTGAAATGCAGGTGACCCTTGTCGATATCCTTCCAGCTCTTGCCCGGCACCGGAGCCCAGGTGCCGCGGTCCCACATCATTACCGTGCCGCCGCCGTATTCGCCTTTGGGGATCAAGCCTTCGAACTCGGCGTAGGCCAGCGGATGATCCTCGGTGCGCACCGCCAACCGCTTGATCGCCGGATCGGGCGACGGTCCTTTGGTCACCGCCCAGCTTTTGAGCACCCCGTCGGCCTCGATCCGGAAGTCCCAGTGGAGCCGGGTCGCATCGTGCTTCTGGACGATGAAGCGGTTGCCGGTCGCCGAGCGCTCGAGCTTGCCCGCAGGCTCGGCGGTGAGCTTGAAATCGCGCTTGGCATTGTAGGTGTAGAGGCTCGACTTCGCCATGTCAGGCGCGCTTGCGGACCGCAGGTTTCTTGGTCGGCGCCTTCTTGGCAGGAGCTTTCTTTGCCGTACTGCCGCCGCTCTCCCCAACCGATTTCTTCAGTGCCGCCATCAGGTCGATCACGTTGCTGCCCGAACGCGGGGCGGGTTCCTCGGTGTCCTCGAGAATCGCCTGCTTGCTTTTCGACTTCGCCTTGCGGTCGATCAGCTTGCGCAGCGCATCTGCGTAGCGGTCGTGATATTCCGCCGGGTCGAACGGCGCGGTGCGCTTGTCGATCAGCGCGGTGGCAAGCTCGAGCAAGTCGCTGCTCGGTTTCGCGCTGCTGACCTCGCTGAAGAACGACTGGCCCTTGCGCACCTCGTCGGCGTAGCGCAGCGTTTCGAGCAGCAGCCCCTTGCCGCAGGGTTTGAGCGCCACCAGCTTTTCGGACCCACGGATCGACAGCTGCCCCAGCCCGATCTTGCCCGCCATGCGCAGCGCCTCGCGCAGCACCACGAAGGCTTCCTCGGCGAGATCGTCGGCGGGCGCGACGTAGTAGGGCTTCTCGAAATAGAGCGGATCGATCTCGTCGGCCTTGACGAACTGAACCAGCTCGAGCGTCTTGTTACTCTCGATCTTGACCGCCTCGATCTCGCGGTCTTCGAGCAGCACGTAATTGCCCTTGGAAATCTCGTATCCCGAGATGATGTCGTCCTTGTCGACCGGCCCGACCCCGTCGGCGATCTTTTCATATGAAATCGGCTTGCCGCTTGGCTCATGAATCTGGCGGAAGGCGATCTTCGCCCCCGACTTAGTCGCGGCGTAGATCTCCACCGGAATCGAAACCAGCGCGAGCCGGATCTGCCCCTGCCAATATGCCCGTGCTGCCATGCGCTGCGCCTCCTGTCGGAGTTAAACGCGGTGCGCCGGGCTAGGGTTCCATCGCAGCGATCGCCGCGGCGCGTGGTTCCGGAATTCCCAACCCGGTCAGGCCCAGGACCATCGTTTCGCGGATGCGCGTGGCGGCCTCGCTCCGGCTCGGTTGCCGCTCGACCAGGTTGACCATCAGGATCTGGCACAGCCCCAGCCAGTAGAGCACGCCGCTGTCCCTTGCTGCGGGCCGCAGCAGGCCAGCAGCGCAGGCTGCATCGATGTCTTCGCGCAAACCTTGATTGAGCGGATGCGCGCGCAAGGTGGAAGTGCCTTGGCCGCGCAGCAGGACCGCGCTGCGCTTGGGCTGGCTGAGCGCGAAACGGGCACCGACGCGCATCCCGCCCGCGATCCGTTCCACCGGATCGAGAATCCCGGCATTGGCCAGCGCAACGAGCGCTTCGAGCTCTAGTCGGACTTCTACCGCGATAGCATCGGCAAAGGCCTGCTTGTCAGCGAAGTGATTGAAAAAGCTGCCCTTCGACACTTTAGCGCGGGCCACCACGTCATCGATCGGGATCGCGTCGATCGGCCGGTCGACCAGCAGATCGAACCCGGCAGCGATCAGCGCGGCGCGGGTGCGAGCGGCGCGCGGCGATTGGCTGGACGCTATTTTTGTGGCCATGCCAGATCAGTACTTGACCATATAGTCATTTGCAAGCATATTTGACCAAATAGTCAAAACGTGATTCGGGAGAGCAGCCGTGGCGGCAATCAAAGTCGAAGACATCGCGCATGTACGCTTTGCCGCACCCGATCTTGGCACGATGCGCGCTTTTCTGGACGATTTCGGGATGGCCTGCTTCGAAGAAGGCGGGCGGCTTTTTGGCAAAGGCTCGGATGGACGCCCGTTCGTCCATATCACCGAGCCGGGCGCGGCGAAGTTTCTGGCGGTTGGTTTTCGCGCCCGTTCGGTCGAAGACCTCAGCCGACTGGCCGCGCAGGAAGGCGTCGCGGTCGAGGACTTCGCCGCACCCGGCGGCGGCAAGATCGTCCGGCTGACCGACCCCGACGGCTACGGGGTCGAGGTGGTCGCGGGCCAGGCCAATGGTGAACCTGCACCCGCCCCCGCCGACCATCCGCGCAACACCATTGCCGCGCAGCCGCGGTTCCGCGCCCCGGTACGGTTGCAACCTGCTCCTGCGCATGTCCGCCGGATCGGCCACGCGGTGCTGAAGGTGAGCGACTTCCGCCGCTCCGAGGTATGGTACAAGGAGCGCTTCGGGTTCCTCACCTCGGACGAGGTCGAGGCAGCCAAAGACGTGCCGCTGGGCGCTTTCATGCGCTGCGACCGCGGCGATCTGCCCGCCGACCACCACACGCTGTTCCTCGCGCAGCTGCCCGGCGAACTCGGCCTGCTCCATGCTGCGTTCGAGGTTGCCAACCTCGACGATCTGATGCTTGGCCACCAGCATCTGAAAGCCGCCAAGCGCCAGCAAGCGTGGGGTGTGGGGCGGCACATCATGGGCAGTCAGGTGTTCGACTATTGGAAGGATCCGTTCGGCAACGAACTTGAGCACTGGACCGACGGCGACTTGCTGACCGCGGCCGATCCGCCGCAGATACAACCGATGAGCGCGTTGCTTGCGGTGCAATGGGGCGCGCCGCACCCGATGTTCGCAGGGAAATTGCCCCCGCCGCCTGGCCTCATCTCGTTCTTCACCGCGCTCAATCTGCGGATCAAGCGCCTGTTGCGCCGTCAGCCCAAAGGAACCCCCGCATGAAACTCGCGACCTACACCGCCGATGGCCAGACCCGCACCGGGATCGTCGTCGGAGAGCAAATCGTCGATACCGGCGTTCCTGGAACCATGATCGACGTGATCCGAGATTGGGACAGCCTGAAGGCAGGACTGGAAGCCAAGGCGGCGGCGGGCGGCGGCATACCGCTAAGCTCAGTCAAGCTGGAAGCGTCGATCCAGCGGCCGGGGAAGATCTTCGCGATCGGGCTCAACTATGCCGACCACGTCGCCGAATCGAACATGACCGCGCCCGAACGGCAGGTCTGGTTCACCAAGGCGCAGACCTCGGTCAACGCCCCCTACGATCCGATCACCATCGCCACCGGCACCACAGCTAACGACTACGAGGTCGAGCTGGTCGCGGTGATCGGCGCGGGCGGCAAGCACATCGCCGCCGCAGACGCCGCCGCCTCAGTATTCGGCTACTGCGTCGGCAACGATGTGACCGAGCGGATGTGGCAGCACGGCAGCCCGCAGTGGTCGCTGGGCAAGAGCTTTGATACCCACGCGCCGATGGGCCCATGGATCGTCACCGCCGACGAACTGGGTGATCCGCACGCGCTTGGTATCCGCTGCTTCGTCAATGGCGAGAAGCGCCAAGATTCGAACACGTCCCAGCTCGTGTTCAACGTCTGGCAGCAGATCGAGCATCTCTCGACGGGCATGACGCTCGAACCCGGCGACGTGCTGTTCACCGGTACACCGGGCGGGGTCGGCGCGGCAATGGACCCGCGCCAGTTCCTGCAAGCGGGCGATGTGGTCCGCTGCGAGATCGACAAGCTGGGCCATATCGAAGGCTCCATGGTGGCGGAGCACTGAGCATGGACTTCGATTGCGACGTCCTGATTGTCGGCGGCGGCCCGACCGGGATCACCCTGGCCCTGCTCGCCGCGCAGCACAGTGTATCGGTGATCGTCTGCGAGAAAGAGGCGGATATCTACCCGCTGCCCCGCGCCGCGCACGTCGACCATGAAGTGATGCGGATCTTCCAGGCGGTCGGTGCGGCCGCGGCGATTGCCGCGACCAGCCGCCAGACTACGCACTACGATTTCCTCACCGCCGAACGCGAGATATTGCTGCGCTTTGATGGGTCTGACCAGATCGGACCCGGCGGCTGGCCGGGCGCCAACATGATCCACCAACCCTCGGTCGAACGAGCCTTGCGCGCAAGGTTGCCCAGCGCTGCGAAGGCCGAGCTGCGCTCGAACTGGACCTTCTCGGGCTACCACGAGGACAGTGCCGGAATTACCGCGAGTTTCGACACTTCGGACGGGGTGCAGGAACTCAGAGCACGCTATCTGGTCGGCGCCGACGGCACCCGCAGCCCGGTTCGTGGCGTCGCCGGAATCCCGCTCGATGACCTGCAGTTCGACGAGCAGTGGTTGGTGGTCGACACTATCGTCCACGATTTCGAACGCCTGCCCAAGATCAATCTGCAGATCTGCGATCCGGCCCGCCCGACCACGTGCGTGCTGATGGGAGAAGGCCGCCACCGCTGGGAATTCATGCTGCTTCCCGGTGAGACCGAGCAGGAAATCTTATGCGACGAAAGCATCGCGCGGCTGCTCGAACCGTGGCAGGTCGATGGCGCGGTGACGCTCGAGCGCAAGGTAGTCTATCGCTTCAACGCCCGGGTCGCCAAGAACTGGCGCAAGGGCCGCGTCCTGCTGGCCGGCGACGCGGCGCACCAGACCCCACCGTTTGCCGGACAAGGGATGTGCGCCGGGCTGCGCGACGCCGCCAATCTGGGCTGGAAGCTCGGCCTGGTGATTGCGGATCAGGCCGATGATCCGATGCTCGATAGCTACCAGCAGGAACGCGAACCGCACGCGCGCGCGACCATCGATCTGGCGATGATGATGGGCAAGACGGTATGCTTCACCGATCCGGTAGCCGCGGCAGAACGCGACCGGCAGATGCTTGCGGCGCGCGCGGCCGGACAAGGTCCGGGCGGCGGGGTTAGTTTTCCTCCAATCTCGAACGGGTTGATCCAGCCGGGTAGCGTCGGCGCGGGCAGCTATTTCCCGCAATTCGTGTCTGACGCGGGAAAACGCATCGACGATGCACTGGGCAACGGGTTCTGGCTGATCGGGGAACTCGATGCAGCTTTGGTGGTGCCATCGGGCATTGACCCGGTCCAGCTGAGCGACGCTCGTGCGGCTCCGTGGCGAGGGGAGCTTGACGAATGGCTGGCCCAGACCGGTGCCCCCGCCGTGCTGATCAGGCCCGATCGTTATGTCTTCGGGGCGGGGAATGCTGCGGATTTGCTAGCGGCATGGGGCAGGCTCCTCTAAGAAGTTCGCTCGACTTGCCCGGGACATGCAGCGCCATCATCGCAATACTCGCGCAATTTCCTTGCTTTTTCCCGCAACAGGCTTATATGCCGCTCCACATCCAACCGGACCTTGCCCGGGCATCCGCCCCGGTAAGCCAGTTTGGCGCCGCGTGAAGCCTGCCTGATGGCAGGATAGCCCCGAACGCCCGGTTGACCGTTTACCAGCCGCCTTTGTCACGCAGGGTTGCACTTGATGCACCTGCCCAGCCGCGCCGATTCCCGGCGTGCGCCCGGCTATATCTGAAAGTTTTTTATGTCCTATTTTTCCGACCTTGGCCTCGCCGAGCCCCTCCTTCGTGCGCTTGAAACCAAGGGCTATTCCGATCCCACCCCGATCCAGCAGCAGGCCATTCCGGCCTTGCTCGAAGGACGCGACATTCTGGGCATCGCTCAGACCGGCACCGGCAAAACCGCAGCCTTCTCGCTGCCTTCGCTGCACCGCCTCGCCGCCAATCCCAAGGCGCGCATGAATGCGTCGTGCCGGATGCTGGTGCTTTCGCCGACCCGCGAACTTGCCGCCCAGATCGCCGAGAACATGCGCGGCTATGCCAAGTACCTGAACCTCAGCGTCCAGTGCATCTTCGGCGGCGTGCCGGTGGGCAAGCAGGCCCGCGCCCTCACCAGCGGGGTCGACATCCTGGTCGCCACCCCAGGCCGCCTGCTCGACCTGATCGACCAGCGCGCGCTGACCTTGCGCAATGTCGAGATCTTCGTGCTCGACGAAGCTGACCAGATGATGGACCTCGGCTTCATCGTTCCGCTCAAGCGTGTTGCCAACATGCTGCCCAAGGAACGCCAGAGCCTGTTTTTCTCGGCGACCATGCCCAAGGCGATCGCCGATCTGGGCAAGCAGTTCATCAACAACCCGGTGCGGGTCGAAGTGGCTCCGCAATCGACCACGGTCGAACGCGTCGAGCAGTACGTGACCCAGCTTAATCAGGGCGAAAAGCAGGCCTTGCTCTCGCTCAGCCTGCGCGTCGGTCTGGCCGACGGCAAGATCGACCGCGCGCTGGTCTTCACCCGGACCAAGCACGGCGCCGACCGCGTCGTCCGCCATCTGGTCTCGGCCGGGGTCCAGGCAGCTGCAATCCACGGCAACAAGAGCCAGCCGCAGCGCACCGCCGCACTCAACGCCTTCCGCCAGGGTTCGACCCCGGTGCTGGTCGCGACCGACATCGCCGCGCGCGGGATCGACGTTACCGGTGTGAGCCACGTGTTCAACTTCGAAATGCCCAACGTGGCCGAGCAGTACGTCCACCGCATCGGGCGGACCGCACGCGCCGGCGCAGACGGCATCGCGATCAGCTATGTCGCTCCCGATGAGCGCGATTACCTGCGCGACATCGAACGGCTGACCAAGATCAAGCTGTTCCCGCAAGCCTTGCCACAGGATTTCCTCAAGCTCGCCGCGCAGCTGCCCGCTCTGTCGCGCAAGCCGCAAGAGCTTGAGCAGGACGCGCGCCGCGATGCCCGCGACGCCCGCGGCCGTGGTGGTCCTGCAGCACGTGGTCAGGGCGGACGAAGTGGGGGCGCCAACAAGAACCGTAGCACTGGCGGCCAGGCGCGTGACGGCCAGTCGCGCGACCAGTACGTCCGCAACGACCGCATCGCCGCCGACCGAAAGGCTACTGCCGTGCGCGGTCCGGTGTTCAACCCGCTTGGCGATGTGCCGCAGGACGGCAACCGCCCTGATGCTGAGCGCCGTCCCGCTGCGCCGCACCGCGATGCGGCGCGTCCCGCCCGCCCGCATGGCGACCGTCCGCAGGGTGATCGTCCCTTCGGCCAGATGCCGCGCGGCGATCGTCCCCAAGGTGACCGTCCCCGCACCGACCGCCCGCATGGTGATCGCCCGCGCGGTGACCGTCCGCAAAGTGACCGTCCGCAAGGTGATCGCCGCCCGCAGGGTGATCGTCCCCGTGGCGACCGCCCGCAAGGCGACCGTCCGCAGGGTCCGCGCCGCCAAGGCGGCGGCGGCCCGCGCCGCGGCTAATTGAAATGCCAAGGGGCGGGCCGCACAAGCAGCCCGCCCCTTTTGCTGTCAGGTGGCCTGAACCGCTGAATCCTGCGGCCGGACATAGACCCGGGCTACCACCGGAAAGCTGGTCGCGACCTGGCTTTCGATATCGGCGACAATTGCTTCGACATCGCGCGCGGTCAGGGTGTCGGTAAAGTCTGCGCTGATGATCACGGTTACCATGGTCGGCGAGGAATGCACGGTCATCACGCTATGCACGGCTTCGATCCCGCGGTGCGCTTCGGCGCAACCGCGGATCTTGGCGACCAGTTCGGGATCGGCCGCTTCGCCGATCAGCAGCCCCTTGGCCTCGTGCAGCAGCAGTATCGCCAGCACGCCGAGCACCAGGCCGATCAGCACCGAGGCGAGCCCGTCCCACATCGGGTTGCCGGTCAGCAGGCTGAGCCCGAGCCCGACTGCAGCGAGCACCAGCCCGATCAGCGCGCCGGTGTTCTCAAGCAGGATCACCAGCGTGGTCGCATCCTTGGTGTCGCGGATTTCCTGCCAGATCGAACCGCGCCGCGCGGTGTTGAAATCCTTCAGCGCAGCCAGCGTGGACCAACCTTCGAGCACAAAGGCAATGCCCAGCACTGCAAAAGCGATCAGCGGGCTGACCGCCGGTTCGGGATCGATGATGTGCAACACGCCTTCATAGACCGAGACCCCGGCACCCAACGCGAAGACCAGGATCGCCACTACGAAGGACCAGAAGTAAAGCTCGCGGCCATAGCCGAACGGATGCAGCGCATCGGCCGGCTTGTCGGCCCGCTTGCGCCCATAAAGCAGCAACAGCTGATTGGTCGAATCGACCAGGCTGTGCACCCCTTCGGTGAGCATCGCCGATGACCCGGTGACCCCCGCAGCAACAAATTTCGCCGCAGCGATGCCGACATTGGCAGCCAGCGCGACGATGATGGTGCGGGTAGAGCCTTGACCGGCCATCTGCTTGGTATCCCCTTGGTGCGGACCCGCCCATGCCACGGCTTGTGCGGCGCGACAATCGCGCTAGCGTCTCGCTTCATGAAACGCTTCGTCACCGCGCTCGTCGCGCTCGCCCTGCCTTTGCAGCCCGTCTTTGCCGCCGCGCCCGCGCTGCAGCCTGCCGAAGAAACCGCGATCGACGCGGCGGTGACCAAAGCGCTCAAGGAAACGGGCGTGCCATCAGCCGAGATCGCGGTGGTGCGCGATGGGCAAATCGTGCTCAGCCGCGCGTGGGGCAAGCCGTCCGAAACGCTGACCCAGCCCGACCCGGCGCTGCCGTATCAGATCGCGTCGAACTCCAAGCAGTTCCTCGCCGCCTTGCTCCTGCTGCTTGAGGACGACGACAAGATCGACCTTGATGACAAGGTTTCCAAATGGCTACCCGAGCTGCCCGACGGGAACAAGATCACCGTCCGGCAACTCCTTTCGCACACCTCAGGCCTGCAGGATTTCTGGCCGCAGGACTATTCGTTCCCGGCGATGGAGCAACCGGTCCAGCCGATGGACATTGTCCGGCGTTGGGGGATGAAACCGCTCGACTACACGCCAGGCAGCCGCTGGCAGTATTCGAACACTGGCTTTGTGGTGGCCGGGTTGATCGCCGAGAAGGCTGGCGGCGCGCCGCTGTGGGACCAGCTTGAGGCGCGGATCTTCAAGCCGCTGGGCATTCATCCTTACGATATCGACGAGACCAACGGGCCCAAGTTCCCGCAGGGCTATCACCGCAATGCGCTTGGCCCGGTCCGCGTGGCGCAGCCGCCGGCCAAGGGCTGGCTGTGGGCCGCGGGCGAGCTCAGCATGACCGCTGCCGAGCTGGCCAAGTGGGACATCGCCCGGATCAATCGTACGCTGCTCACCAAGCAAGATTGGGAAGAGATGGAGCGCCCAGTGCGGCTCGCCGATGGGACCTGGACCACCTATGGTCTGGGCGTGTCGAAGCACCTCAGCGGCGGGCGCTGGGTAGTCGATCACGGCGGCGAATCGGTTGGCTTCCTGTCGCAGAATTCGGTCTGGACCGACGACAAGATCGCGATCGTGGTGCTGACCAATGGCGATTTTGCCGGGGTGCAGGAAGAACTGACCAGCAAGATCGCCGAGATCGTCCTGCCCAAGGCGGTCCAGGCGGATATCGGCGAGAAAGCCCGGCTCGACGATGTGCGCGCGACGCTCGCCGGGATCACCACTGGCAAGTTCAACCCCGCGCTGTTCACCGAAAACGGGCGCTACTACTTCAGCGCGCAGACGCTGGGCGATTACCGCGCCAGCCTCGCTCCGCTGGGGCCGCTGAAGTCAGCCACCGCGACCCGTCCGCCGCGGCTGCGCGGCGGTTTCGTCAACCGGGTGTTCAAGCTTGTCTTTGCGAAGAAGACGCTGACGCTGATCACTTATGCCGAGCCGGGCGCCAAGGGCCGGTGGGAGCAGTTCATGGTGACGCCTTAAGCGAACAGGTCCTCTCCATTTTGCGTAGCCAAATGGAGAGGATCTTAAAGCCAGCCGATCCTGCGGAACCGCACGAACAGTCCGCCGCAGATCGCGGTGATCACCGCCACCACTGCCGGGTAGCCCCACTTGTGGTGCAGTTCGGGCATGTATTCAAAATTCATCCCGTAAATCCCGGCGATCGCCGTCGGCACTGCAAGGATCGCGGCATAAGCGGCCAATTGCCGGGTCATGTCGCCTTGGCGGTGCTGTTCGAGCAAGGCCGCGGTTTCGACGATGCTGGCCAGCGTTTCGCGCAGGCCGTCCATCCGCACCATCGTGCGGCGGACATGGTCGAGCACGTCGCGGAACCAGATCCGCGCGCCCGGATCGATCACCGCGATCTCGGTGCTGGCGAGCCGTTCGCAGACTTCGTTCATCGGGCCGATGACCCGGACGAAGCGGCGAAACTGGCGACGCAGGCGGAAGATGCGGCGAATGGTCGATGGTTCCGGGAACACGTCGATCGCCCGCTCTTCCAGGATCTGCACACCTTCCTCCAGCCGCTCGATCACCGGTTGGTAGCCATCGACGATGAAATCGAGAATCGCGTGCGCAGCGTAATCCGGACCTTCGGCCAGCCGCTCGGGCACCGATTCGAGCCGCGTGCGCAAGTCACCATGCGCCCGCGTCGAGCCGATCCGGACCGTCACTAGGAAATTGCTGGCAAGGAACAGCGCGGTCTGGCCGTATTCGATATTCTCCCCCTCCTCGATCGCTGCCGTGCGCGCGACGATGAACAGGACCGAGCCGTAAAGCTCCAGCTTGGGCATTTGCTGCGGATTGAGCGCATCCTCGATCGCGAGGGGATGCAGGCCGTATTGCTCACGCACCAGTTCCATTTCCCCGGGCTTGGGATCGCTCAGCCCGATCCAGTCGAACTGCTTGCCGCGCGGCAAGGGGCGCGGGGTGCCGTCAACCACCAGCGGCTGCTTGAGCGGTTTTCCGGAGGCATAGCGGCGGGCAGCGATGATGGACATTGGCCGGGTGTGGCAAAGTGCTGCGGTACTGGCAATAAGCGCTGAGATTTGTTAAGCGGTCGATTAATGCTGACATGAATGTCAGCGCGCCGGGAGACAAGCGGATGAACATGGCCACAATCGCAACCACTGGGCCCCAACCGATGCTCGACATGATCATCATCGGCGCAGGCATTTCCGGCATCGGCATGGCCGTGCATATGCGCCGCGATTGCCCGGGCAAGAATTTTGCAATTCTCGACCGGCGTGAGCAGGTCGGCGGAACCTGGGACCTGTTCCGCTATCCCGGCATCCGTTCGGACAGCGACATGCACACGCTGGGCTTCTCGTTCGCGCCGTGGAAGCACGAAAAGTCGATCGCTGACGGCCCCGCGATCCTCGAATACCTCGATGATATTGCCGACGAGTACGGTCTGCGCGACAAAATGCGCTTCGGGCAGAAGGTGGTCAGCGCCGATTGGGACAGCAAGACCGCCAGCTGGACCGTGGTCACCGAAGGTGCTGACGGCAAGCAGGGGCAAGTCCAGGGCCGCTTCCTGTTCCTGGGTTCGGGCTACTACGATTACGATGAACCTTATGACGCAGGCTTTAAGGGCCGCGAAAAGTTCAAGGGTACGATCATTCACCCGCAATTCTGGCCCAAGGATCTCGACTATCAGGGCAAGAAGGTGGTGGTGATCGGTTCGGGTGCCACCGCGGTGACGATCCTCCCCGCCATGGCCAGGTCCGGCGCGGCCCACGTCACGCAGCTGCAGCGGACCCCGACCTACATGGTCAGCCGCCCGGCCAAGGATGCGATCGCCAATACCCTGCGCAAGATCCTGCCCGAAAAGGCGGCCTACGCAATCACCCGGTTCAAGAACATCACCATGCAGGACATGATGTTCAAGCGCGTGCGCAACCATCCGGAGAAGGCCAAGGAATTCATCCTTGGTGAAACCCGCAAGCGGTTGGGATCGAACTTCAACGAGACCGACTACGTCCCGCCGTACAATCCGTGGGAGCAGCGCCTGTGCCTGGTGCCGGACGCCGATTTCTTCGACGCGGTCAATGCGGGCCGCGCCAGCGTGGTGACCGACCAGATCGACAGCTTCGATGCCACCGGGATCAAGCTCAAATCGGGCAAGCACCTCGATGCGGACATCATCATCACCGCCACCGGCCTTAACCTGGCGGTAGCCGGCAAGATCGCCGTGTCGGTCGACCGTGAGCCAGTCGATTTCGCGCACCGGTTCTATTACCGCAACTGCATGTTCTCGGACGTGCCCAACCTGGCGGGCGTGTTCGGCTATATCAACGCCAGCTGGACCCTGCGGGTCGACCTCATCGGCGAATACATCACCCGGCTGTTCAAGCAGATGGAAGCGATCGGCGCGGTTGCAGCCACGCCGGAACTACCGGCCGGTGGGCTGGAGGAGGACAATGTCTTCGCCGGCTTCTCCTCGGGCTACCTCGAGCGCGGCAAGGACAAGATGCCCAAGAACGCGCCGAGCCTGCCGTGGCGGCTCAACCAGGACTACCGCCGCGACAAACAGGACATGCGCCAGGCTCCGATCGACGACGGCGTGCTGAAGTTTACCCGCGCGCGCGAACTGGTCGATGGCTGATGCCTCGCCGCCCCCACTTTCGCGGGGCGGCGGTTTCGCCTAACGCAACGGGATGAACGACACATCCCGCATCTGGAATGCCGCCCTGCTCGTCATTGGCGACGAGATCCTCTCGGGCCGCACGCACGACAAGAACATCGCGCGGGTCGCCAGCTGGCTCGGCGTGCAGGGCATTCGGCTGCGCGAGGTCCGCGTGGTGGCGGACGATACCGCCGCAATCGTCGAGGCGGTGAATACCCTGCGCGCGCGCAACGATTACCTGTTCACCACCGGCGGGATCGGCCCGACGCACGATGACATCACCGTCGATGCCGTGGCCGAGGCGCTGGGGGTCGAGGTGGTGATCCATCCCGAAGCCCGCGCCATCCTGGAGCGCTATTACGAAAGCCGCGGCGGGATCAACGAAGCGCGGCTGCGCATGGCGCGTGTGCCCGATGGTGCGGACCTGATCCCCAACCGCATGTCCGGCGCGCCCGGCATCCGCATCGGCAATGTCTTCCTGATGGCGGGGGTGCCCTCGATCACCGCGGGCATGCTCGATGCGCTGACCGGCGAGCTTGAAGGCGGCGCACCGTTGCTCAGCCAGACGGTGGGCAGCTGGGCGGCGGAAAGCGAAGTGGCCGATCTGCTGCGCGAGACCGAGCGCGCGCATGATGGCTGCGTGATCGGCAGTTACCCGTTCTTCCGCGAAGGCCGCGTCGGCGCGAATTTTGTGGTCCGCTCGGTCGATGCCGCGCAGCTAGAAGAGTGCAGCGAAGCCCTGATCACCGGACTTCGCGCGCTGGGCCGCGATGCCGTTCCCGGCGGGATCTGAATTGGCCAGGCCATGACTGCACATCGATCCTGCACCACGGCCGCACTGGCATACCCGCGAATTCGCGGCTAATGCGGCGGAGTTACCGGCTGCCCTTGCGGCGGCGCCAGACCAGCTTCGGATTTGCCCTGATGACGCTTGCTGCTGCATCGCTGCCCTTGGCGGCATGTGCTCACAATCCAGTCGATCCCACGATCACCGCGTTCGAGGCGAACTTGTCCAGCCACGCCAGCGCCACCCAGGCCCTGCAAGAATGGTGCGATGGGCGCTCAATCGCTCCCGGCGCAACGATCCGGGTCGAATTCGTGCGCGATAGCGATGCCGCCGCACCCGCCGACCTCCGCACGATCCTGGGCGTGGGACCGGGCGACGTGCTGGGCTATCGCCACGTCCGGTTGCTGTGTGGGAAAAATGTCCTGTCCGATGCGCACAACTGGTTCGTGCCTGCGCGGTTAACCCCAGACATGAACCGCCAGCTTAGCGAAACGCAATTTCCCTTCGGCCGAATCGCTGCCAGCCTCAACTTCACGCGCGAACCGCTGAGTGCCGCGCGGCGCGGCGATCCGGACTGTCCCGCGGATGCCATTTCCACGCACCGCGCGCGGTTGATCCTGCCCGATGGCCACCCGCTCGCCTTCGTGTTTGAATGCTATACCTTTGCCAACGTGAGGTAATTTGGTGGATAGCCTGCCGCGCTCAGCTTGGCGGTAAGTTTAACTTAACCACCCCCGTTAATCCCAGCACGAGACACCGCCTTGCCCGGGCCTTGTTGCAAGGCGCGGCTTAGCCCCACCTTCCCGCTTACAAGGTCGCGCTTGGACCCGGTGGACCCCGGGCTTTGATTAATATTGGGGCACGACATGACAGTGAGTTTCGAACGCAAGAGCGATTTCATCGAACGCCGCCGTCAGGGGCGCGCCAGCGTCGGCATGACCGTAGCGCTGCGCGAACGCGGACGCAGTGCATTGGACGCACGTCTGGTCGATTTCTCGCCGCTCGGCTGCAAGGTCGACGGCCTGATCGTCGGGGCGGGTAGCGCCCAGGTCTGGATCAAGCTTCCCGGCCTTGAAAGCCTGCCCGCACAGCGGACGTGGAGTTCGGACAACCTCGCTGGGCTGTGCTTCGATACCCCGCTGCATCCGGCGGTTGCCGCGCGTTACCTCCCTGCACCCGGCAGCCACGCCGCAGCCGCCTTCGAAACTGCCTTCGACGGCCACGACAGGTTGCTGTCGCGCCGCGAGCAGATCATGGCGGGCATCGCCCAGACCGACCATTCGCCGCTGCAGCGCCGCAAAAAACCTTCAGGCCTTGGCATGTTCGGGCGGATCAACCGCGTGGTCAGCCGCAGCGTCGATCACCGCGCCGAGCGGCGCTATGGCGATGCCATCCCCGAAGGTACGGCGCTCGCGATCCGTGGCGAAAACGTCCGCGTGCTCAACGTTTCGCCCAGCGGCCTCAAGGTCCGCGGCCTGCCCGATCAGGCCGAGATCGGCGATTCGATCGACCTGGCCTTTGAAGGTTTTCCCGGGATGATCGGCCAGCTCGTCTGGATGAACGGCGCCGATGCCGGGATCGCCCTGCCGCCGAGCTCGATCGAACTGTTCGACCGCTCACCCGATTAACGCGAAGTTCGCCTCACAAAGTCTGCAACGGTATCGTGCAGACCGCTGAGCGACTGCTCGTTGAGGTAAACCATGTGACCTGACGGGAAGTACTTGTACTCGATGTTCGCCCGCAGCGAATCCGGGATCGGCAGGTGCTCCATCTCGTAGACGCCTTCGAAATAAGGCGTGGCGAGATCGAAATAACCGCCGGTGTTGAGCACCTTCAAATTGGGGTTCTGCTTCATCGCCATCGCAAGATCGAGCATGACATTGGTGGTCTGCCCGCTGAACGCCATCGGCATGCCGGGCGATTGGTGCGCCATGTCCCAAGCGGGGAACACATCGGCAAAGATCTTGAAACCATCTTCAGCAGGGTATTTGAGCGCACCGCGAGCGTAGTCGTTCCACGCCGCGACATAGGCGCTGCCGACCGCGCTGATCATCGGATCGTACTGCGCTTCCTTGCTCAGGACATCGAGGCTGGGCCCGGAAAAGCGCGTGTCGATGCGCCCCGTGGTCAGCCCGCCGGGGAGCTGCAACTGCTGCGAAAACTGCCCGCCGCTGACGCGCAGGTCCGACTTCAGGATATAGTCTACCGGCAGCCCGGTGTAGTTCGCCAGTCGCTGCGCCACCGCTTGCCGGGCATCGGCGCCCAGCCGCCCGCCCTGCTGCAGCGCCGCCGAATAATCGCCCAGCGCAAATTGCTC
>JANYEY010000012.1 GCA_025359685.1 Sphingomonadaceae bacterium | reverse complement strand
ATGCTGAACTGCTCGTCGCGCGGCTTGAGCAGGCGCGCCTTGGCCTTTTCGAACTTCATGATCCCTTCGATCCGGCGATCGAGGAAGGCGCGGGTTTCGGCGTGGTCATCGCTGGTATCATCGACGTAGACCGCCAGGGTCGCCGCGTAGATCGAACCTAGGGTCAGCCGCTTGGTATAGTGGTTGTAGTCGGTCGCGGTATCGCCGGCGAGCCGCCACATGGCGTCCGCGCTGTGCCAGCCCAGCTTTGCCGCGCGCATCGCGTTCTGCGGCATGGCCATGATCGCCTGGGCGCGGCGCAGCGCCTCTTTCTGGTGCATGATCGCATCAAGCCGGAACTGGACGAGACTACGGATCCGTTCGCGGATCTTGAGCGCCGCGATCCGTTCGGGCGGAAACGCCGCGATCATCGCTGTGTCGACGCTGGCCGCCCAGGCCTCGACCATCGCCATCGCCCCGCCGGCAAAAGCATAGCGCGCGCTGGCTGGATCGATCCCTTGCGCGGCGGCGGCGCTATCGACCGAAGCTTCGCTCCAGCCGTCGAACGCGGCGGCATCGGCGATGGCCGGGGCGAGCGCAAGGCGCAGCGCGGACAGACTGTCAGGCGTGGTCAATTGGGGCCGAACACCGGCTTGCCGCCCGCCGGCTTGACCTTGGCATTGGCCTTGATCTCGGCCAGCAGAGTTTCGCTCTTGGGATCCATCGTGGCGTAATCGCGCGCGCTGCGGCCTGAATTGTCCTTGCGATCGGGATTGGCGCCAGCCTGGAGCAGCAGCCGCATCATATCGATGTTGCGATTATGCACCGAGCTAATCAGCGGGGTTTCACCGGTTGAATTGCTCTCGTCGACCTTGGCTCCAGCCGCGATCAACGGCGGCACCGCTTCAATAAAACCGAGGTTGCAGGCGATCACCAGCGGGGTTTCCCCATCCGAGTTGCGCATGTTCACATTGGCCCCGGCGGTGATCAGGAAATTGACGTAGCGCAGGTTCTTGGCCCGCGCGGCAATGTGCAGGCCGGTGTCGAGACTGGTCTGGTCGCGGGTGTTGACCAGGTTCGGTCCGCCCTTTTCGAACAGTTCCTGCAAATCCTTGTCGTTGCGTTTGCGCACGGCTTCGAGGAATTTGTAGCTGTCTGAAAACTGCGCCAGCGCAGGTCCCGGCAGTGCCGCGGTGGCGGTCAGAGCGGCGGCGAAGGCCAGGGTCAGTTTGCGAAAAGTCGGCACGAACGAAATTCCTCTTGTTGCGTGGCTGCGGCAGAATCGCTGCCGGGCCCGAAACGCTCCTTGCGCGGCGCAGTTTAGCAGAGCATGAACCAGCGCGCCATGTTTCAGCCATTCCGTACGATTTTTATTGGGCTCGCGCTGACGTTGAGCGCCTGCCAGCAAAGCGAGGGTGACGCGCCGCCGATTGCCGGCGTCGCACTTGCCGGTGCCACCATCGGTGCACCGTTCACTCTTACCGGCAAGGACGGCGCTCGTGTTTCGTCGGACAGCTTCAAGGGCAAATACCGGATCGTCTACTTCGGCTACACCTTCTGCCCCGATGCCTGCCCGACCGATATGAACGTGCTGATTCAGGGCTTGACCCGTTTTGCCAAACAGAACCCGGCGCTCGCGGCCGAGATCCAGCCATTCTTCATCACCATCGATCCGGCGCGCGACACGCCCGAGCGGGTCGGCCAGTTCGCAGCCGCGTTCTCGCCCAAGCTGATCGGATTGACCGGATCGCAGGCCGAGATCGACGCGGTCGCGGCGAAGTTCGCGGTGGTCAAGAGCAAGGGCCGCGAAACGCCCGGCGGCTATCTGATGGAGCACACCAGGCACGCCATTCTGCTCGGCCGGGGCGGTGAACCGATCGAAATTCTGCCGACCTTCGACGGGCCCGACGCGGTCGCCGCTGACCTTGCCAAGTCAGTGAAGTAATGCGCGATCAGTTCTGGACCCTGCCAATCGAGCGCCTGACCCGCGACGAATGGGAAGCGCTGTGCGACGGCTGCGGGCAATGCTGCCTGCACAAGGCCGAGGACGAGGATACCGGCCAGATCTTCCCCACCAACGTTGCCTGCCGCCTGCTCGACATCCCTTCGGCGCGGTGCAGCGATTACCAGCACCGCAAGGCCAAGG
>JANYEY010000098.1 GCA_025359685.1 Sphingomonadaceae bacterium | reverse complement strand
TGGTGGTCCCGTCACCCACCTTTGGTTTGAGGCGCAGCGCGTGACTGACAAGCAAGCCCTCCGCGCTGAATTGCGCCAACTTCGCGCCAAGCATGACGCAAGCATTTCGCCCAATTTGCGTGCACTGCTGTTCAATCGCCCACCCACAGCGATGCTGGAACTGGTGCCGCAAAGCGCGGTGGTCAGCGTGTACCATCCGATCCCGGGTGAAGCCTCGCCGCTAAGCTATGCGCGCTGGTTTGCCGAGCAGGGCCACCCAGTTGCGCTACCGTGGTTCGCCCAGCGCGGCGCGGCGATGGCATTCAAGCGATGGGACAATCCGTTCGACGAGAGCTCCTTGGTGCCAGACCCCTACGGCGCAATGCAGCCTCCCGCAGATGCTGAAGATGCGCAAGTCGAGGTCGCGATCGTGCCGTTGCTGGGGTTCACGCTGACCGGTCAGCGGCTTGGCCAGGGAGGCGGCCATTACGACCGGCTGCTCGAGGCGCAGCCGGATCTTTTGGCGATCGGGCTTGCGTGGGACTGCCAATTGGTCGATGCGCTGCCCATCGAACCACACGATCGCCCGCTGCACGCGGTGGTCACCCCGACCCGCTTTTACGGACCGTTCTGATGCGTGACCAACCGACCTGGCGAATTCCCGCAGGCATCCTCGCGCTGCTGCTCGTCCTGATGGTCTATTGCCTCGCCATAGCGCGGTTTCTCGCCCCGCTGTTCGAAGGCTGGCCGGCACTGGTGCAAGTGCCGATTTACATCGTGCTCGGCGTGGTCTGGCTGCTGCCGCTGCGGCGCTTCATGATCTGGATGGAAACCGGGCGCTGGCAATAATCGCGATGCCGCGCTAGCTTGCGCGGATGAAGCGCACAGTGTTGATCGTCGTCGCTATCCTCGCCATATTGGCCGGATTTGCGCTGGTTTTTGCCCGCCCATGGATGGCGCAGCGGGCGTTTGACCGCGCGCTCGATCAGAACATGGGGGTCGACAAGGCCGCACTACTGGGTGACGGCCTGCACGCCTATGTCTGCGGCAGCGGATCGCCAATTCCCGATGCCGATCGCTCGGGTCCGTGCATTGCGGTGCTCGCGGGAGGACAGGCTTTTATTTTCGACGCCGGCTCGGGCTCAATTCGCAAGCTGATGCGAATGGGCTTCCCGATGGAAAAGCTGCAAACGGTGTTCCTTACCCACCTCCATTCCGATCACATCGACGGCCTGGGCGAGCTGATGCTCCAGGCTTGGATCGCCGGATCGCGCGGGACTCCGCTGCCGATCTATGGCCCCGCCGGGACCGAACAGGTGATCGCCGGGTTCAAGCAGGCTTATGCGACCGACGAGACCTTTCGCGTACGCCACCACGGCGAGAAGATCGCCAACCCGGCCGGCTACGGCGGCGCGGCTCAGATCGTCACCCTGCCCGATGGCACAGACAGCCAGGTGGTCTTTGAAAAGGACGGTGTGCGTATCACCGTAATCCGGGTCAACCACGCGCCCGTTGCGCCTGCGTTCGGGTACCGGATCGATTACAAAGGCCGCTCGATCGCATTGTCAGGCGACACGGTCTATTCGCCCGCGTTCGTCACCGCCTCCAAGGGCGCAGACGTGATGTTCCACGATGCGATGAACAAGGACATGGTCGCGGCGATGGGCCGCAAGCTGGCGCAGCGGGGCCGCGTCAATACCGCGCAGATCATGACCGATATCCAAGGCTACCACGCCAGCCCCGAAGATGCCGCACGTGCCGCCAACGAAGCGGGTGTGAGCACGCTGCTGCTCTATCACATGGTCCCGCCGGTCCCGGCACGGCTGATCGAACCGCTGTTCCTGGGCAAGGCGACAGCGGTATTCAGCGGAACTTTGAAGCTGAGCGAGGACGGCATGATCGTCAGCCTGCCGGCGGGCAGCAAGGCCGTGAAATTCAATTCCGGTCTGTAGCGAAATTCCCAAGTGGCGCGAGTGACGGGACTCGAACCCGCGACCTCCGGCGTGACAGGCCGGCACTCTAACCAACTGAGCTACACCCGCGCAGCCACTTGGGAGCAGCGCCACTAGGCCAGCATGCC
>JANYEY010000060.1 GCA_025359685.1 Sphingomonadaceae bacterium | reverse complement strand
AAGCTTATGCCCATCGCTGCGCTCGCGCTGCTGTCATCGCTCGCTGCGGCTCCCGCAGTTCACGCCCAGGCCTCGGCCGCGCAAGCAGCGGGCAGGACAAAACCCTCCCCGCTCGCGCCGAGCGAGATTGTTGCCGCTGCGCCCAAGGGCGACTGGACCGCGATTGCGCCCGATGACCTGCTGGTGATGGAATTGGCCCCCGACGCCAAGAGCAAACCGCGCCGCGTGGTGATCCAGCTGATGCCGCCGCCGTTTTCGCAAGGGTGGATCGGCAACATCCATAAGCTCGCCGCGGCGCACTGGTGGGACGGGATGAGCATCAACCGGGTGCAGGACAATTATGTCGTCCAGTGGGGTGATCCCAATGCGGATGACAAGGCCAAGGCGAAGCCGCTGCCGGCGGGGTTGGCAATCGGCGGGCACGAACAACTACTAGCCAAGGATGTCTATGCGACGGGTGAAGGAGATGCTGGAGAAGGGCTGAAGCTCACGAGCTTCGCTTTCATGACTCCAAATCATCCGACGCTTAAACTGACGAAAGAGCCGACGAGCGCGTTTTATCGAGGTTTTCCGGTAATGTCAGAATATGGCAGTCATTGGCGGCGGTCTTGGCCGACGCACTGTTACGGCATGGTCGGTGTCGGGCGTGATCTGCCGCCGGACACCGGTTCCGGAGCGGAGCTCTACGTCGTGATCGGCCACGCCCCGCGCCATCTCGATCGCAACAT
The DNA here is from genome assembly GCA_025359685.1 of Sphingomonadaceae bacterium. Taxonomy (GTDB): domain Bacteria; phylum Pseudomonadota; class Alphaproteobacteria; order Sphingomonadales; family Sphingomonadaceae; genus Novosphingobium. The sequence continues at coordinate 22,290 of JANYEY010000060.1, read as the reverse complement.
CGCGCTCGTGGGCCGGGTGATCGAGGGGATGGAATACCTCTCCAGCCTGCCGCGCGGGCATGGCGCGCTGGGGTTCTATGACCTTGAGCAGGGCGACGAGCGGGTGGCGATCCAGTCGATCCATCCGGGTGTGGAGGTCAAGGACCTGCCGGCCTACGAATACCTTTCCACCGAAAGCGCCAGCTTCGCGAGCTACGCCGACGCCCGCGCCAACCGCCGCGACGCGTTCTTCATCCGGCCTGCTGGCGGGGCGGACATTTGCAACATCCCGGTCCCGGTGCGGCGGGTGAAGGATTGAGCGAGCGTATCACCCACACCGGCCCGCTATGGCGCTGGGCCACCCCTTCGGCTCCGGCAACATGGTTCTTCGTGACCATCGACGGCGCCGCGGGGGAGGCACTATCGGGCACCTCGATCATGCGGCGGCTGGAGGGGGCCTCGCGCGGGTTCGGCTCGCTCAAGGTCGTGGCGACGATTGGCGAGAGCACGTTCAAGACCTCGGTGTTTCCCTCAAAGGAGCTCGGCTGGTTGCTGCCGGTGAAGGCCAGCGTGCGCAAGGCCGAGGGGCTGGGCGAGGGGGATGCGGTTGCGGTGGTGCTGGAGGTTTGAAAGAAGCGAAGGGGGTTCGCGCAGAGACCGCAGAGAAGAAAGGGAGGCGCAGGAGCGGGAGCGCGTTCGGCGAAGCCGATTTCCGTATGAGCATGCCCACCTAGCGCGAGCTCAGTTCGAACAGCGGCTTCGCCGCACAGGACAACACCTCTGCGCCTCTTTTTTCTTCTCTGCGTTCTCTGCGTGAACCAAATCCGAACTGGCCGTTGTCGAAGCGCTTGAGGCGCGCGAAGATACCCCTCCGTCTCGTCCTGCGGACGATCCACCTTCCCATGTGTGGCATTCGCCAAAAATGGGGAGGATCTTAGGTCTGGATCAGTTCGATGCGGTTGCCGAACGGATCGTCGATGTGACAGCGCTTGACGCCGGGCAAGTCATCGTCCCAGCGCAGCGGCACTTGCGCGGCTTCGAGCTTGGCGGCGAGCGCATCGAGGTCGCTCACTAGCAGCGCGGGGTGCGCTTTCTTCGCGGCGCGGAAGTCAGCCTCGACGCCGAGGTGCAGCTTGACCCCCGGCGCTTCGAACCAGCACCCGCCGCGCGACGCGAGGGGTTCGGGCTTGGGCATTTCGCTGAGGCCGAGCAGGCCGGCGTAGAACGGCCGTGCCAGATCCTCGCCGCCGATCGGCATCGCCAGCTGGACGTGATCGATGCCGCACAAGGCCATCAGATACGCTCCGCCTCGGCCACTGCATCGCTCGCGCGCAGGGCGGAGACAATCCGGGTGAGGTGGGCGAGGTCGGACACTTCAAGGTCGATCTCATAGGTCGAAAACAGGTCGTCGCGGCCGATGTTGTCGAGGCTGCCGATATTGGCGCGGTTGCCGGCGAAGATGCCGGCCGCTTCGGCGAGTGTGCCGGGGCGGTTGTAGAGCACCACGCGGACCCGGCCGATCGCGCCGGTGGTGCGCTCGCCCCACGACAGGTCGAGCCAGTCAGCATCGACCCCGCTGGCGAGCGCCAGGCAATCGATGGTGTGGACGACCACGCCCTTGTCGGGCTCGCGAATCCCGACAATGCGGTCGCCCGGCACCGGGTGGCAGCACTGGCCAAGGTGGAAGGCCATGCCTGCGGTCAGCCCGCGGATCGAGATCGCGCGGTCCTGCTTGTTCCAATTGTCGGGCTCGGGCAGGTCCTTGGTGCTGCCCGGGACCAACGCTTCCATCACCGCGCGGTCTTCGACCTTGGCGGTGCCGATTGCCGCCATCAGGTCTTCCTCGCCGCCCAGGCCAAGCCGCTTGGCCGCATCGCGCACGGCCTTTTTGCCGATCTTCGAGGGCAGGCGCTCGGCGATCTGGTCGAACAGCTTGCGGCCTATGGCGGCGACTTCCTCGCGCTCTTTGGCCCGCACTGCGCGGCGGATCGCGGCGCGGGCTTTGCCGGTGACGACGAAGCCCATCCACGCGAGCTGGGGCGAGGCGTTGCGGCTCTTGATGATCTCGACCACGTCGCCATTGGCCAGCACCGTGCGCAGCGGCATGTGCCGCCCGTTGATCTTGGCGCCCACCGCGAAGCTGCCGAGATCGGAGTGGACCGCATAAGCAAAGTCGACCGGGGTCGATCCCTTGGGTAACTGAAGCAGCTGCCCCTTGGGTGTGAAGGCGAAGATCCGGTCCTGATAGATCGCCAGCTTGGTATGCTCGAGCAGTTCCTCGGCGTCGTGGCTTTCATCGACGATCTCGATCAGGTCGCGCAGCCACCCTACCTGGCCGTCGGGTGTCGCTCCGCCCTGCTTGTAAGCCCAGTGGGCGGCCAGGCCGAATTCATTGGTGCGGTGCATTTCCTGAGTGCGGATCTGCACTTCCATGCGCATCGAATTTTCGAAGATCAGCGCGGTGTGGAGGCTGCGGTAGCCGTTCGACTTGGGCGTCGAGATATAGTCTTTGAACCGCCCGGGAATCATCTGCCAGGTCGAATGGAGGATGCCGAGCGCGCGGTAGCAGTCGCCGACATTGTCGGTCAGCACGCGGAAGGCCATGATGTCGGTGATCTGTTCGAAGCTGACATGGCGTTCGGCCATCTTCTTCCAGATCGAATAGGGGTGCTTCTCGCGCCCTGAAACTTCAACCTTGAGTCCGGCTTCGGCCAGCGCCTGCTTGATCGACAGCGCGATTGCATCGACCTGGCCGTGATCGGTCTCGCGGATCTGCGCGAGGCGGCCGGTGATGATCCCGTAACCCTCAGGCTCAAGCTGTTCGAACGCGAGCAGCTGCATCTCGCGCATGTATTCGTACATGCCGACGCGCTCGGCAAGCGGGGCATAGATATCCATCGTCTCGCGCGCGATGCGCTGACGCTTGTCCATGCTCTTGATGAAATGGAGCGTGCGCATGTTGTGCAGGCGGTCGGCCAGCTTAACCAGCAGCACGCGAATATCGTCGCTCATCGCAAGGAAGAACTTGCGCAGGTTTTCCGCCGCGCGCTCGGTCTCGCCCATCGCTTCGATCTTGGAAAGCTTGGTCACCCCGTCGACCAGCCGGGCAACCTCGGGCCCGAACAGCCGTTCGACCTCTTCGACCGTGGCCAGCGTATCCTCGACCGTGTCGTGGAGCAGCGCGGTGATGATGGTTTCCTGGTCGAGCTTCAGCTCGGTCATCAGCCCTGCAACTTCGATCGGGTGGCTGAAATAGGGATCGCCCGAAGCACGCTTCTGAGTGCCGTGTTTCTGCACGGTATAGACGTACGCGCGGTTAAGCATCGCCTCGTCCGCATCCGGATCATAGGCAAGCACACGTTCGACAAGTTCGTACTGGCGCAGCATCAGGGGGTTAGTGTGGGGGGTTTATGCCGCGCGGGGCAAGGCCCTTCGCGCAATTGGGTCATTTTTGTCGCGTCGCTCGCCGCGTCGTCCCGGTCAAAGGTAAGCGGCAAAGGCGGCAAAGACGGCGCCGAGACCGGTCAAATCGGGGTTCGCGCGCAGCGCGCCGAGCGCGGCAGCAGTATCAAGCACATAATCGCTGATCCCTTGTTCGGTGCGGGACCGTTGCCCGCCCAGCGCGCGGACCAGCGCAGTCGCAGCGTGGTTTTCGCTGAGCACCTGGACGTCCATCGCGGCAATGCCCTCGGCCTGGCAATGGATCAGCAACACTGCGCTGAGCATCCGGGCGAGGCCTTGCCCGTGGAACGCATCGAGGATGCCCACAGCAAATTCAGCGGTGCTGCTGTCTGCTTGGTCGCGGACCGCATGCACCGCGCCGATCGCCGGATGCTCTGGGTCGTCGGTCAGAATCGCGCCCCAGGCAAGGTGGCGGTGGCCGTCAACCGCGACCAGTCCGGCGACGACGCGGTCGGGAAGCTGCGGTGCGCCCGAGAAGAAGCGCAGGTAGCGCGATTGCTTTGAGAGCTGCTCGATCCCGCTGCGCATCCGCGGCTCATCGTCAGGGCGGACCGCACGGATGCAGATCCGGCGACCGTCCTGAAGGTGCGTATGGACGATGATGTCGTCGATCACTGTCATGCCCGTGCCCATATCATGAGTTCGGTGTGGCGCAGAGCGCCGCCTGCGCGGCCGCTTGCGGAACTATGCGGGCGTTCCCTCATTTGCTCTTTGCGCTCCCGGACTTCCGGGGCCGCACCGGTGCAACTCGCATCATTAGGATTTATCATGAAACGCATACTGACCGGAGCGACCATGGCCGCTTTGCTCGCCAGCACTGCAGCGATCGCTGACCCGGGTGGCAAGCATGGCAAGCACGGCAATAACGGCAATAACGGCAATTCACCCAAGGCGCAGGGCCGCCACGATAACGGTCGCCACAACGGCTGGGGCGACGATCGCGGCCGGAGCCATAACTGGAGCCGCGGCGAGCGGATGGGCTACAACGACTGGCAGCGCGCGCAGCAGGTCGATTATCGCACCTACCGCCTGCGCCAGCCGCCGCGCGGCTACGAATGGCGCCGCAACAATGATCGATTCCTGCTGGTTGCAGTCGCGACCGGGCTGATCGCCTCGGTGATCTTCTCGAGCGGCCGCTAATTTTTGGCCGGGGCGGCGCGAATGGCGTGCCGCTCCGGCTTCAGCTCCACACCGCCTCAGGCGGGAGGCTCATCAGAATGGCTTCGATGTTACCGCCGGTCTTGAGCCCGAACAAAGTGCCCCGGTCATAGACCAGGTTGAATTCGGCATAGCGCCCGCGCCATTCGAGCTGGGCCTGCTTGTCGGTGGGAGTGAACGTCATGTCCATCCGGCGGCGGACCAGCTGCGGATAGATGTCGAGGAACGCCTCGCCGACATCACGGGTGAAGGCGAAGTTCGCTGCGACCCTGTCATCATCGCCGCATTCGAGGTGATCGTAGAAGATCCCGCCCACGCCGCGGTGAACCTGGCGGTGCGGGATGTAGAAGTAATCGTCCGCCCAGGCCTTGAAGCGCGGATGATAGGCCGGATCGTGCGTGTCGCAGGCCTGCTTGAAGCGGGCGTGAAATGCGTCGGTGTCCTCGGCATAGGGCAGCGGCGGGTTGAGATCGGCGCCGCCGCCGAACCACGCTTTGCTGGTCACCAGGAAACGGGTGTTCATGTGCACTGCGGGGACGTGCGGGTTGGCCATGTGCGCGACCAGGCTGATGCCGGTGGCGGTGAAGCCGGGGTCTTCCTCGCTCGCGCCGTTGATGCTCGCGGCGAACCCGGGGGCAAATTTGCCGTGGACGGTCGAGACATTGACCCCGACCTTCTCGAACACCTTGCCCTTCATCACCGCGCGGGTCCCGCCGCCGGGATCGGGGTTGCCTGCTTCCTCGCGGCTCCACGGGGTAAATTCGAACCGCGCAGCGCTTCCGGCCTCGGCCTCGATTTCCTCGAAGGCCGCGCAGATGCGCGTGCGCAGGCTTTCGAACCATGCGCGGGCTTGGGTGGTATGCGGGGTCCAGTCGGTCATTCTTCGGCCTTGCCAAGCGAATCCGCGTGCGGCAAGAGCCAAGCCATGGTTCCCTTTTCGTTCGCAGGTGAAGAACTGGCGCTGGTCGCTGGCCGCGCGCTCTACTGGCCGCGTGAGCAGGCCTTGCTGGTCGCCGACTTGCACCTTGAAAAGTCCAGCTTCTACGCGCGGTTCGGGCAGATGCTGCCGCCGTACGACAGCCGCGAAACGCTTGAACGAGTCGCGCTCGCGATCCGCGCAACCGGCGCGCGGCGGGTGTTCTGCCTCGGTGACAATTTCCACGACAAAGCGGGAGCGGCGCGGCTCGAACCCCACGCTGCAGGCATGCTCGATGCGCTGACCCGGGCGACCGATTGGGTGTGGATCGCGGGCAACCATGATCTGGGCGCAGTGCCCAGCGGGACCAGCGTCGAGGAGCTTGATCTGGGCGCATTGGTCTTGCGGCATGAAGCCAAGGCTGGTGAGAGCCGCGCTGAACTGTCGGGTCACTACCATCCCAAGCTTCGCGTCACCGCGCGTGGCCGCTCGATCAGCCGGCCTTGTGCCGTACGCAGCGAACGCAAGTTGATTCTGCCCGCGTTCGGTGCGCTGACCGGCGGACTCGACGCGTCCGATCCGGCGATCATGAAGGCGATGCAGCCGGCGCGCGCAGTCGATGCACTGATCGGGGTGCAGGGCAAGCTGGTCCGGTTCCCGCTGTTCCGGGCGGCAGCCTAAAACCTTCCCACTTCCCCCGGCGCGCGAATCCCTTTAAGGGGCGCGCTCGTATTCAAAGTCTCAGGAGACATTGCTATAGCACCCCCACCCCGGCGCATGATGTCGCCCCCCGTCAAAAGCGGGCCGCGCCACAACGCAATGATCACTTCCGACAAAGTCCGCGTCATCGACGAAGCCGGTGAGAATATCGGCGTGATGTACACCAAAGAGGCGATCGAGCAGGCGGGCAGCCTTGGGCTCGACCTGGTCGAAGTGTCGCCCAACGCCGATCCGCCGGTGTGCAAGTTCCTCGATGTCGGCAAGTTCCGCTACGAGGCCCAGAAAAAGGCTAACCTCGCCCGCAAGTCGCAAAAGACGCAGGAGATCAAGGAGATCAAGATGCGTCCCAATATCGACGACCACGATTACGACGTGAAGATGCGCGCGATCCACAAATTCATCGGCGAAGGCGACAAGGTCAAGGTGACCCTGCGCTTCCGTGGGCGCGAGCTCAGCCACCAGCAGCTCGGCATGAACCTGCTCAAGCGGGTCCAGGACGATACCAACGAAGACGCCAAGATCGAGGCCTATCCCCGCATGGAAGGCCGCCAGATGCTGATGGTGCTGTCGCCCAAGTAAAATTTGGTCAGGCTGGTGCGGCGACTTCGCGGCGCATCAGCACGGCCAGCACGATAGCGGCGATTAGCAACGCAGGGACATCGCCGATCAGATGGCCCTGGTGCATCGGATTGCGCACCGATTCGTAAGCCATGACAGCTGCGTGGACCACGCTCGACCAGATGGCGAACCAGATCAGCGAGGCGCTCGCGGCTGGATTGGCGGCGGCGCGGATCAGGAACACTCCGAGCGTGAAATAGACCCCGACGATCATCAGGAAGTAGTCGTTGGTCGCCCGGCTGCCCTCATGCCAGGCCCAGCCTGAGGGCCAGACGATCGCGATCACGTAAAGCAGACAAAAGGTGGCGCCGAACACCCGCAGCGCGAGCGGCAGCAATTTGGTAGTGGCAGGCATGGTTCCTCTCCCCTCAAGATGAAGTAACGAGCGCCCCGGCATGGCAATCTAGCATTGCCGCTCCGCCGTGTCTCGCCTGCAAGGTTCCCCCTCGCCAGAGCGCGGCAAACTGGTTACAGGCGTAACCATCATGACAGACGACACCGCAACTCCGCCGCGCAAGCCCAAGGCTGCGCTTACCCAGATCGGCAACCGCCAGCTTTCGCCCGCCACGATGATGATGGGTCACGGCTATGATCCGGTGCTGTCCGAAGGCAGCCTCAAGGCACCGATCTTCCTCACCAGTACCTTTGCCTTTGCCAATGCGGCCGAGGGCAAGCACTTCTTCATGGGGATCACCGGCAAGCGCCCCGGCGGCAGCGAGGGCCTTGTTTATTCGCGCTTCAACGGGCCCAACCAGCAGATCCTCGAGGGCCGTCTGTCGCTGTGGGACGGGGCTGAGGAGAGCCTCGTTTTCTCGAGCGGGATGACCGCGATCTGCGTGCTGTTCCTCGCCTTTTGTTCGCAGGGCGATGTGATCGTCCATTCGGGCCCGCTGTACGCGGCAAGCGAAGGCTTCGTCGCCAAGACGCTCAGCCGCTTTGGCGTCACCTATGTCGATTTCCCCGCCGGGGCGACCCGCGAAGAACTCGACGTGGCGTTGACCAAGGCCAAGGCGCAGGCCGCAGCCCAGGGCGGCAAGGTGGCGATGGTTTATCTCGAAAGCCCGGCCAACCCGACCAACGCCTTGGTCGATGTCGAGGCGGTGCGCGATGCGCGCGATGCGGTGCTGGGCGCGGATTACCCGATCGCGATCGACAACACCTTCCTCGGGCCGCTGTGGCAGCAGCCGCTGAAGCAGGGCGCGGATATCGTGGTCTATTCGCTGACCAAATATGTCGGCGGCCATTCCGACCTTGTCGCCGGTTCGATTGGCGGCGCGACCAAGTGGATGACTCCGGTGCGGATGCTGCGCAACACCATGGGCGGAATCCTCGATCCGCACACCGCGTGGATGCTGATGCGCAGCCTTGAAACGGTCGAACTCAGGATGAGCCGCGCGGGCGAGAACGCCGCGAAGGTCTGCGCTTACCTCAAAGGCCATCCGAAGGTCGAAGGGCTGGGATATCTCGGCGACATCGCCGATCCGCGCCAGCAGGACATCTTCGACCGGCACTGCACCGGCGCGGGCAGCACATTTTCGCTCTATATCAAGGGCGGCGAGGCCGAGGCCTTCCGCTTCCTCGACAGTCTCAAGATCGCGAAACTGGCAGTCAGCCTCGGCGGGACCGAGACGCTTGCCAGCCTGCCTGCCGCGATGACCCACCTGTCAGTGCCCGACGAGCGCAAGGCCGCGCTGGGGATCACCGACAACCTGGTGCGGATCAGCATCGGGATCGAGGACGCCGACGACCTGATCGCTGACTTCGAACAGGCGCTGGCGGCGGTTTAGACGTCCAGATTGGCCACGTTGAGCGCGTTTTCCTGGATGAATTCGCGGCGGGGTTCGACCACGTCGCCCATCAGCCGAGTGAAGATCTCGTCGGTGACGTCGGCGTCCTCGACCTTGACCTGGAGCAGCACGCGGTTGTCGGGGTCAAGCGTGGTTTCCCACAGCTGCTCGGCGTTCATTTCGCCCAGCCCCTTGTAGCGCGCGATGGCGAGGCCTTTGCGCCCGCCGGCGAGCACCGCCTCGAGCAGTTCGGAAGGCCGGGTGATCTGGTCCTTGGCGGCGATCGGCGCGGGGGCGTCGTCAGCCGCATCGTCGGCGGCATCGCTCTCTGGCGCTTCCTCCACCGCAGTGGTTCGCACCAGCCGCACCGGTGCTTCGTAAACCTCGACGTTTTCGACCGCGAGCCGCGCCAGCTTGCGCGCTTCGGCGCTGGTCAGGAAGCCCGCTTCGATCGGATGCGCGTCGGTCACCCCGCGCCACACGCGCTTGACCATGACCGCGCCGTCTTCGGTCAGTTCGGTGGTCCACTTGGCCTCGCGGTCGCCCAGGTCGAGCCAGATCGAGGCTTTGGCCAGCGCGGCCTGCCGCCCGGCCCGGTCAAGCTCGGGATCGAACAGCCCGGCCATCGCCAACGCCTCGATCACCGCCGGGTCGTAGCGCCGCGGGACAAAGCCCATCAGGCTGCGCATCCGCAGCGCGTGCTGGACCAGCGCGGCCAGCTCGGTCCCGCCGCGCGCCCCGCCCTTGGTTTCGAGCACGCGCCCTGCGGTGCCCGCCTCGACCAGGTAGCGGTCAAGCTCGGCCGCATCCTTGAGGTAGACCTCGCTGCGGCCCTTGTTGACCTTGAAAAGCGGCGGCTGGGCGATGAACAAGTGCCCGTGGCGGATGATTTCGGGCATCTGCCGGTGGAAGAAGGTGAGCAGCAGCGTGCGGATATGCGCGCCGTCGACATCGGCGTCGGTCATGATGATGATCTTGTGGTAGCGCAGTTTTTCGAGGTTGAATTCGTCGCGGATCCCGGTGCCCATCGCCTGAATCAGCGTGCCGACTTCCTTGGATGAAATGATCCGGTCGAACCGCGCCCGCTCGACATTGAGGATCTTGCCCTTGAGCGGCAGGATCGCCTGAATGTGACGGTCTCGCCCCTGCTTGGCTGAGCCGCCTGCCGAATCGCCTTCGACCAGGAACAGTTCGCACTTGGCGGGATCGCGTTCCTGGCAATCGGCGAGCTTGCCGGGGAGCGAGGCGATATCCATCGCGCCTTTGCGCCGGGTCAGCTCGCGCGCGCGCTTGGCCGCTTCTCGCGCCGCCGCAGCGTCGATGATCTTGCCCACGACCTGCTTGGCGTAAGCGGGGTTTTCCTCAAGCCAGTCGCTCATCTTGTCGGCCATCAGGCTTTCGAGCGGCTGGCGCACTTCGGAGGAAACCAGCTTGTCCTTGGTCTGCGAGGAGAACTTGGGATCGGGCAGCTTGACCGAAACAATCGCGGTCAGCCCTTCGCGCATGTCCTCGCCGGTCAGGCTGACCTTTTCTTTCTTCAGCAGGCCAGACTTCTCGGCATAATTGTTGAGCGTGCGGGTCAGCGCGGCGCGGAACGCGGCCAGGTGCGTGCCGCCATCGCGCTGCGGGATGTTGTTGGTGAAGCACAGGACGTTTTCGTAATACGAATCGTTCCATTCCAGCGCGACCTCGATCGCGATCCCCTCGCGCTCGGACGAAATCGCGATTGGATCGGGCAGCAAGGCAACCTTGTTGCGATCGAGATAACCGACGAACGCACCGATCCCGCCTTCGTAATAAAGATCGTGTTCCTTGGTTTCCTCGTGCCGCTTGTCGCGCAGCAGCACGCGCACGCCCGAGTTTAGGAAGGCAAGTTCGCGGTAGCGGTGTTCGAGCTTTTCGAAATCGAATTCCAGCACGTTCTTGAACGTGTCGGTGCTGGCCATGAAGGTGACCCGGGTGCCCTTCTTGCCTGCAGGAGCCGGTCCGACAACGCGTAGCGGCGCAACCGCATCGCCGTGGGCGAACTTCATCCAGTGCTCTTCGCCGTCGCGCCAGATCGTCAGTTCGAGCCATTCGCTGAGCGCGTTGACCACCGACACTCCGACCCCGTGCAAACCGCCCGAAACCTTGTAGGCGTTGTCGTCCGAGGTGTTCTCGAACTTTCCGCCCGCGTGGAGCTGGGTCATGATCACTTCGGCCGCCGAAACGCCCTCTTCGGTATGGATTCCGGTCGGGATGCCGCGGCCGTTGTCCTCGACCGAGACCGAGCCATCGGGATTGAGTTCGATCAGGACGAGATCGCAATGCCCCGCCAGCGCCTCGTCGATCGCGTTGTCCGAAACCTCGAACACCATGTGGTGCAGGCCCGAGCCATCGTCGGTATCGCCGATGTACATGCCGGGGCGTTTGCGCACCGCATCGAGGCCCTTGAGGACCTTGATCTGGTCGGCGCCGTATTCGTTCTGGTTTGGCCCAGAACTGAGAGTGTTTTCGGGGATGTCAGACATGCCCAGCATATAGGGATTGAGGGCCCAAAACGGAAGTCTTCTTGCCCCCTTCCATCCACAGGCAAATCCTGCTCAATTGCCGCCGGAATCAGGGAGTCCGATCATGAAAAAGCTTATCGCCTTAGCCCTTCTCGGGACCACAACGCTGGCCGCTGAAGCCGGCGCGATGGACGCTCAGCTGCGCCCCGATCAGGTCGAGTTCAAGGGCCTTTACAAGGAGTTGGTCGAAACCAACACCACGCTGTCGAGCGGCAGCTGCACGCTTGCGGCGGAACGGATGGCGGCGCGGATGCGCGCGGCGGGGATTCCCGACAGCCAGATCACGATGTTTTCCACCCCCGAACATCCCAAGGATGGCGGGCTGGTGGTGGTCTATCCCGGAACCGACAAGAAACTGAAACCCATGCTGCTGCTCGCCCATATCGACGTGGTCGAGGCCAACCGCGCCGACTGGACCCGCGATCCGTTCACGCTGATCGAGGAGAACGGCCAGTTCTACGGCCGCGGGACTTATGACGACAAGGCGCAGGCGGCGGTGTGGACCGACACGATGGTCCGCTTCGCCAAGGAGGGCTACAAGCCCAGGCGCACGGTCAAACTGGCGCTGACCTGCGGCGAGGAAACCTCGGGCGCGTTCAACGGCGCAGAATGGCTGACCAAGAACAAGCGCGACCTGATCGATGCGGGCTATGCGCTTAACGAGGGCGGCGGCGGGCGTTCGGATGCGGGCGGCAAGCTTGTGGTCCAGACCATCCAGGTCGGCGAGAAGGCTTACCAGGACTTCACCCTGACCGCGACCAATGAGGGCGGACACGCGTCCTCGCCGGTGCGTGACAACGCGATCTATGCGATGTCTGATGCGGTGCTGAAAATCCGCGATCACGAATTCAAGCTGGAATTCAACGACACCACGCGGACGTTTTTCTCGAAGGCCGGCCCGCTCTATCCGGGCGAACTGGGCAAGGCGATGGCCGCGCTCGCGGCCAATCCGAACGATGCCGCGTCCGAAGCGATCGTGAACCAGGACCGCAGCTTGCATTCAATGCTGCGCACTACCTGCGTCGCGACGCTGGTTCAGGGCGGGCACGCCTTGAACGCACTGCCGCAGCGGGTCACGGTCAACGTCAATTGCCGGATGTTCCCGGGCCGCACCTCGGACGAAACCCAGGCCGAACTGGCGCAAGTGATCGGCAATCCCGGCATCACGATCGAGCAGCGGGTCAAGGACAAGCCGATCGCCAAGGTTCCGCCGCTCGATCCGGCGATCATCGGCCCGATGACTACGCTTTCCGCCAAGTTCTTCCCCGGCGTGCCGGTGGTCCCGACGATCTCCACCGGGGCGAGCGACGGGGTCTATACCGCCGCGGTGGGCATCCCGACCTACGGGGTCCCGGGGATCTGGGTCGACAGCAAGATGAACAACATCCACGGGCTCAACGAACATATGGAAGTGCGCTCGCTGATGGACGGGCGCGATTACCTCTACGCGCTGGTCAAGCTCTTATCGAGCAAGTGAAACAACAAAGGGCCGCCACGCCAAGGCGTGACGGCCCTTTGAGGTTGGGAGGTGTGCCGGACCGCTGCGCTTAGGCAAGCGTGGCGGTGAACATCAGTCCGCTGATCGAAATCGCGACGATGGCCGGCAGCACAATCGAAATGATGCTGCGCATTGGGTATCTCCTGTTGCATAGGCGAAACATTATGTCCGCTGAACGCCACATAAGTGTTTTGGTAGACATTGCCAGTGCAAAGGGCGGGAGGGATGTTGCGTATTTTGCAACTATTAGCCGTACGATTAATTTACCGGTTCCCTTGTGGCCTTCGCCGCGGCTAGACTGCGCGGCAGCAATCGCCTCGTCCGAAAGAACCACCACGTCATGAATCAAAATCCCGCCGCACTGCTTGATGCCGAGTTCGGTTCGTTTCCCGGCCTGATCGCCGCTTGGGGCGCGCACCGCGGCGAGGCCGACGCGCTCAATGATGGCACGACCACGCTGTCGTGGCGCGAAGTGGCTGACCGGGTCGAGCGGATCGCGGCGCGACTTCAGGCGGACGGGCTGGAGCGCGGCCAGGCAGTCGCGATCCTGGGCACTACCACGGTGGGCTACGCGCTGGTCTATCTCGCGGCGATCCGCGCCGGGGGCTGCGCCGCGCCGCTGACCACCAGCGCCAGCCCCGATCAGCTCGCCGGAATGGCGGCGGATTCGGGCGCGATCCACCTGTTTATCGACCGTGCGAAACTGACCGAGCTCGGCACTTTCCAGATCCCGACCGCAAACCAGATCGTGCTCGATGAAGAGCTCGATAGCTTCATGGCCCCGGCTGGAACCACGGCCGCGCCGTTCGATCCGGCGGAGAAGGATCCGCTCAACATCATCTACTCCTCGGGCACCACCGGCGTGCCCAAGGGCATCATCCATTCGCATGGCATGCGCTGGCGTCAGATGACCTTCCGCGCCGCGCTCAATTATGGGACCGACAGCCGCACGCTGTGCTCGACCCCGCTCTATTCGAACACCACAATGGCGGTGTTCCTGCCGACGATGTATTCGGGCGGCTGCGCCAGTCTGATGGGCAAGTTCGATTCCCAGAAATGGCTCGAACGCGCGCAGAATGAGCATATCACCCACACCATGCTGGTCCCGGTTCAGTACCGGCGGCTGATGCAGTTCGAGCATTTCGATGACTACGACCTGTCAAGCATGCGGATGAAATACTGCACCAGCGCGCCCTTCCCCGCCGATCTCAAGGCCGAAGTGCTCGCTCGCATGCCCGGCGGGCTGATCGAAATCTACGGCATGACCGAAGGCGGGGTCGCGTGCATCTTCCCTGTGCATGAACACCCCGATAAGCTCCACACCGTCGGGTTCCCCGCGCCGGGGCATTCATTGAAAGTCATCGACGAGGCCGGGATCGAGCTGCCTCCGGGCGAGGCCGGTGAACTGGTGGGAAAATCGCCCACCATGATGTCAGGCTATAAGAACCAGCCCGAAAAGACCCGCGAAGGCTATTGGACCGACCCTGCTGACGGCAGCACCTGGCAGCGCATGGGCGATGTCGGGCGGGTCGACAAGGACGGTTTCGTCGAACTCGTGGGCCGGACCAAAGACGTGATCATCTCGGGGGGCTTCAACATCTTCCCGATCGATTTGGAGCACGAATTGGCCAAGGACGAGCGCGTGGTCGAAGCCGCAGTGGTGGGTGTGCCGAGTGACCAGTGGGGCGAAACCCCGGTCGGCTTCGTGGTGCTCAAACCCGGCGTGGAGGAAGGTGCGCTCGAGGATATCCGCACCGTGGCCAACAGCCGCCTCGGCAAGACCCAGCGCGTCTCGGCGCTCCACGCCATCGGCGAAATGCCGCGCAGCCACATCGGCAAGCTTTTGAAGACCGATTTGCGGGATTTGATCACGGGCTGACCTTGCCACGGCGCGCCGCCATCATTATCGGCCTGCCATGACCATCCAGCCATCAGACTCGATCCTGATCGTCGACTTCGGCAGCCAGGTTACCCAGCTCATCGCCCGCCGGGTGCGCGAAGCGGGGGTCTATTCCGAGATCGCCCCGTTCAATTCCGCCGCCGCCGCGTTTAAGCGGATGAAGCCCAAGGGGATCATCCTCGGCGGCTCGCCCGCCTCGGTGCTTGATGAAGACGGCCCGCGCATCCCGCAGGAAATCCTTGAGAGCGGGCTGCCGATCATGGCTATCTGCTATGGCCAGCAGGCGCTGATGCACCAGCTCGGTGGCGAAGTGTTGCCGGGCGATTCGGGCGAATTCGGCCGCGCCTTCATCGAGATCAACGACAGCTGCGCGCTGTTTGACGGGTTGTGGGCCGAAGGCGAGAAGCACCAGGTGTGGATGAGCCACGGCGACAAGGTTACGCAATTAGCCCCCGGTTTCAAACCGGTCGCGACCAGCCCGGGCTCGCCCTTTGCGGTGATCGCCAACGAGGACAAGCGCATCTACGCGATGCAGTTCCACCCCGAAGTGGTCCACACCCCCGATGGCGGCAAGCTCTACAAGAACTTCGTGCGCCACGTCTGCGGCCTCGCCGGGGACTGGACCATGGCCGAATTCCGCAAGACCAAGATCGAAGAAATCCGCAAGCAGGTCGGCAAGGGTAAAGTCATCTGCGGCCTGTCGGGCGGGGTCGATTCGGCGGTCGCGGCGGTCTTGATCCACGAGGCGATCGGGGAGCAGCTGACCTGCGTGTTCGTCGATCACGGCCTGATGCGACTGGGCGAGGCCGAGCAGGTCGTCTCGCTATTCCGCAACCACTACAACATCCCGCTGGTCCACAAGGATGTCTCGGCGTTGTTCCTGGGCGGGCTGGCCGGACTCACTGATCCGGAGGCCAAGCGCAAATTTATCGGCAAAACCTTCATCGATGTGTTCGAAGCGGAAGCCAAGGCAATCGGCGGAGCTGAATTTCTCGCGCAGGGTACACTCTATCCCGACGTGATCGAGAGCGTCTCTTTCACCGGCGGGCCGAGCGTCACGATCAAGAGCCACCACAATGTCGGCGGCTTGCCAGAACGCATGAACATGCAGCTGGTCGAACCCTTGCGCGAATTGTTCAAGGACGAGGTGCGCGAGCTGGGGCGCGAGCTTGGCCTGCCCGAGATCTTCGTCGGCCGCCACCCGTTCCCCGGCCCCGGCCTCGCGATCCGCATCCCCGGCGAAGTGACCCGCGAGCGCTGCGATATTCTGCGCAAAGCCGACGCGGTGTACCTTGAGGAAATCCGCAACGCCGGTTTGTACGACGCAATCTGGCAAGCCTTCGCGGTGCTGCTGCCGGTCAAGACCGTAGGAGTGATGGGCGACAGCCGCACTTACGACAACGTCTGCGCGCTGCGCGCGGTCACCAGCACCGACGGCATGACCGCCGACATCTACCCCTTCGACGCAGCGTTTTTGTCGCGCTGCGCGACGCGGATCATCAACGAGGTCAAGGGCATCAACCGGGTGGTTTATGACTATACCAGCAAGCCGCCCGGTACGATCGAGTGGGAGTGAGATCATGCGTGCGAAGGGCTATGTGATCGTCCAGATCACCGAAATCAGTGATGTCGACGCCTTTACGACTTACCGTCCGCTTGCGGGCGAGACAGTCGCCAAGCACGGGGGCGAATTCCTCGTCCGCGCCGGTCCGGCTGAGCGGTTTGAGGGGAGCGGCGATTGCGGCCGTAACGTCGTCATCGAGTTTCTCAGCGTTGAGGCGGCAAAGGCCTGGTACAATTCGCCCGAATATCAGGAAGCGCTCAAAATCCGCCTGGCCGCTTCGACCGGTTCGCTGATTATCGTCGAAGGCGCCTAAACCCCTACAAACCGCCCCGCCGCGCGGTCCTTCCTGACCCGTAGCCCATCGAACACCTGGCCGCTCATCGCGATGTACACCCCCGGCGGCGCGACTTGCGCGGCGGCGAAGGCCATGCCGAGGTTGAAGGCGGCGTCAGTCTCGGCGAAACGTGCGGGGCTTAGCGCGCCGGTCAGGACGATCGTCTTGTCCGGCACCGCGGCGGCTAAGACCTTGGCGGTTTCGGTCATCGTGTCGGTGCCGTGGGTGATCACGATCCGCGTTTCGCTCGCCTCGGCGGCGTGGCGGGCGATGTCGGCGCGGTCTTCCTCGGTCAGTTCCAGACTGTCCTTGCGGCAGACCTCGACCACCCGGAACGGCAGCGCGACGCGGGCTTCCTTGAGCAATGCGGGAACCCCTGAATCGACGATCTGGTATTCGCTCAGCGCGTCGAAATAGTTCTTGTCGATCGTGCCGCCGGTGGTGAGCACGAGAATAGCTGGTTGGTCCATTGCGCGGCCATAGCCGAACCCGCTGCTTCCATGCTAGCTTCGCGTCGGGCGCGCGAGGGGAGAGAAGGCATGGCAACGGCTGCGGCTGGTCCGGCAGGTATCGTCAGGGCGTCCAATCTACGCATAACACTGGTCGTGGCGCTGCTCGCGCTGTCGGTCTTGCTCAACTACGTTGATCGCGGCGCGATCGGGGTGGCGGCACCCTTGATGAAGCAGGAACTGGGGCTTTCGGCGACGGGGTTCGGCACTGCGGTGTCGGCATTCTTCTGGGTCTATGCGCCGCTGTGCCTGGTAGTGGGCTGGCTGTGCGACCGGTTCTGCGTTTACCGCATGTTCGCCGCCGGGGTGGCCTTGTGGGCAGTCGCGACCGCCCTTACCGGGTTCGTTCAGGGCATCGGACTGCTGATCGCCTTGCGGCTGATCCTTGGCCTTGGGGAGAGCATCGCCTTTCCCGGCAGCTCCAAGATTTTCGCCGCCGAAGTTCCCGCCGCGCACCGCGGCAGCGCCAATGCGGCGGTGGCGGCAGCGCTGGCGTTCGGGCCGGCGGTGGGTACCCTGCTTGGCGGAATGATCCTGCTCGAAAGCGGGTGGCGGCCGATCTTCTGGATTTTCGGCGGCGTGACCTTGCTCTGGCTGCTGCCGTGGCACCTCGTCTCAGCCCCGCTACGCACTCAGAACGTCGCGGTACCGGTGACCGAGCCGGTACCGCTATCGCAGATCATGGACCAGAAGGCGGTTTGGCTGATGGGGATCGGTCACTTCGCGACCAATTACGGGTTCTACTTCCTGCTGACCTGGCTGCCGCTGTTTCTGGTCAAGACCCGGGGATATTCGATTGGCGACATGACCATGCTGACCACGCTGGGCTTCGCCACTCAGGGCATTGTTGCGCTGGTCATGGGCCGGGTGTCGGACCGCTGGGTCAGCAGCGGGGCCGATGAAGGCCGCGTGCGGCGCAGGTTGATGGTGGTCGGCCAATCGCTCGCCTCTGTGGCGCTGGCCTGCGTTTACTTCACCGATGGACCGTACCAATTGGGCGCGGTGCTGATGCTCGCCGGGACCGCTTCGGGCCTCACCTCGACCAACCTGTTCGCAATCGGGCAAATCTTTGCCGGGCCGCGCGCGGCAGGCGGCTGGATCGGAGTGCAGAACGCGATCGGCAACTGCGCCGGGATCATCGGCCCGGTCGCGACCGGGCTGATGATCGATCACCTGGGCGGCTACGGCTGGGCCTTTGCGCTGACCGCAGCAGTACCGGCGCTGGGCGCGCTGTGGTGGGCGTGGGCTGTCCCGAAGATCGAGCAGGTGATCGACTAGGGGCGGAAGGTCACCCCGGTCATCTCTTCGGACTTGGCCCACAGCGCCGCGGCCAGTGCCGCATCGCGGATGTGCGGGGATGCCCCGGTGTAGCGCGGCGTATCGGGACCGGTCAGCGCGGCAATATTGCAGTCCTCACAGTAAACCCCGCCCATTCCTTCGAGCAGCGGTGAGACCGCGCACCAGATGCTGGTCGCCGCACCTTGCGCCGGACTTTTGAACACGTCGCTCAATTTGCCGTTCTCATCCATCCAGCCCATCGCGATCTGCTCCTCGCGGGTCAGGTGGCGCTGCAGCGGGGTGGCGATCCCGCCCGGGTGGAGCGAAAATGCGCGCACGCCAGCGCTTTGCCCCAGTCGGTCAAGCTCGAGTGCGAACAACGCGTTGGCCGATTTAGCCTGGCCGTAAGCGGTCCATTTCTCATATTCACGCCGCTCGAAATTGGGGTCGTCCAGATCGAGCCCGCCGCGCTGGTGCCCGACCGAGGAGACCGAGACCACCCGCGCATTTCCGCTTGCTGCGAGCAGCGGCCACAGCCGCGCGGTGAGCTGGAAGTGGCCGAGATGATTGGTCGCGAACTGGCTTTCGTAGCCGCGCGCATCGCGGGTCAAGGGGTTGGCCATCACCGCAGCATTGTTGATCTGGATGTCGATCCGGTCGGCAATCTGGGCGACGCTCACCGCAAAGGCATCGATCGAAGTGGGATCGGACAGATCGAGCGGAAGCACGCTGATCTGGCCGTCGATCCCGGCCAGATCGCCCAGTGCCGCATCGGGCCGCCGCGCACCGACGATCACATGCGCTCCGGCCCCAGCGAGCGCGCGCACCGTCTCGGTCCCGAGCCCCGAATAGCCGCCGGTGACCAGCGCGGTCTTGCCGGCAAGGTCGATCCCCGCGATCACCTCGCGCGCGGTGGAACGGTAGCCGAACGGGGAATCGATCGGGGCTTGGGTGGTGGTCATGGCAGGCCTCTCGCTTGGTCGTTTGCGGGCCAGCATAGGCACCGTGCCGGGCAGGGCAAGTTCAGGCTGCGAGCGCAGCGATCTCGATCCGCGCAATCGCATCGTGCAGGCGCTGTGCCGCAGCAGGCGCCAAACGGTGTTCGAACAGCGTCAGGTGGCGGCGCAAGGTGCGCTGCACCGATCCGGTCCCGCTGCCGGTCGCCTCGCCCATTTCGCGGTAGTGTTCAAGGCCGTAACGCAGGATGATTGTCGCATTGACCGCCAGATCGCGGAGCCGCTCACGCGGCCAGTCGAGCTCGCCCGCATCGACCAGCGCGGCAAGGTACAGTTCAAGCTGGTCGAAGGTCCGCCGGGTCCAGTCGGGCGCGTTCAGGCGGACCACTTCGGCATGCTCGCCGTAGCTGTGCTGGTCGCGGTAGAGGAACCGGAAATCCCGGAATTCGGCCATCATTGCGCTGACCATCGCGGCATAGTCGCCAACCGGGTCATGGTCGGGCCGCAGCGCCAGCCGGGCTTCGATGGCCACGGCAAAGCGCTCGCCGATCGCATCGAGCAGCGCGCGGCGGGTCTTGTAGTGGTACCACAGGTTGCCCTCGGCAATATGGCAGGCCGCCGCCACACCGGCCGTGCTGACCGCGCCGTAACCCTGCTCGTTGAACAGGGCCCGGGCGGTTTCGACGATGCGGTCTTTCGTCTTCATCAATAGTGCGACAGTTCGACCTGCAGCGATTTGTAGCCGTGGACGAAGCTGGCCGCGACCCGGCTTGGTTCGGCCAGCACAGTGGCGCGCAAGCGGCGCTTGGCCATTTCTTCGAGCAGGATCGTCAATTGCAGTTCGGCCACGCGCGCACCGACACAGCGGTGGATGCCGTAGCCAAACGAGAGGTGGCGGCGGGCATTTTCACGGTCAACCTTGATGCTGTCACCATCGTCGAACACGCTCTCATCGCGGTTGGCGGAAAGGTACCACAGCACGACCTTGTCGCCCTTCTTCATCTGCACCCCGTCGACCTCGGTATCTTCGAGCACGGTGCGGCGCATGTGCGCGAGCGGGGTCTGCCAGCGGAGCAGCTCGCTCACCGCGTTCGGGATCAGCGCAGGATCGGCCTCAAGCTTGGCGCGTTCCTCGGGAAATCGATCGAGGCCGTAGACAAAGCCCGACATCGAATTGCGCGTGGTGTCGTTGCCGCCCACGATCAGCAAGATCATGTTGCCGATGAATTCGGCCTCGCTCATTTCCTTCATCGCGTCCGAACGGAGCATGATCGAAATAAGGTCGCTGCCGCCCGGATTGGCCGCCTTGTTCTGCCACAGCTGGGTGAAGGCGGCGCCCATTTCATAGGCATCGGCGTTGCGCTTTTCCATCCCGCCGGGGGCATGGAGCAGTTCGACATCGCCAAGCGTATCGGACCAGCGGGTCAGGTTGTGGCGTTCCTCCCACGGAAAATCGAACAGCCGTGCGAGCATGCCGGTGGTCAGTTCGATCGAGACTTTATCGACCCAGTCGAACGCTTCGCCGATCGGCAAGCTGTCGAGCACTTCGCCGGTCCGCTGACGCACTTCCTCGCGCATCGCTGCCACTTCGCTCGGGCCGAACGCGGGGGCGATGGTGCGGCGCTGCCCAGTGTGCTGCGGCGGGTCCATCGCGATGAACATGGGCATCCGGAACTCGCCCTCAAGCAGCTTGTCGACGAAGAACGCCACGGTGATCCCGCCATATTCGTACGATGACGAAAAGATCTTGGGCAGCGCCTCGATCTGGATGATCGGCTTGTAAGTGCTGACCGACCAGTAGGGGCCGAATTTTGAATCGGGCACGTACTGGATCGGTGCCTCGGCGCGCAGGGTCCGGAACGGCGCCTGCCAGCGGTCTTCGGCGTACAAAGCCGCCTCGGAGACATCGATCGGCGCGATTGGTGAAGCGGTGCGTTCCAGCGTTGCTGCGGTGGCCATGGTTCTCTCCCGAAATCCGACTGTGTCAGTCTAGGGCATATACCCTAAATCGATCTTGCGCAGAGTCAATCCTCGGCAGCTGCAACGCAAAACGCCGCCCGGATCGCTCAGGACGGCGCTCAAAAAGCGATTGTAACGCGCTCAGCGCGTGGGCGCGACCCGGCGATATGGCACGAACTCGCCCAGGCTGATCGAACCGTTGAACATGCCCGCAGTGCGGTCGACCGTGGTCACGATATCGAGATCGCACAGCTGGCTCGACGAAGTGCGGGTCACGAGGATGTTGTCATCATCGAGATCATGCGCGTTGCGCGGCACGTTGACCCAGATCGTATTGCCCCAGCCATAAACGATCGCGGTCTTGTCGAGCACCTGCATTTCGCGGGTATCGAAGTGCGAAATGCAGTGTTCGGGCTTGCCCGCCACGCGGCCCACGAGCAACTTGTCGAGGCGTTCCTGCGGGGTCAGGTTTGACCGGGCTTCAAGCGCGGGTCCGGTCAACAGGGCGGCCGCGGCGGTGATTGCGAGAGCGATCTTGCGCATGATTTCGACTCCTAAGACAACGAACCATATCAGAACCAAACTGAACCGCCGCTGAAAATCAGGCGGTCCCGCCCACGGTAAGCCCTTCAACCAGCAGCGTCGGCTGGCCGACCCCGGCGGGAATGCTCTGCCCGCCTTTGCCGCAGATCCCGACGCCTTCATCGAGCGCAAGATCGTTGCCGATCCCGATCACCTTGGTCAGCACGGTCGGGCCGTCGCCGATCAATGTCGCGCCCTTGATCGGCGCGCCGAGCTTGCCGTTCTCGATCTTGTAAGCCTCGGTGCAGCTGAACACGAATTTGCCCGAGACGATATCCACCTGCCCGCCGCCAAAGCTCTTGGCGAAGATGCCGTTCTTGACGCGGGCGAGCAGTTCGGCGGGATTGTCATTGCCCGCGCGCATGAAGGTGTTGGTCATGCGCGGCATCGGGACGCTGGCGTAATTCTCGCGCCGCCCGTTGCCGGTCGCCGCCACCCCCATCAGCCGGGCGTTCAAGCGGTCCTGCATGTAGCCCTTGAGGATCCCGTCCTCGATCAGCACGTTTTCCTGGGTGGGCGTG
>JANYEY010000027.1 GCA_025359685.1 Sphingomonadaceae bacterium | reverse complement strand
ACGGGAAAAACGGCTCAATCCGGCGCATCTGCGCCTTACTCAGCAAAAACGGAACATTCATCGACAGCGCCTCCTCAACGCCGCCTTTGAATCAACCAATCACACCCGACGCAAGCAATTTAACAGGTCCTGACCCTAGGCTGACCGGATAGCTGGCCGAGATGTTGATCGCGCGAACCTTGATGCTGCCCAGATTGAGGAACGACAGATTGTAGCCGTTGGCAATCTGGAAGCTCGCATCGCGGGTGAACGAGGCGCACAGGTTGTTGCCCGTCTGGGCCGTGGTATTCGGATAGGTCGGGCTATCGTAGCAAGACTGGATCCCCTGGGCGAGCCCGGTCGGGACGATCGTGTCCTTGAGATCGACACTGATATAGTCCGCCGAAATCGAAAGATCGGGGATGAACCGCGGGGTAAGCGTACCGCCCACGGTCCAGCTGCTGGCACGTTCCGGTTTCAGCCCGGGATTGCCCGCATAGGTTCCCGAAAGACCGACACCCTGCGGGGTGAAGGTTGCCAGGAACGCGTCGGCAGTCGTGGCATCGGTAGCGAGACCGGCGCTGATGACGGCCGTCTGGCAGTTGGTCCGGCGCACCGTTGGAGCGGCGGAGGTCAGGTTGCCAGGGCTGCAATAATCAGTCGGCGTGGTGAACACCGGCTGGCCGCCGAGGAACAGTTCGACCACCGAGGGTTGCCGCACCGACTTGGTGTAGTTCCCGCGGAAGTTGATGTCGCGGATCGGCTTCCAGGTACCGGCCAGCGAATAGATCGTCTGCGGATCGCCCGATGCCTTCGGCGAGATCACCCCACCGGCGGTGTTGCGGTAAGTGTCCGCCGCTCCGCTGAACTTGGTGACACGGATCGACGGATTGAACACCAGGTCACCCATGAACGGCAGGAAGTCCGGCCCAGTCAGCGGAATGCGCGCTTCAGCGCCGCCTTCCCAGGTGTCGGTATAGGCCCCGAAGTTCGATGAAGGAGCGGCCCGGCCGCGGCCCAGCTGGTTCAGCGGATTAGTCTCGAAGCGCAGCTTGTCGCGCCGATATTCGCCGTTGAATGCAACCGCGAGCGGCCCGGCCGGCATGTCGAACAGTTCACCGCCGAACGACAGGGTGAACAGCGTCTGCTGCCCGACGTTGTGAATGACCTGATCCTGGCGGACGTAGCTCTTCGCCGCATCGGTCATGTTGTTGTAGCCGAACGGGTTGAGCGGCTTGCAACCATCGATCATCGATTGGGTGATCGTCGGCGTGAACAGCGATTCGACCAGCTGTCCCGACGAATCGCGCTGACGCACGATGTTGGGGGCAACGCCAACCGGCGAGCGGCCCAGATACTGACCCGGGAACAGCGATGCGCGGCAGACGATATTGCCATTGGCAATGCCGGTCGTGGCCTGACCCTGATCAACCGCATCGAGCGCCAGCTGGTATTCGATGTCGTTGATCTGCGTGGTGTTGACCCGCGTGATCGCCTTGGCGAAGGTGCCCGAGAATTCGGCATTCCATTGCTTGCCAAACAGCCCGAAATCGTAATGCAGGCCGCCTACCAGGCGGAACGTATCGTTCCGGGTCCGGAATGGATTGTCGCCAAAGATATCCTGGTTCTGACGTGTCAGGATGAACGACGAGTTGGTATCGGTGGTGCCGGCGATCCCGACCGAGGTCAGCACCGTGCGGTTCTGCGCGGTGAGGTAGGGATTGGTACGGACGTCGATGATCAGCGGTGCGTTCTCGGCGGTGTTGGACTGGAAGTTCTGGCTTGGCGAGTTGCGGTTCGATTGGTTGATGATCCGCGCGTACATGTTCTCGGTAAAGAACGTCAGGTTCTCGGTGATGTCGAGATGGCCGATCAAATTGACGATGTAGCGATCCTGCTGGGTGCGGAGTACGACGTTTTCGATCGAGCGCGAGAACCCGCCGTTCGAGCCGGTGGCCTGCCCCATTGTTAGCGGCGTATTATGCTGGACCCCGCTGGCCAGGTTGTAAGTGCGCAGGGTGCCGTCGGCATTGAATTCAATCGGAACGGCCACGAACGGCAGGACCCGGTTGACCGGAACCAGCGTGGTTGCCCCATTCTGGCCGGTGCGCACGCTGACCAAAGTGGTATCGGTGTTGGCGATCTTGGGAACGCCGGGCACGAAGGTCCCGATGAAGTAGTTGATATTGACGTTCGGATTCGACGCGAAGAATTCGCGTGCGGTAAACCGGTTGGCCTGCAGCACGTTGATCGCCAGCGTGTTGAGCTGGGTCGTGGTGGCGCCGACCGGCGGGGTGATGCCGAACTGCGTGAACACCTGGGCCGCGGTCACCCCGGTGGGCAGCGCAGTGGGTGCAAACGTGGTGAGCGCCAGCGGCGAGGTGGTCGCGCCGTTGAGGCCGTTGCCCGACAGCGTGTAGGTCACCCCGTTGACCAGCGAGGTGCCGGCATAGCCGACCCCTGGCGTGCCCTGGATGATCTGGCCCGCGGTGCTGTAGAAACCGACGTTGCGCAGGCTGAACAGTGCCGTGCCGGCACCAATGGTACCCGGGACGACGACGCCAACCGGTGCAAGCCCGTTACGGAACGAGATGAAGTTGCTGGTGATGGTGCCGGCAGCATTGGTGATCGGGGTATAGGCAAGTGCCGAAGAATAGGGCGAGGTGATCGGGTTGGACACGGTGCCATTAAAGCTGAGCGACTGATTGACGAAGCCAATGCCGAACAGCGTGCCCGCCTGCCCATCGTCGGTGTTGCGCAGGAAGGCGCCGTTGTTCAGACCTAGCACATCGACGATCGCCGAGGCGAAATTGGGATTGCGCACCGCGCCGTTGAACGGGTTGGTATAGGAATTGGTCCGGGCCAGACGGAAATCGCGGGCATCGGCCTGCAAGCCATCGTTGTGGCTGTATTCCATCGAGATTACCACGTTGCCGCGACCTTCGAGGAAATTGAGCCCGTAGGTGGCGGCCAGCTGGTACTGTCCGGTATCGTGACGGTCGGTAATTCCCGACAGGCCGCGCAAGGTCAGGCCTTCGAAATCGTCGCGCAGGATGAAGTTTACCACGCCTGCGATGGCGTCCGCACCGTAAGCGGAGGCACCGCCGACCGTGAGCACGTCGACGCGCTTGATCAGGGTGCTCGGGATCACATTGACGTCAACCTGCGCGCCGGTGGCATTGCCTTCGACGAACAGCGAGCCAGGATTGCCCGAAACGAAGCGGCGACCATTGACCAGGGTCAGAGTGCGCTGCGTGCCGAGATCGAGGATGTCCGGGAAAGCCGAACCAAGGCTGGCGGACTGGCCGCCATTGTTGCCGGTCAACGGGCTGGCGCCCGGGCCGATCAGGGGAATGTCGTTCAGTGCTTCAAGCGCGTTGGTGAAGCCGCGTTCCTGAATCTTCTGAGCATCGATCTGCACACCGGCAATGACGCCATCGGTTTCAGGCCGCGGAATGTGCGAGCCGGTAACGACGATGGTGCGGCCGTCCGATGCTGATCCGTCGGCATTGGTCTGATCGACATCGCAGACCCCATTCGAATCGACGTCGACGCAATCCGCTGCGGGCTTGGTCGGTGCTGGAGCCGTCTGCGCGAATGCGGCAGACGAATAACCCATTCCGGCCAGTGCGATGGCAATGGCCGCGGATTCAAGGGAAAGCGTGGTTTTGAAGAGAGATTTCACTGAAGTGGCCCCTTAATTGTGTATCTCGCCGCGGAAATACGCAGCGAATAGCAGCATGAAGGAACCGGACATGCGGATACGATGCTTCGTGGAGCAGCACCCCCGCGTGCCTTCCCCAAAGCAGCAGATGGTTGCAAGGAATGTAGAAAGTTTGGCTTGTTGCAAACGGGAAAATCCCCGGGCGCAAGTTTCGTGCGCGTTGTGGCAATTCGACAACAGTTTGCGACCCATTCGCAGTTAACAGCGCAGCCGCGCCAAGCGGGTGCCGCTTGACGCTGCGGGCAGGGCCCCTTAATCGTTCGATTAAATCAATTCACAAAGGGACTCGGGACAATGGCGACAGCCTACATAGTCGATGCCATGCGGACCGCCGGGGGGCGGCGCGGGGGCAAGCTAGCAGGGATTCATCCGGTCGATCTGGCTGCCGCAACGCTCGATGCGCTGGTCACCCGAAGCGGGATTGATCCGGCGGCAATCGAAGACGTGATCATGGGCTGCGTCGGGCAAGGCGGCGAACAGGCCAACCAAGTCGGGCGCAATGCCGTGCTCGCTTCAAAGGTGCTGCCGCGTTCGGTCCCGGCCGTAACGATCGACCGTCAGTGCGGCAGCTCGCAGCAGGCGATCCAGTTCGCCGCACAAGCCGTGATGTCGGGCACGCAAGACGTGGTGATCGCCGCCGGGGTTGAAAGCATGAGCCGTGTGCCGATGGGTTCGACCACCATGCTTTACCTCAAGGAAGGCATGGGCTCCTCGCGCTCGCCGGGGATCGCCGAAAACTATCCCGGGCCGGGCTGGACCCAGTTCGCCGGGGCCGAGATGATCGTCAAGAAGCACGGCCTGACCAAGGACGATCTCGACCGGTTCGCTTATGAGAGCCACCAGAAGGCAATCGCCGCGACCAACGCTGGTGCCTTCGCCGGCGAGATCGTGCCGATATCGATCGAGACGCCCGATGGCGCGGCGATGCACACGATCGATGAAGGCATCCGCTTCGACGCGACC
Organism: Sphingomonadaceae bacterium; assembly: GCA_025359685.1. GTDB lineage: Bacteria > Pseudomonadota > Alphaproteobacteria > Sphingomonadales > Sphingomonadaceae > Novosphingobium. Next base: position 6,577 of record JANYEY010000027.1, on the reverse strand, counting down.
TTTGAAGGCATTGCCGGGGTCAAGCTGCTGAGCGAAGGCGGCGCGCTGACTGCGGCGACCTCGAGCCAGATCTGCGATGGTTCGTCCGCCGCGCTGGTGGTCTCCGAAGCAGCGCTCAAGCGTTACAATCTGACCCCGCTGGCGCGCATCCACACGCTTGCCGTGACTGCGGGCGACCCGGTGATCATGCTTGAGGAACCGCTGTTCGCGACCGACAAGGCGCTCGCCCGCGCCGGGCTGAGCATGGCCGACATCGACCTGTACGAAGTCAACGAAGCCTTCGCTTCGGTGCCGCTGGCCTGGCTCAAGCACACCGGGGCTGATCCGGCCAAGCTCAACGTCAACGGCGGCGCGATTGCGCTGGGCCACCCGCTCGGCGCCTCGGGCACCAAGCTGATGGCGACCTTGCTCCACGCGCTCAAAGCGGGCGGCAAGAAGTATGGCTTGCAGACAATGTGCGAAGGCGGCGGGGTCGCCAACGTCACGATTGTCGAGATGGTTTGAGATTGAACGAACACGTTTCCGGGAGAATTTGAATGAAGCTCGATAACACTGTCGCCGCAGTTGTCACCGGCGGCGCATCCGGCCTCGGCGCCGCCACCGCCCGCGCGCTCGCCGCCAAGGGCGTCAAGGTCGCGATTTTCGACCTGCAGGAAGAGAAGGGTAAAGCCGTCGCGGCCGAACTGGGCGGGGTGTTCTGCGAGGTTAACGTGACCGACGACGCCTCGGTCGATGCCGGGTTCGCCAAGGCGCGCGAAGCTCACGGGCAGGAACGGATCTTGGTCAACTGCGCCGGTACCGGCAACGCGATCAAGACTGCCAGCCGCAGCAAGGAAGACGGCTCGATCAAGCACTTCCCTTTGGATGCTTTCAACTGGATCGTGCAGATCAACCTCGTCGGCACCTTCCGCTGCATCGCCAAGTCAGCGGCGGGGATGCTTAGCCTCGAACCGATGGATGATGGCGAGCGCGGCGCAATCGTCAACACCGCTTCGGTCGCAGCCGAGGACGGCCAGATGGGCCAGGCGGCTTATTCGGCGTCGAAGGGCGGGGTGGTCGGCATGACGCTCCCCATCGCGCGCGATCTCGCCAGCGAGAAGATCCGCGTCAATACGATCCTGCCGGGCATCTTCGATACCCCGCTGCTCGCCGGCGCGCCGCAGAACGTGCGTGACGCGCTGGGCGCAACCGTGCTCAACCCCAAACGGCTGGGCATTCCCGATGAATACGCCAATCTTGCCATGTGCATGATCGAGAACGGTTACTTCAACGGTGAAGACGTCCGCCTTGACGGCGGCATCCGCATGGCACCGCGCTGAGATGGGCTACAGCCAGATCAGCCTCGACATCAGCGAAGGCATTGCCACGCTGACGCTCAACCGCCCGGAGAAGATGAACGCGTTCACCGGCACGATGATGAACGAGATCATCGATGCGATGGACCGGACCGACGCGGATGACAGCGTGCGCGCGGTCATCTTCACCGGCGCAGGTGAGCGCGCGTTTTGCGCCGGGGCCGATCTGACACCCGACGACGGCCGCGCGGTCTTTTCGGACTCTGCGCCGGTCGACGACCTATCCGACCCGCGGGTTCGCGATGGCGGCGGGCTGCTGACACTGCGGCTCTACCAGTCGAAGAAGCCGCTGATCTCGGCCTGCAACGGCGCGGCGGTGGGTGTGGGCATCACCATGCAGCTGCCGATGGACATCCGGCTCGCCTCTGACAACGCCCGCTACGGCTTCGTCTTCGCCCGCCGTGGGATCGTGCCCGAGGCTTGCTCAAGCTGGTTCCTGCCCAAGATCGTCGGGATCAATCAGGCGCTCGAATGGTGCATGACCGGGCGGATCTTCGATGCCCAGGAAGCAATGCGCGGCGGGCTGGTCCGATCAGTCCATCCGCAGGGCGAACTGATCGATGCGGCGCGCGGGCTGGCCCGCGAGATTGCGCAGAACACCTCGGCGGTGTCGGTCGCGATGACCCGCGCGATGCTGTGGCGGATCCCCTCGGGCGCGCACCCGATGGAAGCGCACAAGGTCGATAGCCGGGCGATCTATCGTCTGTCCAAGGGTGCCGACGCGAAGGAAGGTGTGCAAAGCTTCCTCGAAAAGCGCACGCCTGACTTTCCGCTACGGGTTTCTAGCGATATGCCCGATTTCTACCCATGGTGGGGAGGGGAGCCACCTTACGCATGAGCCAGGCCATCGAACAAGCAACTGCCGCTACCGAACCGCCCGCCGGTGCGCGCGAACACTTGCTCGAAACCGCCTCGACGATCATGCGCGAGGGCGACATCGTCGATATTTCGCTCAGCGAACTGTCGCTCCGCTCGGGGCTCAACTCGGCGCTGGTCAAGTACTACTTCGGCAACAAGGCGGGCCTCATGAAGGCGCTGCTTGACCGCGACATGGACGGCATCGTCCATGAAGTTGACGCGCTGATGGCCAAGGACATGGCCCCCGACGTGCGGCTCAGCCGGCACATCGGCGCGGTGGTCGATACCTATTACAAGACCCCGTACCTCAACCGGCTCCTGATGCGGCTGGTGCGTGAAAGCGATGACGAGGAAGCCCACCGGATCGCCGATAGCTACCTGACCCCGCTGAGCCGCGCCTATGACCGGCTGATCGAGGACGGGGTCAAGCAAGGCCTGTTCCGCAATGTCGATCCGCAGCTGTTCTATTTCACCGTGACTGGCGCCTGTGACCGGTTCTTCGCCTCGCGGCTGGTGCTCAAGCATTGCTATGACACCGAACTGCTGACCGAAGCGCTGCGCGACCGGTATCGCGAGCACTGCATCGACTTTATCATGGCAGGCATCCTCGCCAGGTAATGTCGGCTCACTGGCACATCGGGGTAATCGGCGGCTCGGGCCTCGCCGCCGGGCTGACGCTTGACGGCGCGCAGGAGATCGAGGTGGCGAGCCCGTTCGGGCTGCCCTCGGCCGCCGTCACAACCGGCACGCTTCACGGGGTCCGCTTCACTTTCCTGCCGCGTCACGGGGCGGGCCATGTACTGCCGCCAGGCGCGGTAAATTACCGCGCCAACATCGACGTGCTGAAGCGCTGCGGGGTGACCGATCTGGTCGCACTATCGGCGATCGGTTCGCTCAACGCCGCGTTCGTGCCGGGCAGCTTCGTTGCAGTTGACCAGTTCATTGACCGGACGACTGCGCGCGCGGGCAGCTTCTTCGGGCCTGGCCTGGTCGCCCACGTCAGCCTGGCTGATCCGGTCTGCCCGCGGCTGAGTGCGGCACTCGTCGATGCGGCCCGGGCTGAGGAAGCAGCGGTGCACAATGGCGGCTGCTATATCGCGATTGACGGTCCGCAATTCTCGACCCGCGCTGAAAGCCGGCTCTATCGCAAGTGGGGCGGGGACGTAATCGGGATGACTGGAATGCCTGAGGTGCGGCTCGCGCGCGAGGCCGAGCTGCCCTACGCGATGCTGGGCATGGTCACCGATTATGATAGCTGGCGCGGCGAGGATGACGGGGTTGAGGCGAGCAACGTGCTCGACATGGTTCACCGCAATGCCGAACTGGCCCGCCGGGTTGTCGCGCGCTTCGCCGCTTCGCTTGCCGCAGAACGAACGCTCAGCCCGATCGACCGCGCGCTCGACAACGCGGTCATGACGGCCCCCGAAGCGCGCGATCCCCAGTTGGTGGCAAAACTGCAAGCGGTTGCCGGAAGGGTGCTGTCATGAGCGAAGTCGTATTTTACGAGTATTGGCGATCCTCGGCGGCGTACCGGGTGCGGATTGCGCTTAATCTGAAGGGCGTACCCTATCGCAGCGTACAGCTGGACTTGACCACAGGTGCGCAGTCCAGCGCGGAGTACCTGGCGATCAATCCGCAAGGTCTGGTCCCGGCGCTGGCGATCGACGGGCACCTGCTGACGCAAAGTCTAGCAATCATCGACTACCTCGACGCGAAATACGCGGACCCGCCGATGGTCTCGTCCGATCCGGCGAGCCGTTCGCGCACGCTGGCGCAAGCGCTGCTGATTGCGGCGGACATCCACCCGCTCAACAACCTGCGCGTGCTGGGTTACCTGCGGCGCGAGCTGGGGCAGGATGATGATGCGGTAAGCACCTGGTACCGTCACTGGATCGCCGAGGGCTTTACCGCGCTGGAGCAAATGGCCCCCGAGGCCGGACTGTTCGGCGGCGATCGGCCAAATATGGCCGACGTCTGCCTGGTGCCGCAGATGGCCAATGCCCGCCGCTTTGATACCCCGCTCGGTGCCTACCCGCGGCTGGTCGCGATCGATACTGCTTTGCGCGCGCTGCCGGCCTTTGCCGCAGCCGTGCCCGAAGCGGTCCAAAAATTGATCTGAAGCCATTGCGCCGGGCCGGCGCTGGCCCTAGCAAACTGGTTGCAAGGGGAACCAGTTTCGCAATGTCCCAGTCCTCCTCAGTGACACCTACCCGTCTGGCCGATTTCCTGCCTTACCTGCTGTCGATCACTTCGAACGCGGTGAGCGACCGGATCGCGGACGAATATCGCGCGCACTTTGGGCTCAAGATTCCGGAATGGCGCGTGATGGCGGTGCTCGGCGATCACGGAGCAGCGACCCAGCGCGCGTTGGTCGAGGCGACGCGAATGGACAAGGTTGCGGTCAATCGCGCCTGCCGGGGGCTTGAAGAGCGCGGCCTGCTGGTCCGGCGGCCCAATTCCGCCGACGGCCGCTCGCACCATCTTGGCCTCACGTCTGCGGGGCAGGATGTTTACCGCGCGATCATGCCGATGGCGCTCGAAATGGAAGGGCGCCTATTTTCAAGCTTGAGCGCCGACGAGCGCGCTCTATTCAGGAACTTGCTTGAGCGCATCCGCGCCGAGGCTGAAAAAACGGGACACCAGCAATGAAACTCGCCTCAATGCCCCACGGCCGCGACGGCCGGCTGGTTGTCGTCAGCAGCGATCTTGCCTGGTATGCCACCGCCGCGCATGTGGTGCGCACGCTGCAGGGTGCACTCGATGACTGGGAGCGGCACGAACCGGCCTTGCGCGCGCTCGCGACCGAACTGGAACACGGCGCGATCCCGCGCGAACGGTTCCACGAACGTGAGGTTGCCGCGCCGCTGCCGCGCGCCTTTCAGTGGGCCGATGGTTCGGCTTACGTCAATCATGTTGAACTCGTGCGCAAGGCGCGCGGAGCGGAATTGCCCGACAGCTTCTGGCACGATCCGCTGATGTATCAGGGCGGCAGCGATGACCTGCGCGGGGCACGCGCACCGATCGAGCTCATCGATGAAGCCTGGGGCTGCGACATGGAGGCGGAGATCTGCGTGGTCACCGGCGACATTGCGCAGGGTTCCGATGCGGCGTCTGCGCTCGATCAGGTGCGCCTGGTCGGCCTGGTCAATGATGTTTCGTTGCGCAATCTGATCCCGGGCGAACTGGCCAAGGGGTTCGGCTTCGTCCAGTCGAAGCCCGCGACGCACTTCTCGCCGGTGTTCGTCACGCCGGATGAGCTGGGCGATTCCTGGCAGGACGGCCGGCTCAGCGGGGTGCTCAGCGTCGATCTCAGCGGCCAAGCTTTCGGCCGCGCCGACGCGGGCGAGGAATGCACCTTCGATTTCGGCACCTTGCTGGCGCACCTCGCCAAGACGCGGCGGATCGGGGCGGGGTCGATCATCGGTTCGGGCACCGTTTCAAACCGCGATCCCGATGGCTCGCCCGGCCGGCCGGTGGAGCAAGGCGGGCGCGGCTATTCGTGCATTGCCGAACTGCGGATGGTCGAAACGATAGCCGCCGGTGCGGCCACTACCCCGTTTCTGCGTTATGGTGACACGGTGCGGATCGAAATGCGCGACGCCGCCGGACACAGCATCTTCGGCGCGATCGAGCAGCAGGTTGTTCCCGTCCAATAACAAATGCCGGCCCGGGTTGCCCCGGACCGGCGCCTGTTTCCCAGCCGCAGCGCTTATTGCTGCGGTTGCCCCGGGTGGTGACTGAAGGCATCGGAGATCGAGCAGGCTGCCGGGCCGAGAATGACGATGAACAGCACCGGCAGGATAAACAGAATCAACGGAATGGTCATGATCGCCGGCAGGCGCGCGGCCTTTTCTTCGGCGCGCATCATGCGATCGTTGCGGAATTCGGCCGACAGCACACGCAGCGCCGAGGCCAGCGGCGTACCGTAGCGTTCGGTCTGGACCATGGTGGTGGTCACGCCCTTCACCGCTTCCAGGTTGACCCGGTAGGCGAGGTTTTCAAACGCCATGCGCCGTTCGCTCAGGAAAGCGAGTTCGATTGCGGTCAGCGCAAATTCGTCACCCAGTTCTGGATAGGCGCGGCCCAGTTCCCTGGCGACGCGATTGAACGAGGCGTCGACCGTCAGACCGGCTTCGGCGCAGATCACCAGCAAGTCGAGCGCGTCTGGCAGGCCCTTGCGGATCGCATCGGTGCGCTTGGAGATGAGGTTGGAGAGGTAGATTTCCGGACCCTTGTAGCCCAGGCCGACGGCGGTTGCGAAGGCGGCCAGCTTCTTCATCCCGCCCCAGGTCGGAAAATAATTGAACCCGTAGATCATCAAAGCGACGAAGCCGCCAATCACGATCGGCAGGACCATGCGCGCA
>JANYEY010000124.1 GCA_025359685.1 Sphingomonadaceae bacterium | reverse complement strand
GGTAGGCGGCGGGCGTGGAGGCCATGCAGCTGCCGTGCTTGGCCCATTCGTGCTCGATCAGCCACGGCGCGGGCGTCATGCACAGATTGGTGGCAAAATCCTCAGCCGTCGGCCGCGGGGTCACCGCGCACCACTGCGGGCTCTTGCCGCTGCCGCTTTCGGGCCACAGCCCGTGCAGCACGAAGCCGAACCGCCCGATCTGGCCATTGCACTGGTAATTGTCGGGATCGCGCGCCGCCTTGCCGCGGCAGAACTCGGGCGACCAGCTGACCGCCAGGGTATAGCCGGTGATGCGCGCGCGGTAGCTGGGTCCGTCGGGCTGGATCGCGGGCGGCAGCGAGACATTCGACGGCGCGCGGCACTGGTAAGCCTGCGCCAGCGCGGGGGTGGGCAGCAGGGCAAGGCTAGCTAAAGCTATCCAGATCGTCCGCAAGCGTAACTCCTTTTCGCGCAAACCACAGCCTTGAGCTGTTCACCATCAGACAGGCAACCGCAAGCGCCGACGAAAGCCCCGCCAGCAGAAATGGTAGAGCCTTGATGCTGCCCTCTGCAAGAAAGCCGATGGCGGTCGGGGTGCCATAAATCCAGCCGACCAGCTGCAATCCAATCAGCAGGCGACCAATGAGACTGTATCGGAGCAAGACCCAGGCAAGAATGGCGAGCGCAACGAATGCTCGAAATAGGATCATTGCGTAGACCAAGATGTCGCGGGGTAAATCGCCAGTGCGCGACATTTCCATAATCCGCACCCGGATAAATTCAAACTGGAAGTACGAATTCATCGCCCCGAACAGGACGCAAGATATGTATGCGAAAATGAAGATTCGAATTGAGCGCGGGCACCTCTCCCATGAGAATGCCTTACGTTCAGCAGCGCTCATAGCGGTGTAAAATCCAGCCCGATATCGGCGGCCGGCGCGCTTTGGGTCAGACGGCCAACCGACACGTAAGTGACGCCGGTCGCGGCGATCGCGGCGATAGTGTCGAGCCTGACCCCGCCCGAGGCCTCGCTCGGCACGCGGCCGGCGATGAGGGCAACCGCCTCGCGCAAGGTCTCAACACTCATGTTGTCGAGCAGCAGATGGCTCGCCCCGGCGCTCAGCGCGGGTTCGATCTGGTCCAAGTGGTCGACCTCGCAGATCACGCTCGCCACCCCGGCCTCGCGCGCGCGGCGCACCGCTTCGCTCACGCCGCCGGCGACTAGCACATGGTTGTCCTTGATCATCGCCGCGTCCCACAGCCCCATCCGGTGGTTCTGCGCACCGCCCATCCGGGTGGCGTACTTCTCCAGATGGCGCAGCCCGGGAATGGTCTTGCGGGTATCGAGCAGCGTAGCATTGCCCGCCATCGCCTCGACGTAGTGCCGGGTCATGGTCGCGATGCCCGACAAGTGCTGCGCGGTGTTGAGCGCCGAGCGCTCTGCAGTCAGCATGGCGCGGGCGTTGCCTTCGATCCGCATCAGGTCGGTGCCGCCGGGCACTTGCGCCCCGTCGCCGACCAGCAGCGCTATCTCGATATCGGGGTCGAGCGCGCGGAAGAAGGCGGCGGCGATCTCCAGACCCGCGACGGTGATTGCGTCGCGGCTGTCCATCACGCCGGAAAACCGGGCGTCCGCAGGGATTACGCTTTCGCTGGTAACGTCATGCCCGCCGCCGGGCAGCCCGACACCAAGGTCTTCGTCAAGCGTAGCGCGGACGAAGGTGTCGAGGTCAAAGCCGGGGAGAGTGAAAGCCATCGCACCCGTTTCGCGAGATTCGCCGGGCAGCGCAACCCAATCAGTGCACGAACCGCGCGACCACGTCGCGGTACGAGCGCGAAACCTTCACGTCGGCACCGCTGTCGAGCACCAGGAAGCATTCGCCGTTGGTGTGCGGCTTGACCTGGCGGACCTGGTTGAGATTGACGATCCAGCTGCGATGGACCCGCTGGAACACCCGCGGATCAAGCCGGCGTTCGAGATCCTTCATCGTTTCGCGCAGGATCAGGCTGTTGTCGGCGGTGTAGATGCACATGTAATCGCCCGCCGCCTCGATCCGCTCGATCGAATCGACATCGACCCGGAAGATCTGGCCGCGATCCTTGATGTTGATGAGCTTTTCATAGCGCGCCGCATGGTCGGGCTCGTCGGAGACGGTATCCATTGCATCGGGCGCCACTTCGGCGAGCACATTCTTCAGTTTCTCGGCCTCGCCCGCTGCGCCCTTTTCGGCGAGCCGCGTGCGCACGCGCTCCATCGTATCGGCCAGCTTGTCCTCGTCGACTGGCTTCATCAGGTAGTTGACCGCATTTGCCTCGAACGCGCGCACCGCATGTTCCTGGTAGGCGGTGACGAAGACGATCAGCGGGGGTTCAAGCTCCATCACGCCTTTGACCACCGAGAAGCCGTCAAACCCGGGCATCTGGATGTCGAGGAAAACGAGGTCGGGCTTTTCGGTCTTGATCTTGCGGATCGCCTCGCGCCCGTTCGAACAGGTATCGATAATCTCCACGTCGGGGAATTTTTCGAGCCGCAGGGTGAGCCCCTGGATGGCAAGCTTTTCATCGTCGACGAGGATTGTGCGGATGGTCATTCGGTTATTCCTAAACAATCAACCCGCAAGCGCATGACGCTTGGCGGGTTCCGGAAGCGCCCCCGGTTGTTCGCGGCGTTCGAAGGGTATCTCGATCAGCACGGTAAACCCGCCTTCCGCTGGCTCCATGGTTTCGAACCGATGTTCCTCACCATAAGCCTGTCCAAGCCGATCGCGAATGTTAGCCAGTCCCACCCCAGTGGACACAGGTTCGCCGCCGTCGAATGTCACTCCGCTTAACCTGTTGTTCGCCGCGCCCGAATGCAATCCCGGGCCGGTGTCCGAGACGGTGATGCGAAGGTTCTGGCCGACGAGCTGCGTTGCGATGGTGATTTCGGCCCCCGCTTCCTGCGGCCCGACGGCATATTTGATGGCGTTTTCGACCAGCGGCTGCAGCAGCAATGACGGCAGCAAGGCGCGTTCGGTATCGGGATCGATGCGAAAGCGGGTGCGCAGCCGCTCTTCGAACCGCATCCGCTCGATCTCGAGGTAGAGCTTCAGTGTTTCCACTTCCTGCAGCACCGTCACCCGCCCGCTCGGCTCATTGACCAAGGTATAGCGCAGGAAGCTGGAGAGCCGGCTGAGCATGGCGTTGGCCGGCTCGGTCTGCTTGAGCAAGACCAGCGTGGAGATCGAATTCAGCGTGTTGAACAGGAAATGCGGGTTGAGCTGGTAGCGCAGCATGGCCAGCTGCGCGCTGGTCGCCTGGTTTTCCAGCTGGAGCATCTGGTCGTTCTGCTCCTCGATCTGGAGGAAGAAGTTGATCATGTAATAGAGCGCTGACCACGCCAGCAGCAGGGTCGCGTCAAGGTAGAACAGCCCGATCACCCGCCCGAAATCGAGCCCGCCATCGCCATTGTAGAGCGCGTTTACCCAGGCATCAATGAAAGCATAAAGCGCCACCGCCAAGGTCAGGACCAGCGAAGTCACCCCCCAGGTCACCAGCGGCCGCCGGTTGATTAGGGCGCGGTAGACGACCGAGAGGATCAGCGTGATCGAGAGCCCGGTGACGGTCGAGATCAGCACCAGCACTAGGAACGACAGCTCCTTGGCGTTGGCCAGCCCCGACATCGTGCGCAGCAACAGCGCGCCGCCCCAGCCCGCCATCTGCAGCCGCCAGAAGGCCTGGTTCTTGTTGGCAAAGAAGGGGATTGGGCGAAAGGGCAGGACGGCCATGCGGCTATTCTAGGGGCTTTTGTACAAAAGTGGAAGCAACACCGGTGTTGCTCTGATCCAGCACTGCCGGATCAGGCATCAGGATTCCCGCGCCGCGATCAGCGCCTGGGCGAGCTGTTCACGTCCGACCGCGCCGATGATCAGCCGCTTGCCCGCAACCCAGCTTGGCGTGCCGCTGATCTGCAGTTTGCGTGCGTAGTCGAGATTGGTGGCGATCTCGGCGTTGACGCGCGGATCGGCAATTGCCTTACGCGCGCGATCAAGATCGAGGCCAGCGGCCCGCGCGGCCGTCTCGACGCTGGCGGGGTCGGTCCGTCCCGCAGCGAACATCGCCTTGTGGAAGGCGGGGTATTTGCCTTGCTCGGCCGCGGCAAGCCCCCAGCGCGCCGCATCGGGGCTGGTCGGGGCGATGATCGGCAGCTCGCGAATCACCACGCGCAGGTCCGGGTTGGAAGCGATCAGCGCTTCGACATCGGCGACGCTGCCGCGGCAGTAAGTGCAGGCAAAGTCGGTAAATTCAACCAGGGTGACCTTGCCGTTCGGATTGCCGAGCACCGCGCCGGGATAGGGCGCAACCAGCTTGTCGGCGATCGTCGCCAGCTGGCGTTCGCTGCCCTGGCTTTTCAGCGCATCGGCGGCTTCGACCAGCACTTCGGGGTGAGCCACGATATAATCGTGCACGCGCTGGTCGAAATCGCCACCACTTGGCCCGGTGTTGCCGCGGCCGGTAAAGGCCCAGCCGCTGAGCGCGCCAATCAGCAGCATTGCCGCCCCGGCGAAGGGCAGCGCGAAACGGGATTGAAGCATAGGACCGGTCATCTGCCGCAGCGCTAGCGGCGTTTCTTGCTGTGTTCAATTGCCGCGCGGGCCTGCATCGCGATATCCTGCGCGCGCAAGTAGTCGGGCGACCCCTTGGGCAGCGCGGCCTGCGCGGTTTCGGCGCTGCTCAGCGCCTGCTGGTAGTTCTGCTCAAGCACCTGCTGCTCGGCCGAGGCGAGCCGGGCCCGCGCCATGTCGCCCTGCTGGCCGTAGATCACCCCCAGCTCGTACCAGGCGAACGGGTTTTCGCGGTCGCGCGCCACCGCGGCCTTGAGCACGCGCTCGGCTTCGGGCAGCTGCGCCGGATCCTCGGTCGCGATCAGTGCATGGCCGAAGGTGGTGGCAATGAGCGGCTGGTTGGCGGTCAGTTCGGTCGCCCGGCGCAGCGGTGCCAATGCGTCTTGCGGGTGCCCCGATTCGAGCAATATCTGCCCCTTGAGTTCCAGGAAATAAGGATCGTTGGGGGCGCCAGCGAGCAGCGCATCGGTTTCGGCCATGGCCTTGTCGAGGAACGCGTCCTTGTGCCAGGCATAAGCCCGGGCATAGCGCCCCGGCACGCTCTGGTCGCTCTCGGGATAGGCTTGCAGCGTCCGCCCCGGTTCCTGGACATAGCCGACCAGCTTGGCCTTCACCCGCAGGAAGCGGGCCTGCTGCGCCGTGTCATAGGGTTTCGCCCAGGACGGATCGGCCTGATAGGTATCCTGCAGCGTGGTGATCCGGTCAGCCGTCATCGGGTGAGTTGAATAGAACTCGCTATCGGTATCCCGCTTGAAGCCATAGCGGTATTCCAGGTTCTGCAGTTTCTTGAAGAAGGCGATCGAGCCCTTGCCCGATAGCCCGGCCTTGGACAGGAACCCGGCGCCGGCGGCGTCGGCGCTGGCTTCCTGTTCGCGGCTGAAGGCGAAATACTTGCCCATTGCTGCCTGCTGGCCGGCCATCAGCACGCCCATCGCGGCGTCGCCCGAGCCGGCTGCCGCAGCGAGCCCGCCGAGGATCAGCGAGAGGATCGAGATGCCCGTGGCGGCCTTCGATCCGCCATCGCTGATCGCGTGCCCGCCGGTGATGTGGCCCAGTTCGTGCGCGATCACGCCTTGCACTTCGGCTGCGCTGTCGGCCGCTTCGATCAGGCCTTCATTGATGTAGATGACCTGCCCGCCAGCGACGAAGGCGTTGATCGAGGGATCGCCGACCAGCACCACATCGACATTGCGCGGGTCCATCCCTGCGGCGGTGACGAGCGGCACGGCAAGTTCGTGGAGCAGGGCTTCGGTTTCGGCATCGCGCAGCACCGATTGCGCCATGGCCGCCTGGCTGGTCAGGGTGAAGATCATCAGCGCCGCGACCGAGCGGGCGAATAGGTGGGAAAGGGTGCGCATCGGCTGTCGTCCTATGGCCGGTGCGGCTGAACCGGCGGTGAAGGCAGCTTAGGCTGACATTGCGCGGCGAGGAAGGCCAGCACCGGATCGAGCACCCGGCGATCGCGATCGAACGGTGCGGCCAGCTTCACCACCGTATCCCCATGGTCCATGCCCGGCAGGACCACCGGCCGGGTCGGCAGCCCGGCCTGGGTGAGCGCCGCAGCCAGCGCCAGACTGTTGCGCGGCTTGACCGTGGTATCGGCATCGCCGGTGATCAGCAGCACGTGCGGCGCATCGCCGCGCACGAAATGGATCGGCTGGGTCAGCACCGGATCGGGCGCAGACCCGAAGGCGTGGCGGGTCGAATCAGAGGTGAAAGGGTAAAAGTCGTAGGGTCCGGACAGACCGATTACGCCCTTCACGAAGCCGTCGGGCACCCCGGCGCGGCCGAGCCATTGCCGCTCAAGCGCCAGCATCATCACATTATAGGCCCCGGCGGAGTGGCCCATCAGCACCACCTGGCCGGTATCGCCGCCATATTGCGTGACATGGTCGCGGGTCCAGGCGACCGCCGCCGCACCGTCTTCAAGCATGGCCGGGAACTTGCCCTTGTCGCCCAGACGGTAGCCCGGCAGGACCACGACATAGCCTTGGCGCGCCAGAGTGCGGCCGATGAAGCGGTAATCGCGGGGATCGCCGCTGTTCCAGCTGCCGCCGTGGATGAACACCACCACCGGGCGCGGCCGGGGCGAAGCCTCAGCGGGCACGATCACTTCGATGCGCTGCTGCGCGTCGCTGCCATAGTGGCCATCGGCGAGTGCGATCTTGTAGCCGGAATTGCCGCCGAATTGGCGGTCGCCCCAATCGAGCAGCGCCACCGCGTTGTTGGCGAGCGCCCAGCGCCAGACTCCGAACAGGACCAAGGCCGTCAAAGCGAGCCCGATCAGGATCCAACCCACTTTGCCGATCTGCATTTGCCCTGCCATCATGGCCGACACTTATCGGCCAATACCGCAAGACGCCACGCCTTTTCATCTGTTCCAGCAAACCTGGAACAGGGCAACACCGGCCCACTCCCCCGGCCCGACCACCCGTTGAAGGTAACCTGGGGGTGGTCGGGCCGGGGGAGTGGGCCGGTGCTGCCGAGCCGTTAGGCGAGCAAATGTCGTGTCTTAAATTAGTTTGCGTGCAGCGCGTTCCAGCAGCGCGACATCGTCGGCCACTTCGCCGAGCAGGACCACTTCCCCGCTGGGCAGGCGGCGCGCGACGAGCAGCGTGAAGTCGCTGCCTTCGCTCGCCACGCTCGCAAGCGGAGCATGATCGAGCTGGCGCAGCTTCTTGGCCAGCGTCTCGCGCGGTCCGTCGCGCAGATCGGCGGGCTTGCCGCTTTCCTCGCGCTTGATCCGGCGTTCTTCGGTGACCACGCCCTTGAGCCCGCCCGGCGCGGCGCGCAGGTATTCACCCAGGCCGCCCTGCGGCAGGCCGAGGCGCTGCGCGTGGCAAAGCGCGGTGGCAAATTCGGTGAGACGGGTTTTGTCGTAGTCGGCCCCGAACACCAGTTTGACCACCGGGGTCATCGGCGCGCGGTCCTGCACCGTCAGCCCCGAATCGGCGACCAGTTCCGCAAAATCTTCCGGCGCATCGCCCGCCGCCAGCGAGAAGTCATACGCCTTGCCGATCGCGGCGTAGAGCGCGTGGCGGGTCCGGTCTTCGCTGCCGCGCGCGGCTTCGGCCAGTTCGCGGGCCGAGGCGAGCCAATCGGCCAGCTCCATGTCCGCCGCTTCATCGTGGTGCGACAGTTCGAGGACATCGGAATCAGGTGCCGCAGCGAATGCCGGAGCCGGGAAGTGATCGTCTTCAGCATCGACTTCGGCCAAGTCTGCCAGGTCGAGCACGCCATCGTCTTCGGCGCCGGAAATATCGTTCGGGCCATCGGCCCAGTCGGTTATCGCCAGGTCACGCTGCGCGCTACTGGCCGGAGCGACTTCGAGCGCTTGGTTGATCTCGAGCAGCAGTTCGTCGGTGGTCTGCTGGTCGGCCAGCTCCTTCCAGTTGATCACCCCATAGATGAAGTCGATCGTATCGTCGTCGCTCGAAAACGGCAGTAGGATGCCGCGATACAGAATGGTCTGTTCACGCTGGTTGACGAATTCGGCTTCAAACCCGATCGGCGCCTGGTTGGCGAGGATCTGCATGTAATGGTCGGTAATCCGCGACAGCAGCGACCGCGCCGGGACATCGGCCAGCGAATGGATTTCGCCATCGGTGCCGCATTCCTTCGCCAATTTATCGCCGAGGAACTGGATTGCCGGATTCTCGATTCCCCGACTGAAGTCGAGCAGTACGCTGTAAGGCCCGAAATCGGGCAAAGCCGTGGGCTCCAGATCTTCGATCGAGGGAAAATTGCGATTGTCGAGCAGGCTGGCCCAGTGATTGTAAGCGCGCACCTGCATGCGCCGCTCGTCCTGGCCCACCGGGCTGGGCGGCGGCTCGGGCAGGCTCTCCTGCTCGCCGAATTCAACGTCGGGCCAATCGTCCCCAGAAAGGGTTGATTCCGGCGGTGCAGAATCCGAAAATAGGCCGCGATAGCTATCCATGAAACGTCCCCGTTTGCCCTTGGAAGCCCGGTTTGGCGCAACATGGTAAATTAACCGTTAAGTGGCGCGGATGCTTCGGTTGTCGCAACACCGGCCCGCTCCCCCGGCCCAACCACCCCCAGGGTACACTTAATGGGTGGTTGGGC
>JANYEY010000117.1 GCA_025359685.1 Sphingomonadaceae bacterium | reverse complement strand
GCGCTGCGGCACTTCCTGCACCAGTCCGTAGAGCTCGCTGGTCGAGGCCTGGTAAAACCGGCATTTCTGTTCCAGCTTCAGGATGCGGATTGCCTCAAGCAACCGCAAGGTGCCGATCCCGTCCGAATTGGCAGTATACTCAGCGGTCTCGAAACTCACCGCGACGTGGCTCTGCGCGGCGAGGTTGTAGATCTCGTCAGGCTGCACTTCCTGGACGATGCGGATAAGGTTGGTGGCGTCGGTCAGATCGCCGTAATGCAGCGTCAACTGCGGCGAAGGGGCGTGCGGATCTTCGTAAATATCGTCGATCCGGCCGGTGTTGAATGAGGAGGAACGGCGCTTTATGCCGTGCACCCGGTAGCCCTTTTCAAGCAGCAGCCGTGCGAGATAGGCGCCGTCCTGCCCGGTCACCCCGGTGATCAATGCGGTCTTGGTCGCGCTGTCAGTCACTGGGCTGAGGTTCTTTCGGAAAGAGCTGTATTATCCGGGCGATAGCACGGCGGACCGGTTCATGCTGCCCCTCATTGGTCTTGCCCAGCCGCACCACGGTTACCGCGTTGCTGCGCGATACGACCACGAACTGGCCAAGGTGGCCGTTCAAGGAAAACACGTTTGATGGCAGCCCCGGCCACATCGCTGCTTCGCCCGGCGGCGCCTTGTTGAGCCAGGTCTGCGCGCCGTAACCCAGCATATGCGGCGAGCTGGAGGTCATGAAATCGATCCATGCGACCGGGACGAGCTGCGCGCCCCGAATCGCGCCGCGCTCGCGCATGAATTCGCCGAACCTGGCCCAGTCGCGCGCGGTGCCGTGGATCAGGCTGCCGCCGATCAGGGTGCCTGCTGCGTCGAATTCGGGGACCATGCTCTTCATGCCGAGCGGCTCGAACAGCCGCGTGCGCAAGTAATCGCCGACCACATGCGCGCGTTCGGCGGGATCGGTGCTGGTGGTGAGCGACCGCGCGGCAAGATCGGCCAGGATCACCGCAGTGGCGGATGAGTATTCCCACTTCGATCCCGGCTCGGCCTCAAGCGGCTGCGCTTCGGCATAGGCTGCCACATTGTCGCGTCCGTCAAGGAACAGCATCCGCACCGTATCGGCCTCGTACGGCGGATCGGCTTCTTCGTCGTGCTTGAGGCCTGAATGCATCTGCAGCAGCTCGCGCAGGGTAATCTCGCCGCGCGGATCGCCGGGGCGCTGCCAGGCGGGGATCGGAACGCCTTCGTCGAGCCTGAGACGTCCGTCGGCGACGAGCATGCCGATCATTACCCCGGTCACAGTCTTGGCCATCGACCAGCTGATGAACCGGGTGTTCTCGTGATAACCAGGTGCGAACCGTTCGGCGACGATCTTGCCATGGTACAGCACCAGCAATGCGCGGGTTTCGGCGGTTGGTTCCTGGCTGAACAGCGCGTCCACGCTGCGGGCCAGCGCCTCGCGATTAACCCCCGGCTTGTCGATCACCGCTTTCATCGCCGCCTCGGCCAGCGGTGCGGGCGGCGGCGGAGCCGAGCTTTGCCCCGAACAGGCGATCAGGGCTGGCAGCACAAGCAGCGGCAGGATAAGGGACGAGCGGCGCGCGGACATCGCGCGCATCCCTTGCGCAAAGGCATAGCAATGGCAACTGCAAACCCGGCAAGCGATCCCAGAGCAAGGCTGCGCCGCCGCGCGTTGTGGCTCGGGCTCGCGTTGATTGCGCTGCTGATCGCATGGTTCTGGGCGCCGCTGCACGCCTATGCCCGGACCGGCGCGGCATACGGAGCGCGTGTTGCCTGTTCGTGCCGCTATCTCGGCGGGCGCGGGCTCAGCGATTGCCGCAAGGATTTCGAACCCGGCATGGAACTGGTCATGCTGTCCGAAGATACCGCCGCAAAGACCGTCACCGCGCGCTTCCCGCTGATCGCCAGCCAGACCGCCACTTACCGGCCCGGATTTGGTTGCCAGCTGGAACCGTGGCGTGGCTAGGGCGTTGAATGCCTGCGAAGAAGGGCCACTTTAACCCCATGGCTGACCATCAAATTCATCCTGTCATCCTGTGCGGCGGCAGCGGAACCCGGCTGTGGCCGCGCAGCCGCGCGGCCAAGCCTAAGCCGTTCCTGCCGCTTGTCGGGGATGAAACGCTGTTCGAGCAGACCATGGCGCGATGCGCGCGCAATGCTGGTTTCGCCGCGCCGATCGTGGTGACCGGAACGGCGCATCTGGCGCATGTCGAAGACCAGCTCGCCGGTGACGGTGAAGCGCGGATCATCGTCGAGCCAGCGGCGCGCAACACCGCTGCAGCGATCGCGCTGGCCGCGCTGCGCTTGCCCGAAGACGCGGTGATGCTGGTCTGCCCGAGCGACCACCATATCGCCGATTGCACCGCCTTTCAGGCCGCGGCCCGCGCCGCTGCCGGGCTCGCCGCGCAAGGCTGGCTGGTCTCATTCGGGATCGAGGCCAAATCGCCCGAAACCGGCTTCGGCTATCTCCAGCAGGGCGAAGCGATCGGTGCTGCGGGCTACCGCGTCGCCCGGTTCGTCGAAAAGCCCGACCGCGCGCGCGCCGAGCAATTCCTGGCCCAAGGCGGCTATGCCTGGAACGGCGGGATCTTCGCCTTTCGCGCGGGCACCTTCCTCGAAGAACTCACTGCACACCGCCCGGAAATTGCCGCGCAAGTCCGCGCTGCGGTGGCCAAGGGGCGCGAATCCGGCACTGAATTCCACCCCGACGCCGCCGAATTCGGCAAAATCGCCAGCGAATCGGTCGACTACGCGGTGATGGAAAACACCACCCGCGCCGCCATGGTCCGGGCCGACATGGGCTGGTCCGATATCGGCAACTGGGAAGCGCTCCATCAGGCGCGGGGCGGCGATGGCCAAGGCAACACCGCGATCGGCCCGGCCGAACTGGTCGATTGCCGCAACGTCCTCGTCGAAACCGACGGCCCGCGGGTTTCGGTGATCGGGCTGGAAGACGTGGTCGTGGTGGTCGATGGCGGCGAGGTGCTGGTCACCACCCGCGCCGGGGCGCAGCTCGTCGGCAAACTTGCCGGAGCAGTCAACCAGTGAGCGTGCTGCTTGCCACGACGCTGTCCGAGCGGCCGTGGGGGGTCGATAGCCTGCCGCCGCCATTCCACAGCCCGCCGGGCGAACGGATCGGCGAAGTCTGGTTCACCCCGCCCGCCGCGCTTGACGCATTGCTGGTCAAATATCTGTTCACCACCGAAAACCTCTCGGTTCAGGTTCATCCGACCGACGCCGAAGCGCCCAAGGGTTCGCGCGGCAAGGAAGAATGCTGGCTGATCACGGGCGCCGAGCCGGGGGCCAGGATTGCGATCGGCTTCAAAGCTCCGATCGGGCCCGAGGCGATGCGTGCCGCCGCGCTCGATGGCAGCATCGAAGACCTGCTGGCCTGGTACCCGGTCCAGCCGGGCGACTTTTTATATATCCCCGCCGGAACGGTGCACGCGATCGGCCCGGGCATTTCGCTGATCGAAACGCAGCAGAACTCGGACGTCACTTACCGGCTCTACGATTATGGACGCGGGCGTGAACTGCATCTCGATGCGGGTATCGCGGTGGCCGACGGCAGTCCCTACGATCCGGCCAATCGCCGCCACGTGCCGCGCGCCGGCGAGGTGGCGCTGGTCGAAGGCCCGCATTTCCGGCTCGACCGACTCGACGGTCCGCCGCCCGTTGCAACCGCCGCGCGGTATCATGGCCCGCTGCTGGTGTTGCCGCTCGACACCCCGCTTGAGGTCTGCGGCGAAGTCGTCGGCCCTGGGCAGTGTGCGCTCGCCCCGTCGATCGACAAGATTGCGTTCGCGGGGCGGAGCCTGATTGCGCAGCCGGTCTGAGTTTGCGCTTTAGGCCTGGGTCGAATCGATCCAGCCGCCGCCCACCACGCGGTCACCGGCATAGATCACCGCCGCCTGACCCGGAGCGACACCATATTCCGGCCCGACGAAGCGCAAGGTGGCTGACGCGCCGTCGCCAAAGTGGCCTTCCAGCACCACCGGCACCGGCTTGGCGAGCGAACGGACCTTGGCGGTTAGTGGCGCATCCGGCATCGGGCCGATGCGGTTGGTTTCAATGATCTGCGCCGAACTCACCGCGAGCAGCCGTTTCGGCCCGACCAGCACGCGCGCCGACGCGGCGTCGATTTTGGTGACATAAAGCGGCTCAGCCAGCCCGCCGATCTCCAGCCCGCGGCGTTGCCCCACGGTGTAGTGAATAATCCCGCGGTGCTGGCCGAGCACCTCACCGCTTGTCGCATGGACGATCTCACCGGGCAGCGCGCCTTCGGGCCGGACGCTGCGGACGATCTTGGCGTAATCGCCATCGGGGACGAAACAGATGTCCTGGCTGTCGGGCTTGGCGGCAACCCGCAGCCCCTCGGCCTCGGCGATGGCGCGAACTTCCGGCTTGGGCAGGCCGCCCAGCGGGAAGCGCAGGTAATCGAGCTGCGCCTCGGTGGTGCCGTAGAGGAAGTAGCTCTGATCGCGCGCCGGATCGAGCGCGCGCTGGAGCTCGGGACCGGCGGGACCGATGGCGCGGCGCACATAATGCCCCGTCGCCAGGCAATCCGCGCCAAGGTCGCGCGCCATGGTCAGCAGGTCGGTGAACTTGGGCCCCATGTTGCAGCGAATGCAAGGGATCGGGGTGCGTCCGTTAAGGTAATCGTCGGCGAAACGTTCGACCACTTCGTCGCGGAACCGGCTCTCGTGATCGATCACATGGTGGACGATACCCAGCCGGTCGGCGACGGCGCGGGCATCGCGGATGTCATCGCCCGCGCAGCAGGCGCCTTTTCGTTTTGCTGTATCGCCGTAATCGTAAAGCTGCAGCGTGATCCCGATAACTTCCGCGCCGCTGCGCGCGGCCAGCGCGGCGACCACCGAGCTATCAACTCCGCCCGACATCGCAACCACGATCCGCCGGGCGGACAGCGGGCCTTCCAGCTGGAACAATGCGCCGGGATCGGCAGTCAGGACAGGGTCGGCGGGCATGGCAGCGCCGCATACACGCGTGGACGCGGCATGGCAAAGCAGGCCATCCGATGGCGCGGAATTTCGGTAAGCATTGTGACCACGGGGTAAATTGCAGCTTTACCCGATATTGACCTTGTTCGCCTAGACCGCGGCTCATGGAACTATCCAATGACCTTCGGATCGCACGCAGCGTCCAAAATCAAGTGGGCTTTGTCCCCGGGGCCGATATGGCCTGGCGTGATTGGGACGGGCTCTTTGCACGGCTTAGCGCGGCGCATGCCCTGCGGCGGGAACTGACGCGCGGCGAATCGGTTCGTGCTTTGCCATATGGCAGCTTTTCGGACTGGCCGGTTCCGGGCTGCGACGGGTTGTTCGGAAAACAGCCTGTTAACCTCAAAGATTCAACAGATCGCAAAGGGCCGTGGGGCATGAAGGCTGACAGTGCCGGACATGTCCACGCCGGCGATCGGGAATTGTGATGATCGAGAACCAGAAAATTCGCCCGGCAATGGTGATCGGCCCACTCGGTGAGCCGTTGACCCTTGATTCGCTGCCCGATCCTTCGACCACCCGCTGGGTGGTGCGCCGCAAGGCCGAAGTCGTGGCGGCGGTAAACGGCGGCCTGCTGACCATTGACGAAGTCTGCGAGCGTTACAACCTGACGCTCGAAGAGTTCGCCTCGTGGCAGCGCGCGGTCGACCGCTCGGGCATGCAGGGACTGCGGGTTACGCGGATCCAGCATTACCGCGATCTCTACGAGCGTCAGCTCAAGTACTGATCAACGCACCATAGCGACCAACCGGCGGCCGGGGCGAACATGGTTCTCCCCGGCCGTTGTGTATCCTGAAACTGGCGCATAGTTGCGCAAATGCTGCAGTTCAACGGCTCGCCAGTGCTGTTTGACGACCGCGCCATTGCTGCGTCGGCCGCGCTTGTTTATTGTCAGCTCTCGCGTTTCAGGAACGGCGCCGCCATTGCGATGGGGGCTTGTCGCGGGTGATATAGCACTGTAATACAGTAGGGTGCCGAGGCGGATGTTTGCCTGCGGCGGCAGGGGCGGCGGGCCACGGGTGGCAGCCGAATTCCCAGATTGAAGGCAATTGCGGCGATGAATTACGAATCGAGGATCGATGCGGACGGGTTCACTGGCGGCAATCCGCTGCTGGATGACCAGGGGCAGGGGCGCAGCAAGCGCCGCCTGATCTTGGCAGGCGTGGTCCTGCTGCTGATCATGGCCGCGATCTGGTTCATGGTTCATCGCGCCGGTTCAAGCGCTGCCGAAGACGCCGACAAGAAGGAACAGGCCCCGGTGGTCAGCGTGATCACGCCCGGCAAAACCACGATTGAGGGGACGATTTCGGCCACCGGCACGCTGGCCGCGCGGCGCGAGCTGCCGGTCGGGATTGCCGGCGAAGGCGGCCAGGTCCTATCGGTCCTGGTTGAACCGGGCCAGTGGGTCCGGGCCGGACAGATCATGGCGGTGATCGACCGGTCAGTGCAGGTCCAGCAGCAATCGAGCCAAGCCGCGCAGGTCTCGGTGGCCCGCGCCAATGCGGATCTGGCGCAGGCCAACCTCGACCGTTCACTAAAGCTCGTCGCCAAGGGGTTCGTCTCCAAGGCCGATATCGACCGGCTGCGCGCAACCCGCGATGCCGCCTATGCGCAGGTTCGCGTGGCCGGGGCGCAATTGGGTGTGCTCCAGGCGCAGAGCCGCCGCCTCAACGTGATCGCACCGGCCGCCGGGCTGGTGCTCGAACGCAAGGTCGAACCCGGGCAAATCGTCAGCGCCGGTTCGGGTTTGCTGTTCCGCCTCGCCAAGGGCGGCGAGATGGAACTCAAGGCCGCGCTCGGCCAGTCGGACCTCGCGCAGATCGCCTCCGGGGTGTCCGCCAAGGTTACGCCTGTCGGTTCGACCCATGTCTATACCGGGCAGGTCTGGCAAAAGGCTCCGGTGATCGATCCGGTCTCGCGCCAGGGCTATGCCCGCATAGCGCTGGCCTATGCGCCCGACCTGCCGCCGGGCGGCTTTGCCAGCGCCGAGATCAAGTCGGGCACGGTAGTCGCGCCGATGCTGCCCGAAAGCGCGATCCTGTCGGATGCCAAAGGCAGCTACGTCTATGTTGTCGGCAAGGATAACAAGGTGCAGCGCCGCGATATCAAACTGGGCTTGGTGACCGACCAAGGCATTGCGATCATCGCGGGGCTTGCTGGCGACGAGCGGGTGGTGCTGCGCGCTGGCGGGTTCCTCGCGCCGGATGAGCAGATCAAGCCGGTCGCGGCCAAGCAGTAAGCGCGGGAATAAAGGCAAAGCCATGAACTTCCGCAATATTTCCGCTTGGTCGATCCGCAACCCGGTGGTTCCGATCGTCATCTTCATCGGCCTGATGATCGCCGGTCTGATGAGCTTCTCGACCATGAAGGTCCAGAACGATCCCGACATCGAATTCCCGGCGGTGATCGTGGCGATCTCGCAGCCGGGTGCTGCGCCGTCGGAAATCGAATCGCAGATCACCCAGAAGGTCGAGAGCGCGGTCAGGACGATCAACGGGGTCGACACGATCAGCTCGACCGCGTCCGAAGGCGGCAACCAGACCGTTGTCACCTTCCAGATCGGCACCGACATCAACGAAGCGGTGGCCGAGGTGAAGAACGCGGTCGACCAGGCCCGCGGCGAATTGCCCGACGGGATTCTCGAACCGCAGATCTTCAAGGTCCAGACTTCATCCGATCCGATCGCCTATTTCGCGGTCTCGGCTGATGACATGACGATCGAGCAGTTGTCATGGTTCATCGACGATACCGTGGCCAAGGAACTGCTTACCGTCGAGGGCATGGCAACGGTCGATCGCCAGGGCGGGGTCAACCGCGAAATCCGCGTGACGCTCGATCCGGCGAAGATGCAATCGCTTGGGGTGACCGCTAGCCAGGTCAACTCGGCGCTGCGCGCGCTCAACGTCAATGCGGCGGGCGGCAAGGCCGAAATCGCCGGATCGCGCCAGTCGGTGCGCGTGCTCGGCAACGCCAGCAACGCTTACGAACTGTCGCAGACCGACGTCCCCTTGGGTGGTGGCCGCACGGTCAAGCTGACCGATTTCGCCAATGTCTCCGATTCGTTCGGCGAAGTGACCACCATGGGCAAGATCAACGGCAAGCCGGTGGTGACTTTCGCGATGTCGCGTGCGCGCGGGGCTTCGGATGTTTCGGTTTACGACGGCGCCGTCGCCAAGATCGAGCAGCTCCGGAAGGATCACCCGGGGATCCACTTCACCCGGTTGTTCAGCTCGGTCGACTATACCAAGCAGCAGTACGAAAGCTCGATTTCCTCGATGGTCGAAGGCGCGATCCTGGCGGTCATCGTGGTGTTCTTCTTCCTGCGCGACTGGCGCGCCACGCTGATCGCAGCGATCGCCATTCCGCTGTCGGCGATCCCGACGTTCTGGATGATGGATGCCTGGTTCGGCTTCACGCTCAACTCGCTCTCGCTGCTCGCACTGGGGCTGGTCGCAGGTGTGCTGGTCGATGATGCGATCGTCGAGATCGAGAATATCGTGCGCCACATGCGCATGGGCAAAAGTGCCTACCAGGCCTCGATCGACGCCGCCGACGAAATCGGTCTTGCGGTGGTTGCGACGACCTTCTCGATCGTCGCGGTGTTCCTTCCCGTCGGGGTCATGCCCGGGGTTTCCGGGCAGTTCTTCCGCAACTTCGGCCTGACCGTTGTTATCTCGGTGCTGGTCAGCCTGGCCGTGGCGCGGATGATCACGCCGATGATCGCCGCCTATTTCCTCAAGTCGCATGGCCTTGCCGAACATGCCTCGGGTAAATGGATGGACCGCTATCTGGGCGTTCTGCACTGGTCGCTTGATGCCGCCAAGGCCAAGCAGCTGCGCGCGCGCATCGAACGGGTCAAAGGCTCGCCGCTCGCCTATATCGTCGGGACGATCGCGACACTGCTGATCATTGGCGCGTTCATGGCCGGCATGGTCGGCACCTTCAAGCTGGTCGCGGCGAGCAAGTTCACCCTGTTCGGGTTTGCCAAGACCTTGCAGTTCATCACCTTGCTGCTGTCGATCGCCGTGGCGGTCGGGCTGTCGTGGCTGGCGCGCAAGGTGCTTGGGTTGGTGATCGGGATAAGCCGCGGGCGGCTCGGCCAGTGGTATCGCTACATGGGCCAGCGCTACTCGGCGCGGCTCCACGATCACCGGGTGTGGATGGTCGGGATTGGGCTGGGCTCGCTGCTCGCCACCGGCTTCCTGTTCTCCGTGATCCCGCTGCAGCCGTTCCCTGACGTCAATTCGGACTTTGCCCTGATCAACATCGAGATGGTTCCCGGGACTACGCTCGCGCAGACCGAAGCGGTCGCCGACCGGGTTTCCGAGATCGTTTCAAAGCGCCCCGAAGTCGATCATGCGCTCGAACGAATCCGCGAAGGCAACGCCCGCCTGTTCGTGACGCTGAAAGCCAAGCGCGATAAATCGAGCCAGGTACTCCAGCGCGAATTGACCCCCGAGCTACAGACCATTCCTGATGCCCGCGTATCGTTCCAGGACCTCAGCGGACCGGGCGGCGGAAGCGGCACTGGCCGGCCGATCTCGATCATGCTGTCGGGCAGCAATTCGGCGCTGCTTGAGCAGACCGCCAACCAGCTGGTTGAACAGATGCGGGGGATCAAGGACCTCGTCGCGCCGCGCATCGCCGCCGATATGCGCCGCCCCGAAGTGGTGATCACCCCGCGGCTCGACCTTGCCGCCAGCATGGGGGTGAGCACCGCCGCGCTAAGCCAGACGATCCGCATCGCGACGATCGGCGATATCGACCAGAACGCCGCCAAGTTCTCGCTGAACGATCGCCAGGTGCCGATCCGGGTACGCTTGTCCGAAGATTCGCGCCGCTCGATCGCCACGATCAAGAACCTGCCGGTACCCACTACCACCGGCGGTTCGGTACCGCTAGCCACCGTAGCTGATATCACCTTCGGTTCGGGCCCGGTCAGCATCCAGCGCTACAATCAGAACCGCCGCGTATTCGTTGGCGCGGACCTTGCGCCGGGCGCGCTGTCGGGCAACGCGATGACCGCGATCAACAAGCTTTCGATCATGCAAAAGCTGCCCGCCGGGGTCTCCAACGCGCCGATCGGCAATGACAAGATCCTCGCCGAATTGCTCGCCAATTTCGCCAAGGCACTGCTCGCTGCGGTTCTGCTGGTGTTCTCGGTGCTGGTGCTGCTGTATCACCGCTTCGTGTCGCCGCTGGTCAACATGGGCTCGCTGTTCCTGGCCCCGCTGGGCGGATTGCTGCTGCTGCTGTTCGCCGGGCAACCAATCTCGATGCCGGTGTTCATCGGCATCCTGATGCTGTTCGGGATCGTCGCCAAGAACTCGATCCTGCTGATCGATTTCGCGATCGAAGAGATGTCCACCGGCGCGGACAAGTTCGCCGCGATCATCGAAGCCGGGCACAAACGCGCCCAGCCGATCGTGATGACCACCGTGGCGATGACCGCGGGGATGATCCCGACTGCTCTGTCGCTGACCGGCGACAGTGCGTGGCGCGCGCCGATGGGCACCGTGGTGATCGGCGGGCTGATCCTGTCGACCCTGCTGACGCTGCTGATTGTGCCAGCGGGCTTCAGCCTGGCGGACGGGATCGAAAAGCGCCTCGGACCGTGGCTGGGCCGCAAGATGCTCAACAGCGGCGCGGACGAAACTTCGGCACCCCAGCGCCCCGCCGCGGAGCCCGGGCACGGAGCCCTTCCAGCCTACCGCATGGGCGACGATCCCGGGGCTGTCCCGGCCGAGTGAGCGCGCGGCGTCCCCGGCCGATCACGCTGCGGATCGCAACGCCCGCGCCCGATCGCGCCCGTTCGATGCGTCTGTTCGCCACCGGCATGCTGGTCGCGATGGCCGCGCTGTTCGGCATCGCGCGGCACTTCCTGGGGACGCACCCGGCCTGGGACTATGTCCTCGCGTTCAGCGAAGCGGCGATGGTTGGCGGGCTGGCGGACTGGTTCGCGGTCACCGCGCTGTTCCGCCATCCGCTCGGCATTCCCATTCCGCACACCGCGATCATCCCTGAAAACAAGGACCGCATTGCCGATACGATGGCGGCATTCCTGCAGGAAAACTTCCTTACCCCGCAAGTCGTCGCGCGGCGGCTGGGGGCGACCAATATTGCCCAGGCTGCGGGCACCTGGCTTTCCGATCCGAAGGGCGGCAGCGGCGGACGGATTCGCGCCGGCGCGGCGGAATTGCTCGCGCAAGTGCTCGAATCGCTCGATCCCGAACGGCTCGGGGTGCAGGTCCGCGGCGGGCTGGTGCGACAATTGGGCAAGCTTGAAATCGCGCCGCTGCTCGGCAGTCTGGCCGAGACCGCGATCGCCGATCGCCGCCACCTCCCGGTGATCGACAGCCTGGTGCGCTGGGCCGGGCTCACGCTTGAAGACAACGAGGAGCTGATCCGCGATATGATCCACCGCCGCGCCAATGCGGTGCTGCGCTGGACCGGGCTTGACGAAACGCTCGCCAATTCGGTGCTCGACGGGATCTACAAGCTGCTCGCCGAGGTGATCGTTGATCCCGATCATCCCTTGCGTGCCAAGATCGAGGAAGGTCTCGCCAAGCTGTCGGTCGACCTCAAGCAAGACCCCGAGCTGCGCGCCCGGGTCGAGCGGATGAAGGACGAACTGCTCGCCAATCCGGCGGTGGCGAAATGGTGGCAGGGGGTGTGGGAACGCCTGCGCACCGGTCTGCTGAAGCGCCTACGGGCGCCCGGCACTGCTATCGGCGGCCAACTGGGTGAGGCGCTGGCCGAGCTTGGCACCGCGCTGCGCGACGATCCCCGGATGCAGGCGCAGGTCAACCGTTTCGCGCGGCGC
This sequence comes from Sphingomonadaceae bacterium, assembly GCA_025359685.1. Lineage (GTDB taxonomy): Bacteria > Pseudomonadota > Alphaproteobacteria > Sphingomonadales > Sphingomonadaceae > Novosphingobium. The sequence continues at coordinate 2,289 of JANYEY010000117.1, read as the reverse complement.
ACCTTAGTCGGCGTCGCCACCCGCTACGGCGACCAGATCGTCCGGCTCGTCTCCGAAACGGTCAAGCGCTGGGACGCCAAAACGGTGACCAGCCGGATCGAAGGCGCAGTCGGGCGTGACCTGCAATTCATCCGCATCAACGGCACGCTGGTAGGCGGGCTGGTCGGGGTGGTCATCCACGTCATCTCGTCGCTGACATGAGCGAACTGGTCCTCACCACCGAGCGGCTCGAATTGTGGAAGCCGCAGGCCAGCGACTTCGACGGGCTCAACGCGATCAACACCGATCCGCGGACTTTGACCTACCTCGGCAACTGGGCCCCCGGCCACGCCGATACCTTCGCGCGGCTCACCCGCAACGCGGGGTCATGGGCGCTGTGGGGCTATGGCACCTTCATGGTGCGGAAGCGCGGGTTGCCGCAGATCGTCGCCAATATCGGCGTGTTCCGCTCTTACCGCGGCTTTGCCCACGGGCTCGACGATGTCCCCGAGGCGGGCTGGATCGTTCACCCCGATCATTGGGGTGAGGGGATTGCGGGCGAAGCAATGCGTGCGGTGATGCCGTGGTTCGATGAGGCGCATGGCCGGCAGCGCGTCGCCTGCATGATCGAGGCGGGCCATGTGGTCTCGGAACGCGTGGCGGCGCAGCTGGGGTTCGTGGAATATGCCCGTCACCAGCAACCGGGTGAACGGCCGCTGGTGCTCTATGAGCGCATCGAGGGTTAACTTATGAGCTTGGCGACAGCCATCTTACCGCGCTGACAAAATACGATTTAACCGGCTTTCCGGTTGCGTCGAGCGCCGACTGAAATTTGGCGCGTTTAGCCAGCAATCTGCACGAGGCCTCAGCAAATTCGTCCGGGTTTGTGCGGTATAGAATGCGGCACCCTGCGACATTTCCGGCGGGATCAACATCAAGCCGGAACTTGACGTAGCCGTTCATGCCCTGAGCCAGAGCAGCCGAGGGAAAGTCGTTTGATCCCAGCCAAGTCGCGGGGCTGGTCGTCGGAGTGGCGGGGCGCGACAATCTAGCCTCGACTGCCGGATCGTACCCCCAATGCCGGACGAGGTCATCCGTGCAAGTTCGCATCGCTGCAAATGGCGCGCCCATGGAACCGGTTTCCATGCGATAGCGCCCCCTTCTCGCTGGCTTGAAGGTGATCGATTTGATCTTCGCTTCCTGGTCTGCTGCAACCAAAGGCACTGGCGAACTGGCATCCATTTTGGGCGTCGGTTCCCAGCCGTCGACCCGAAGGCTCGGAATTATTGCCGCAGGTATTTTCTTCTCGCCACCCGATGTCGCGGCCATTGCACCGCGCTTGATCGGAACTCCGTCACCGAAAGCGACTTCAACCGGTACTCCGACTTCGGCAGATCCCAGCATCTTCCCATAGAGCCGCATTTCGAACCAATCACCGGGCGTGGTGCGGGTTATGGCCATCATCACCGCATCGTCGCCCGCTGCGAATTCCGCAAGGAGACTGCAGCCATCCTCATCGTATTTCATTTCCCACTTGGTGATCCGGGGCAATGATGTCGTCGTCTTGTCTGCGCCTTGCGCCGACTGTGCGATCAAGCCGAGGGCAGACAGGAACAGTATCGATGAACGTCGCACGGTGCTTTCTCAAGCAACTACTTGGAAGATGCTAACCGTGTTCAAGAATTTGGGAATAACCAATCCCCTCCGGAAAACAAAAAAGGCCCCGCCGAAGCAGGGCCTTTCCATTTCGCGTTAGCGCAGCGCTTAGAGCTTCGAAGTCAGCTCGGGCACCACATTGAACAGGTCACCCACCAGGCCGATATCGGCGACCTGGAAAATCGGGGCGTCTTCGTCCTTGTTGATGGCGATGATGGTTTTGCTGTCCTTCATCCCCGCAAGGTGCTGGATCGCGCCCGAGATGCCGACCGCGATGTAGACTGCCGGGGCGACGATCTTGCCGGTCTGGCCGACCTGATAATCGTTGGGGACATAGCCTGCATCGACCGCAGCGCGGCTGGCGCCAACCGCTGCGCCAAGCTTGTCGGCAAGCGGAAAGATCACGCTCTTGAAGGTTTCGGCATCCTTCAGCGCGCGGCCGCCCGAGACGATGATCTTGGCGCTGGTCAGTTCGGGGCGCTCGCTCTTGGCGATTTCCGAGCCAATGAAGGTGCTGGTGCCAGCATTGCCCGGACCCGATACGGCTTCGACTGTGCCCGAACCACCGGTGGTGGCGGCCTTGGCAAAGGCAGTGCCGCGCACGGTGATGACCAGCTTGGCGTCTGAGCTTTCGACCGTGGCGATGGCGTTGCC
>JANYEY010000086.1 GCA_025359685.1 Sphingomonadaceae bacterium | reverse complement strand
ATGCCCCTTGGCGGAGAAGTTGGCGGTTGCCGGGCCCATCTTGGCGTAACCGCCAGCGCGGCTGGTGAAGAACCAGATCGCGTGGCGGGCGTCCTTGTCGAGCTGCGCGGTCATCGGGGCGGCGCCATCGCGGTCGCTGTCCAGTTCGAGCATTACGAACGGCGATGCTGACAGGTGCTGCCAGAACTTGTCCTTGAGGTCGTCGGGGTTTTCGTTGGCGTGGTCCATGACATCTCTCGCTGGTTAGGGGGTTGGTATTGAACGATTGCCCGGCGCGGTGGTTCCCCGGACGGGCGCGCTTCAGCCACTTTCGATCCGTCTGCGACAAAGCCTTTGCGAATCACCGGCAATCAGAACATAAATAGAACATTAGAGTGATTCTGAGAATGGAACGGCAAGTATCGCGTTCCTCCCCGGTCCGGGGAGGGGGACCATCCGCAGGATGGTGGAGGGGGCTCGCCTCCGGATCCCACCTTGCGTGTGGGGAGGGCCCCCTGCGTCAGCCGTTCCGGCTGCCACCTCCCCGGATCGGGGAGGAAACCAAGCACGCCGAGCTGTTCGCCGCCTCACGCGAGGCGAGCGGTGCGGGGCTGGCGCTGGCCTTTGCGCTGGATCAGGCGGGGCAGGGCGACCAGCGCCCGTGGCTGTGGGTGCAGGATGCGGCAGCCCTGCGGCTGAGCGGGCGGCCCTATCGCCCCGGGCTGCCGCCAAGCCTGCGCCACCGCCTGCTCCATGTCGCCGCCAAGAGCCCCGAAGACGCGCTGTTCGCACTTGAGGAAGGGCTGCGCTGCCGCGATCTCGCCTTCGTCATCGGCGAGATCGCCGGCAATCCCAAGGCGCTGTCGTTCACCGCCTCGCGCCGCCTCAGCCTGGTCGCCGAGGTGCACGGGGTGCCGCTGTGGCTGGTCCGGCTCGACGCGGCGCGCGATCTCTCCTCCGCGCGCCAGCGCTGGGAGGTGACCGCCGCGCCTTCGCTTGCGCCGCGCTGGAACCCCGCCGCGCCGGGGTTGCCGGCCTGGCAGGGTACCCTGTTCCGCGCGCGCAATCACCCTCCCGGAGAATGGATCCTGCGCGATGACGGACACGTCCTCACCGCCAGCCCGCCGCATAATGGCGGTGTGGCTGGCGCGGCTGGCGATCGATCGCTGGCAGCTGGCTGACGGCCCGCGCGCCGATCCGGTCGCGCTGATCTCGGACAGCGCGCACGGCCCGCGGATCACTGCGATCAATGCCGCCGCGCGCGAAGCCGGGGTCCGCGTCGGGACCTCGCTTACCGACGCCCGTGCGCTGTGCCCCGAACTGGCGGTTGCCCCGGCCGATCCGGCGGGCGATCTGGCGCTGCTCGAAAAGCTCGCGCTGTGGGCGCAGCGCTGGGGGCCGTGGTCCGCGCTCGATCCGCCCGACGGGCTGCTGGTCGATGTCAGCGGAGTGGCGCACCTGTTCGGGGGCGAGAAGGCCTTGCTGGTAGACGTGGGCGAGCGATTGGCAGCGCGTGGCCTGACCGCGCGGCTAGCGGTCGCCCCGACAGCGGGCGCGGCTTGGGCCTTGGCGCATTACGGGCCGGAGCGGGCGGTGCTCGAAGCGGGCGGCGCTCTCGCCGAACTCCCCGTCGCCGCCCTGCGGCTCGATCCTGCAACCCTGCTGGTGCTGCGCCGGCTGGGGCTCAAGCGGATCGGCGACCTGTCAGGGGTAGCGCGCGATGCGCTGGCGCGGCGGTTCCGGTCGGTCCGCGCGCCCGCCGCCAATCCGCTGGTCCGGCTTGATCAGCTCACCGGCAAGGTGCCCGAACCGCTGCTGCCGGTGCTCGCCGCGCCGCCGCCGCTGGTCCAGCGCCGCCTGATCGAACCGATCCGCCACCGCGCGCTGCTCGACCAGGTGCTGGGCGATCTGGCGGACGACATGGTGCGGGTGCTCGAAGGCCAGGCGCTGGGCGCGCGGCGGCTGGATCTGGCGCTGTGGAAAGTCGATGGCGAGGTGGTCCAGCGGCGGCTCGAACTCGCCGCCGCCACTCGCGCGGCGGATCACATCACGCGGCTATTTGCGGCCAAGCTCGACGATATCGACGCCGGTTTCGGGATCGAACTCGCCCGCCTGACCGCATCGTGGTGCGAACCGCTGGCGCTCAGCCAGCGCGATTTCGAAGCGGCCGCCGAGGCGCACGGCACCAGCCTTGCCGCCTGCATTGACCGGCTGAGCATCAGGCTGGGGACAGGGGCGGTGCGCCGCCCGGAGCCGGTCGCGAGCCACTGGCCCGAACGCGCTCAGCGCTGGCTTGCCCCGCTCGATCCGGGCCGCGCGACACAAGAGAGCCTTGCCTTCAACGTCCGCCCGCTGAAACTGCTCGACCGCCCCGAGTTGATCGCGGTGATCCACGCCAGTCCCGATGGCCTACCGCGCCGGTTCCGTTGGCGCGGGGCGCTGCACGAGGTCACCCGCGCCGAAGGGCCCGAACGGATCGCACCCGAATGGTGGCGTGAGCGCGGTGCGGCGCGGCTGCGCGATTACTACCGGGTCGAGGATACGGCCGGGCGGCGATACTGGATCTACCGCCACGGCCACGCCGCCGATGGCCGCGGCGGCGTGCCCGAGTGGTATTTGCAGGGACTGTGTGTCTAAACCGGAATTGTCGACATCGACGCCGCGGTCACTTCATCCAGCACCACCTGTCGGTCATCGGCTTGGGCTGCATCGAAATTGAAGGCACCGCGTTTCCCATTATCCCCCAAGAACGCCAGCAGGTCGTTGGTCAGCCGCTCGGTCTGGGTTGCAAAGACGCCGTGGGGTTCGCCGTCATATTCGATCAGCTGCGCCGCAGGCACCGCCTTGGCCAATGCGCGCCCGGTCGGGCCGATCGGCACGGTCTTGTCGGCGGTGCCATGGATGATCAGCGTGGGTACCGTGAAACTGGCGAGATCGGGACGGAAGTCGGTGGTGGCAAAGGCCTTGGCCGAAGCCAGGGTGGGCCGCAGCCCGGCCTGCATCGCGGTGGCCCAAGCCAGATCAAGCGTTTCATCGCTGACCGGGCTGGACAACATTCCGACCCCGAAGAAGTCATCGAAGAAGCCGGTGAAGAACTTCGCGCGATCGGCCTTCATGCCCTCGGTCATCTGGTCGAAGGTGGCTTGCGGCACGCCTTCGGGATTGTCTTCGGTCTGGAGCATGTAGGGCACCACCGAACTGATCAGCGCAACCTTGCTCACGCCTTTTCCCTGATGCCGCGAAAGATAGCGGGCGACTTCGCCTCCGCCCATCGAAAAGCCGACCAAGGCGACATCCTGCCCGCCGGCCTGGCTGTCGATCACCGCAGCAAGGTCATCGGCGAAGGTATCGTAGTCATAGCCTTCCGAAGGCTGGTCCGATCGGCCGAACCCGCGGCGATCATAAGCGATCGCCTGATAGCCGTTATCGGCCAGCACATTGCTGACCGGGTCCCAGCTGTCGCCTGACAGCGGCCAGCCGTGAATCAGCACCACAGGTTTCCCGTTGCCCCAGCTCTTCACGTAGAGGCTGGTTCCGTCCTTGGTTTCGATCATCGGCATTGTGGTTCTCCGGCTTGAGGGCTCAAGGCGACAACGGCGGGGCGCACGGTCGGTTCCGTTCCAACGTTGGGCTGGTGGCAGGATGCGGCAGCAGGAGACTCGCTTCATTCCGAATAAGAACATATAAGGAACATTAGACTCGAAACCATGCCCGAAGCCGCCCTCACTCCCGAACGCCGCCGCGTCGCCGGTGAAGCGACCAGCGCCCCGCCGCGCGCGTCGTTCGTCGAGCTGGGCCTGGCGAGCTGCTTTTCGTTCCTGCGCGGGGCTTCCGATGCGGTTGACCTCGTCACGCAGGCTTATGCGCTGGGTTATGACGCGATCGGGATTGCCGATGCGAACACCCTGGCCGGGGTGGTGCGGCTCCACGGCGAGGCGAAGACGCTCAAACTGCGTCCGGTGATCGGCTGCCGGATCGAGACTGCCGAGGGGCTGGTGTTCCTGGCCTATCCAGCTGATCGCGCCGCTTATGGCCGGCTCTGCGCGCTGATCTCGGCCGGGCGAATGGGCAAGCTGGATGGCGAATGGCAGGACAAGGGGGCCTGCGATATCTCGCTGGCGATGCTCGCCGCGCATGCCGAGGGGCTGCAGCTGGTGCTGGTGCCTCCGGGGGGGCTGGACGTTGAATTCACCATCGCGGTCGAGAACAATGTCATTCTCTTGCGTCGTCCCGGACCTGACCCGGGGCCGCGGGCGACTGGATCGGAGGTAGCATCGATGCGGCCACCGGTCCCGGGTCAGGCCCGGGACGACAATTTAACCGCGCCGTTCGCTCAGCTCCTCCCGCACTTGGCCCGGCAATTTCCCACGCTGCGCCACATCGCCGCGAGCTATCTTTACAGCGGGGATGATCTCGCCCGGATCGCTCGGCTCGATCAGCTGGCGCGCGAACATGGTCTCTCGATCCTCGCCACCAACGATGTGCTTTACCACGCCGCGCACCGCCGCCCGCTGCACGACGTGATGACCGCGATCCGGCACAAGACCACCGTGGTCGCCGCCGGGCACTTGCTCCAGCCCAATGCCGAGCGGCACCTCAAGAGCCCGGCGGAAATGGCGCGGCTGTTCCGGCGCTGGCCGCATGCCTTGGCGGCGGCGCGCGAGGTGGCCGATGCGTGCCAGTTCAGCCTGGAGGAACTGCGCTACGAATACCCCGAAGAGACTTGCCCGGATGGATTAGAGCCGCAGCAGCACCTCGAAAACCTGACTTGGGCAGGGGCGGCGAACCGCTATCCCGCCGGAGTGCCCGAGAGCGTGCGCGAGACGCTGCGCCGCGAATTGGTGCTGATCGGGAAGCTCAGCCTCGCGCGCTATTTCCTGACGATCAAGGACATCGTCGATTTCGCGCGGCGGTGCGATCCGCCGATCCTGTGCCAGGGGCGCGGCTCGGCGGCCAATTCGGCGGTGTGCTATGTGCTCGAAATCACCGCAGTCGATCCCGCGCGCCACGCGTTGCTGTTCGACCGGTTCATCTCCGAAGACCGCAACGAGCCGCCCGATATCGACGTCGATTTTGAGCATGAACGCCGCGAGGAGGTGATCCAGTACATTTACGCGCGCTATGGCCGCCACCGCGCTGGCCTCTGCGCCACGGTGATCCATTACCGCCCGCGCATGGCGATCCGCGAGGTCGGCAAGGCGATGGGGCTCTCCGAAGACATCACCACCGCGCTCGCCAAGACGGTGTGGGGCGGGCACGGGCGCTCGATCAAGGAAGCCCATGTCGAGCGCGAGACCGGGGTCGATCTGGCTGACCCGCACTTGCGCCGGGTGCTCGCGCTGACCGAGCAGATGATCGGCATGCCGCGCCACCTCTCGCAGCACGTCGGCGGGTTTATCCTCACCCAGGGGCCATTGAGCGAGACCGTGCCGATCGGCAACGGCGCGATGCCCGAGCGCAGTTTCATCGAATGGGACAAGGACGATATCGACGCGCTCGGCATCCTCAAGGTCGATGTTCTGGCGCTGGGCATGCTGACCTGCATCCGCAAATGCCTGACCCTGCTGGGGGCGCATCACGGGCAGGAGCTGACGCTTGCGACGGTGCCCAAGGAAGACCCGGCGGTCTACGACATGCTGTGCAAGGGGGATTCGCTCGGGGTGTTCCAGGTCGAAAGCCGCGCGCAGATGAACATGTTGCCGCGCCTCCGCCCGCGCCAGTTCTACGACCTGGTGATCGAAGTGGCGATCGTGCGGCCGGGGCCGATTCAGGGCGATATGGTGCATCCGTATCTCAAACGGCGGCGGGGGGCCGAGCCAGTCGAAATCCCCGCACCAGGGCCGAGCCACGGCCCGCCCGACGAGCTGACCTCGATCCTTGGCCGCACCTTGGGGGTGCCGATCTTTCAGGAGCAGGCGATGAAAATCGCGCTCGATGCGGCGAAGTTTACCGGGCTTGAGGCCAACCGGTTGCGCAAATCGATGGCGACCTTCCGTTCGCGCGGGATGGTGGCGGAACTAGAGGAGCTGATGGTCGGGCGGATGATCGCGCGCGGCTACGATCCCGGTTTTGCGGAGCGTTGCTTCAACCAGATCAAGGGCTTCGGCGAATACGGCTTCCCCGAAAGCCACGCAGCGAGCTTTGCCTTGTTGGTCTATGTCTCAAGCTGGCTCAAATACCATTACCCCGCCGCCTTCGCCGCCGCCCTGCTCAATTCGCAGCCGATGGGGTTCTACGCCCCGGCGCAGATCGTGCGCGATGCGCGGGAGCACGGGGTCGAGGTGTTGCCGGTCGATGTGAATTTTTCGGGGTGGGACAATACGCTGGAGGAAGTGGAGGAGGGGGCAGCACGTGGCCTTCGACAGGCTCAGGCTGAGCCTGTCGAAGCTCGCGCGCAAGGCCAGCCCCACGAAGCGCAAGTCGCCCTCCGCCTCGGTCTGCGCCAGGTCGATGGCTTTCCTGAAGCGGCGGCCGCGCGGATCGTCGCGGCGCGCGAGGCGGGGGCTTACCGCGATGTGCGCGAGCTCAAGGAACGCGCCGGGCTTTCGCCTGCGCTGGTCGAGCGGCTGGCCAGCGCCGATTGCTTCAATTCGCTCGAGCTCACCCGGCGCCAGGCGCTGTGGGATGCGCGCAGTCTGATCGCCGCGCCCGACTTGCCGCTGTTCGCCGCCGCTGCCGCGCGCGATGAGGGGGCCGAGCGCGCACTCACCCGCTTGCCGGTAATGCCGCTGTCCGAAGAAGTGGTCGCCGATTACCAAACCCAGCGGCTCAGCCTCAAAGCCCACCCGCTCGCCTTCCTGCGCGCCGATCTCGCCGAACGCGGCTTTATCCGCGCCGCCGATCTGCGCGCACGCAAATACCGCGCGGCGGTGCAGGTCGCGGGCGTGGTGCTGATCCGCCAGCGCCCCGGCTCGGCCAAGGGGGTGTGTTTCATCACGCTCGAGGACGAGAGCGGGGTCGCCAACGTGGTGATCTGGCCCGACTTGATGGAGAAACAGCGCAAGGTGATCATGGGCGCGCGGCTGATGGAGGTGAGGGGCCGGGTGGAGTACGATGACGAAGTTGTGCACGTTATTGCCACCCATCTGACCGATGCTACCCCGTCTTTGCACGCCTTGTCCGACGACCTGCTGCCGCACCACGTCGAGCGCGGCGATCACGTGCAGCGCCCGGTGCAGGGCAGTCGCCACGGGCATCCGCGCGATGCCCGGATCATTCCGAAATCGCGTGATTTTCATTAGCCGCAGCGATAGCAAGCCTGCGAACAGGGGAGATCTCATGCGCCGCACACTTGCCATTCTTGCCGTCACCGCACTCACGCTGAGCGGGCCGCAGCTCTCCGCTAAGACGACCCGCCCAGCCCGAACTCCGGCAATCCCAGCCGCGATCTTCACTGACCCGCTGCCAGACAAGGCGCACCTGGCGCGCAGCGAAGTGCTGCACATTCCGAGCGGCGGGGTCGAGATCAACGGGCTGGCCTATCTCGCTGCCGGGATCGGCCCGCACCCCACGCTGGTGCTGTGCCACGGCTGGCCCGGCAACGAAAAGAACCTCGATCTGGCCCAGGCGGTGCGCCGCGCGGGGTGGAACGTGGTGACCTTCAACTACCGCGGCTCGTGGGGCAGTCCAGGCATGTTCCATTTCAGCCAGAACCCGGAAGACGCCAAGGCCGTGCTCGCTTACCTGCGCGTGCCGGCCAATGCAGCGAAGTTGGGAGTTGATACCAAACGGATGGCACTGATGGGGCATTCGATGGGCGGCTGGGTCAGCACGCTGGTTGGCGGCGAAGACGAAAAGTTGCTCGGCGTAGGGCTGATTTCTGCGGCCAACATGGGCTACATGCGCGGGCTTGACCGGCCAGCAATCGTCCAGATGGCCAGCGAAAACGCCGAGACGCTAGCGGGCACCTCGCCCGAGATCATGGCCGATGAATTGATCGCGGGCCGCACGGATTTCGATTTCATGCGCACTGCGCCGGGCCTCGCGCTGCACCCGCTGTTGGTGTTGAGCAGCGACGATGGCCTCGCCCCGCAGACCGATGCGCTGATCGCGGCAGTGCGCAAGGCCGGGGGAACACGGATCACCACCGTGCACGCCGCGACCGATCACAGCTGGTCCGATCACCGCATCTTTCTGGAAGCCCAGGTGATCAACTGGCTGAACAGCCTGCTGACCGGGATCTGCGATTAGACCGCTTCGAGCGAATATCCAGCCGACCGCACGGTGCGGACCGGATCGGGTGCGCTTTCAACCTCAATGCCCTTGCGCAAGCGGCGGATGTGCACATCCACGGTGCGCAGTTCGATCTCGCTTTCGCTGCCCCACACCGCGTCAAGCAGCTGGCCGCGGCTGAAGACCCGGCCGGGATGTTCCATGAAATGCTTGAGCAGGCGGAATTCGGTTGGGCCGAGCGAGATGGTCTGGCCGCGCCGGGTGACCTTGTGCGCGGTCGCATCGAGCGCGAGATCGCCGACTTCGATCACCTCGCCGGCCAGCGCCGGGCGGATCCGGCGCAGGATCGCGCCGACCCGGGCGAGCAGTTCGCGCGGGGAGAACGGCTTGGTTACATAGTCGTCGACCCCGGTTTCGAGCCCGCGAACCTTGTCATCCTCGGCCCCGCGTGCGGTGAGCATGACGATCGGTACGTGCGCGGTGGCCTTGCCCTTGCGCAGGCGGCGGCAGACCTCGATCCCGCTGGTCCCTTCGACCATCCAGTCAAGCACCACCAGATCGGGCACTTGTTCGGCCGCAAGCAGCAGTGCTTCGTCGCCATCCGCCGTTACGGTCACCGCATAGCCTTGCTGGCGAAAGCGAAACTCGAGCAGTTCGGCGAGCGCTGGATCGTCTTCGACCAGCAAGAGGCGCGGTGCGTTCATGATCTGGCTCCGAGCCGCTCTTCGCGGTCGGTGAGGTGGGTCCCGGTCGCCGCATAATAGACCATTTCGGCGACGTTGGTCGCATGATCGCCGATCCGCTCGATATTGCGCGCCACGAACAAGAGCTGAGCGCAACTGCTGATCGTTGAGGGATTTTCGATCATGTAGCTGACCAGGTTGCGGAACAGCGATTCGTAGAACGCATCGACCTTCTCGTCGCGGTCAACCACCTGATGCGCCAGTGCTGCATCGCGCGCCGCGAAGGCAGTGAGCACGTCGTGCACCATGCCTGCGGCAATATCGGCCATCGCGGGGATCAAGGTCAGCGGTTCAAACCGTTGCCGCCCCTCGATTTTGTCCGCGCTCTTGGCGATGTTCTTGGCATAGTCGCCGATCCGCTCGATCACGCCGGCAATCTTGATTGCCGCAATCAGCTCGCGCAGGTCAACCGCCATGGGTGCGCGCAGGGCGATGGTGCGCACCGCCAGCCGGTCAACCTCGGCTTCCAGCGCATCGATCTTCTTGTCGCGCGCGATCACCGAAGCGGCTAGATCGAGGTTGCCCTTGACCAGGGCCTCCATTGCCTCACGCAAGGAGACTTCGGCGAGCCCGCCCATTTCCGCAATCAGGCCGCGGACCTTGGTGATGTCTTCGTCAAATGCCTTGACGGTATGTTCCTGTGCCATCTTAAATCCTAACCGTAACGTCCGGTAATATAATCTTTCGTCCGCTCTTCACGCGGGTTCGTGAAGATTTCCGAGGTCTTGCCGTATTCGACAATCTTGCCGAGGTGGAAGAACGCGGTGCGCTGCGAAACGCGCGCGGCCTGTTGCATCGAATGAGTCACGATCACGATTGCATACTTGCCGCGCAGTTCGGAAATCAGTTCCTCGATCTTGGCCGTGGCGATCGGGTCGAGCGCAGAGCACGGCTCATCCATCAGGATCACCTCGGGATCGACTGCGATGGCGCGGGCGATGCACAGGCGCTGCTGCTGACCGCCGGAAAGCGCGGTGCCGCTGTCGCTCAGCCGATCCTTGACCTCGTCCCACAGACCGGCGCGCTGCAGGCTGCGCTCGACCACTTCGTCAAGCTCGGCCTTGTTCGAGGACAGGCCATGAATTCGCGGTCCGTAGGCAACGTTTTCGTAAATGGTCTTGGGGAATGGGTTGGGCTTCTGGAAGACCATGCCGACCCGGGCGCGCAGCTGCACCACATCCATGCCCGACGTGTAGATATCCTTGCCATCCAGCGCGATGCTGCCTTCCACCCGCGCCCCGGAAATTGTGTCGTTCATGCGGTTGAAGGAACGCAGAAAGGTCGATTTGCCGCAGCCCGACGGGCCGATGAACGCGGTCACGTATTCATCGGCGATATCGATCGACACGTTGTCGATCGCGCGCTTGTCGCCATAGAATACCGACACATCGCGTGCGGCGAGCCGGGGAGTTACAGGGTCTAATTCGTGGGGGTTGGTCACCAGCGGTTCTCGAAACGGTTGCGAAGATAGATCGCCAGCCCGTTCATCGCCAGCAAGAAGGCCAGGAGGACGATGATGGCAGCGGAAGTGCGTTCAACGAAGCCGCGGTCGATTTCGTCGGACCACAGGAAGATCTGTACCGGCAGCACGCTCGACGGTGAGGTGAAGCCTTCTGGCGGGGTGGCGACAAATGCCTTCATCCCGATCATAAGCAGCGGCGCAGTTTCGCCCAGCGCGCGGGCCATGCCAATGATCGTGCCGGTGAGGATGCCGGGCAGGGCGAGCGGCAGGACATGGTGGAACACCGTCTGCACCGGACTTGCCCCGATCGCCAGCGCGGCATCGCGGATTGAGGGCGGGACTGCCTTGATCGCGTTGCGTCCTGAAATGACGATCACCGGCATGGTCATCAGCGCGAGCGTCATGCCGCCGATCAGCGGGGCTGAGCGCCAGTTGGGGAACAGCGCGAGGAAGACCGCAAGCCCAAGCAGCCCGAAGATGATCGAGGGCACCGCGGCAAGGTTGTTGATCGATACTTCGATCAATTCGGTCCAGCGGTTCTTTGGCGCGAATTCTTCAAGATAGACCGCGGCGAACACGCCCACCGGGAAGGCCAGCGCCAGCGTGACCGCCATGGTCATCATCGAACCCTTAAGTGCCCCCCAGATCCCGGCCTTGGCCGGATCGGTCGCGTCAGACGCGGTCAGGAAACCCCAGTCGAGCCCAGGCAAGCCGTCGCGCAGGATCGTGAACAACAGGAACCCCAGGACCAGCGCCGACAGGGCGACGCTGAAGAAGCCGAGCGCGCGAAACCGGCGCTCGGCGGCGTGGCGGCTGGCGAGGTGGGCGACGATGCGCTGCTGGTGGCTGGGGCTATTCATAAGCTTCGCGGAACCGCTTCACCACGCGCAACGCGATGTAATTGAGGACAAAGGTGACCATGAACAGCACCATCCCCAGCGCGAATGCGGATAGCGTTGCAGGGTGATCGAAGCTGCCTTCACCGGTTAGCATGGCGACGATCTGATAGGTCACAGTGGTCATTGACTGGAACGGATTGGCGGAGAGCCGCGCGGTTGCGCCTGCGGCCATGACCACGATCATCGTCTCTCCGATCGCGCGGCTGATCGCCAGCATGATCCCGGCGACGATGCCGGGCAGCGCGGCGGGGAGCAGC
>JANYEY010000085.1 GCA_025359685.1 Sphingomonadaceae bacterium | reverse complement strand
CACATTGAGCGTCAGACTGTCGCGGATCATGAACAGCGTGAACAGTTCAAAGGCAATGGCCATGGCCAGGCTGGCCTTCCACGGCAGCTTGCTCGCGATCCAGAAGCCCAGCGCCATGAAGCCGATGTCAGACAGCGAATTCAGCACGCTGTCGCCCTCGTAGCCATAGCTTACCGTCACCGCGCGGTAGCGGTCGATGATCAGCGGTGAATTTTCGAGCAGTTCCCACATGCCTTCGAAGGCGACCGCAATCGGCAACGCCCAGATCGCGGGTTTGCCGCCGAGCAGATGCCAGCGCTGCCACAACAGCCAGGCGAAAAAATAGAACAGTAACCCGTGGATCATGTGGCTGAAGCTGTACCAATCGGCGATGTGCTGGCTGTTCTCGGCCGACTGGACCACCCCCCACCACAGCTTGACAGTGCCGCAGGTGCAGATCGGCACGCGGCCCATGGCGAGCAGGGTGACCCCGATTGCCAGCCACATTGCAAGTGACAGGATCAGACCACGGCGATTGGGGAGCAAGCTGGTCAAATGGGTTCCTCTTCGGGCGGCACGCTGTCGCCGGGGCCCAGCGGCAACTGCATGTAGACCGTATCGAGCCAGCGCCCGTGCTTGCGCCCGCTGCTGCGGACCCGGCCGATATGTTCGAAGCCGAGCGCGGCGTGAAGCGCGATCGAACCCGGTTCGCCGCCGCCGATCACCGCGATCATCTGGCGGAAGCCCGCCACGGTCGAAGCTTCGAGTAAGGCCGCCAGCAGCGCCGCGCCGAGCCCCTGTCCGCGGCACTCATCGCGGATGTAGATGCTGTTCTCGCAGGTCATCCGATAGGCTGGCCGGTCGCGAAACTGGGCGACATAGGCATAGCCGAGCACCATGCCGTCCGGTGCCGCAGCAACCAGCCACGGGGCACGTGCATCGACGACCCTGGCCAACCTTGCACCCATTTCGGCGCTGTCCGGCGCCTCGGTCTCGAAGGTGGCGGTGCCATGCAGCACATGGTGCGCATAGATCTCGGCCAGCGCTGCGGCATCGCTTGGCCGCGCGGTGCGGATTGTGAATTCAATCGGGCTCATTGCAGGCGATCATGCCGCAATGCGTGGCTCAGGCCAAGATCGTTGCGCTTGGCGCGGCGCGGCGTAGAGTCCGCGTTGTCATGGCCGCCAGGAAAAAACCGCAACCTCCTGCCGCGCCCGCCCGCAGCCTGTGTGTAATCGGCGCCGGGCTGGGCGGGCTGGCGCTCGCGCTGCGGCTGCAGGCGGCGGGCTTTGCCGTCACCCTGGTCGAGGCGCGGTCTGAGCCCGGCGGTCTGATCCGCAAGCACGCGGTGGCCGGATACCACTTCGAAGAAGGCCCGGGCGAGTTGGGTGATCTCGCCCCATGGCGCGACCTTGCCGCCGCAGCGCAGTGCGAGCTCGCCGATTTCGCTACCCTGCGCGAGATCAACCCGGCCCGGCGGTTCTACTGGCGCGATACCGCAGCCTTCGACCTCAGCGCCGACAGCGCCGAGCAGGCGCGCCAGCTGGGCCGCATTTCATCAGGCGACATCGCCGGCTTCGAGGAATTGCAGCACTGGTACGATGCGGCCCGGGGCGATGCGTGGCAGCGCCTGGCGGAACGGCCGCTAACCGGACCAGCGCAGGCGCTGGGCGCGCTGCAACCGGTGCTCCGTGCGCAAGGCTGGCGCAGCGCCTGGGGCCTGATCGCGCACCACATTGACAGCGAACCGCTGCGCGAGGCGCTGGCGCTGCCGGCTTTGCTGAGCGGAGCCAATCCGTTCACGACCAGCGCCTTGACCCTGCTCGGCCAGCCCGCGCCGGGGCGCCCGGCGTGGTGGCCGCTCGGCGGGATGACCGCGCTGGCGGCCAACCTGCTGGCACGGTTCGAAGCGCTTGGCGGCACGGTCCGCTTGCACGATCCGGTGACCGAGCTCGAAATGGCCGGCAACCGGGTGAGCGCGGTGGCGACGCAAAGCGGCTGGCGTGCGCATTTCGCCGCGGTCGCCAGCAATGCCGACGTGGTCCACACCTATCGCGACCTGCTCCGCCAAATCCCGCGCGGGACCCAGATAGCGGCGCGGCTGGCGCGGCGGCGCTTTGCCCCCTCGGCGCTAACCGTGCACTTCGCGCTGGCCGGGACCTGGCCCGGGATACCCCATAGCTCGGTGCTGTTCGCCGCACGCTTCAGGGAATTGCTCGCCGACGTGTTCGATGCGGGGGTCTTGCCGCAGGACGGGCTGATCCTGCTGCACCATCCCAGCGTCACCGATCCGGCGCTCGCACCCGAGGGCACCAGCCTGTTCCGTGCGACCTTGCCGGTCGCGCACCTCGGCAAGTTCCCGGTCGACTGGGAGGCTTTGGCACCGCTGGTCGCGGGGCGCGTGCTGGGCGAGATCGGGCGGCGGCTGATCCCCGATATCCACGACCGCATCGTGGCGCAGGCGGTGACCACCCCGCGCGATCTGGCGCTTGACCTGGGCCTGCACCTGGGCAGCGGCTGGAGCCTTGAGGCCAGCCCGCTGCAGGCCGCATTCCAGCGCCCGGCGCACCGCGATCCCAAGCTCGCCAATTTCTACCTCGTCGGCGCGGCGACGCACCCCGGAGCGGGGGTTGCCGCAGTGCTAGCCGGTGCTAAGGCGACCGCTACCTTGATCAGCCAGGACAATACATGAAGCGCCTTGCCGTTTATTGCGGATCCGCCAGCCCCGCCGATCCGCGCTACATCGAACTTGCTTACGAGGTTGGTGCGGAGCTGACCCGGCGCGGGATCGGGGTGGTCTATGGCGGCGGGCGGCTCGGGTTGATGGGCGCGGTGGCCAAAGGCGCGCTTGACCAGGGCGGCGAGGTTATCGGGGTGATCCCTGAAGCGCTGGTTGGAGCGGGCGGACGCGGCGGCGAAGTGGCCAACCACGATTGCACCGAGCTGCACGTGGTCAAGGACATGCACGAACGCAAAGCCGCCTTCACGCGCTTAAGCGACGGGTTCCTGACCATCCCCGGCGGGGTGGGCACGATGGATGAGCTGTGGGAAGCGGTTAGCTGGGCGCAGCTGGGCTATCACGCCAAGCCGGTCGGCCTGCTCAACGCCTTCGGGTTCTACGATCATCTGATTGCGTTCAACAGCCACATGGCTGCGGTCGGCTTTGTCCGGCCCGCGCATCAGGGGATCATCATTGCCGAGAGCGAGCTTGACCTGCTGCTCGCCCGGATGGCCGCGCACGAGCCGCATACGCCTATATTTGCGATGCAATCTTCCGAGCTTTGATCCGGCACTGACGCACCAGATAGTGCGCCAAAGACACACACATGTAACAATCGATTAGGATTCATCCTGCAATCGTTGACATGCGCGGCCCTTCGCATAGCGACTACATTACCGCAGTATATCCGTAAACGGGAGCTGGGGGGGTAACCTAACACGGAGTTTTCCATGCGATTCAACGCAAGCCGCAAGGCCGCACTTGCCGTAACCGCCGCAAGTCTGGCGATTTTCTTCGCCGATCCAGCCTTCGCCCAGACCAAGCCCGCAGACACCGACACATCAGCGACCGACAATTCGGATTCGATCGTGGTCATCGGCACCCGCCGCACCGACCGCAGCGTGACCAATTCGCCTTCTCCGGTCGACGTCGTCGGCGCTGATGAGCTCAATGCCCAGCCCGCCGGCAACATGCTCGATATCGTCAAGAACATCGTGCCTTCGTTCTTCGTAGGCCAGAATTCGATCTCGGACGCTTCGACTTTCGTCCGCGCGCCTTCGCTGCGCGGCCTCCCGGCTGACGAAATCCTCGTCATGCTCAACGGCAAGCGTTACAACCGTTCGGCGCTGGTCCAGGTTTACACCGGCGGCGATACCGCACTGTCGTTCGGCAGCCAGGGTTCGGACATTTCGGCCATTCCGTCGATCGCGATCAAGAACCTGCAGGTTCTGCGCGATGGCGCGACCGCGCAGTACGGTTCGGACGCCATCGGCGGCGTGCTCAACTACGGCCTGCGCGAAGACGCCGGGGTCGAACTGCAGGCCCGCTATGGCCAGCAATACGACAAGGGTGATGGCAAGAGCTACCAGATCGCCGGCGATGTCGGCGTCAAGCTGGGTGACCGCGGTTTCGTGAACCTGGCGGCTGAATACAATGACGATGGCCAGACCAGCCGCGGCACGGACCGCGCGATCGCCAGGGTGTTCGCCACCAACAACCCCGGCCTCGCCTCGCAGCTTCCCGGTTACCCCGGGCCGCAGCAGATCTGGGGTTCCTCGCCCAGCCATGGCTACAAGGTGCTGCTCAACTCGGCGCTTGAAGTCAGCGACAACAGCAAGCTCTACCTGTTCGTCAATGTGGCCCACAGCCGCGCGAACGAAAGCTTCAACTATCGCGCCTCGCAAAGCGTGCCCACCCCGCTCACCGTTGATCAGGGAACCGGTACGCCTTCGACCCGGAGCCCGGGCAAGAACGGTTCGTTCAACAACATCTTCCTGACCAAGTGCCCGGTCGGCAGCATCGGTTGCAACTCGAGCACAGATTTCGTGTTCAACACCAACACCTACAACTTTGCGACGCTGTATCCGGCTGGCTTCACCCCGCGCTTTGTCGGCGTGACGGACGAAGCTTATGGTACGCTGGGATACAAGGGCAGCAGCGCAAGCGGCTTCACCTATGACCTGTCGGGTTCGCTCAGCCGCAACACGCTCGACCTGTCGATGTACAATTCGCTCAACGCCTCGTTCGGTCCGACCAGCCAGACTGCCTTCCACTTCGGCAAGCTGATCCAGAAGGAAATCGACGGCAACCTCGATCTGACCTATCCGGTCGATGCCGGGTTCTTCAGCCCGCTGACCCTGTCGGGCGGCCTTGAATACCGCAAGGAAACCTACCAGCAGACCGCTGGCGATACCCAGTCCTATGCCGCCGGTCCCTATGCCGTTCAGCCGCTCTATACGCAGACCGGCCCGACGACTTACACCGCGCTGCTGACCACCAACCCGCTGTGCCCAACGTTCAACGCTCTGGCATCGCCGACCTCGGTCTGCACCGTCTCCAAGTCACCGGGTGCAAGCGGTTATGGCGGCACCAGCCCGGCTTCGGCCGGCAGCTTCAGCCAGAACAGCTACGGCGCCTACCTCGGCCTTGAAGGCGATCTCACCAAGACCTTCTCGATGGGCGTGGCCGCCCGCTACGAACACTACAACAGCTTCGGCTCTGCCTTCGTCACCAAGCTCAACGGTATCTGGCACATCACCGATACCTTTGCGTTGCGCGGCACGGTTGGGACGGGCTTCCACGCTCCTTCGCCGGGCCAGAACAACGACGAGATCCTGACCACCAACTTCGTGGCCGGGAACCAGGTCCAAACCGGTACCTATCCGGTGACCAGCGCCATCGCCCAGTACTATGGCGCGGTATCGCTGAAGCCGGAGAAGTCGACCAACTATGGCGCGGGCTTCGTGTTCAACCCGACCAACGTTCTGTCGCTGACGGTTGACTGGTACTCGATCAAGGTCACCAACCGGATCGGCGTGTCGCAGAACTTCAACGTGACTGCGGCAGATCTGCTGGCACAACCAGCACTTGCGGCTGTGGGCGTTGGCGGCGCGGTCAACTACTTCACCAACGGGTTCTCGACCCGGACCAATGGGGTCGATGTGGTTGGCAGCTACCGGAGCGATCTGGGCGGCGGAAAGCTTAACCTGACGCTGGCTTACAGCTACAATATCAGCAAGGTTCTGCCGGGGTTCAACGCGCTCGTCATCTCTCCGGCGCAGATCTATGACATTGGGCACCTTGCCCCGCGTCACCGGATCAACTTCAACGCCAACTGGCAGTCGAACGGCTTCGCGCTGAACTTCGCCGAGCGCTATTACAGCTCGTGGGGCGATGCCAACGACTACCCGGTCAACAATGCCACCAACACCGGCACCAATTTCGGGGTGGGCCAGACCTTCAAGTCGAAGTTCGTGACCGATCTCGATGTGAGCTACACCTTTGCCGATCACTACACGCTGTCGGTTGGGGCGAACAACCTGTTCAACACCTACCCCGACAAGATCGCGCCGAGCATCGCGAACCCGATCTACGCGCTGACCGGCGGTACTGCCGATGGTCAGATCTACCCGCGCAGCGGTGGTCCCTTCGGGATCAACGGCGGGTTCTGGTACGTCCGCGTCAAGGTCAAGTATTGATCTAAACGCGGGTCCGGCAGGACTACAGGATCGGGCGGGGAGGCTTCGGCTTCCCCGCCCTTTTCTTGTGCGACAGGATTGGCCTTTTGTGGCAGGCCAAAGCCAAGGCATATTCGGGGAGGGATCGTACAGATGCGTGCACTCAGAAACGCGGCGGCTTCGCTGGCCGCATTGGCGCTGGTCGCCTCGCAGGTCCAGGCAGCAGCCCCGGCCCCAGTCGCGGCGGAGCATGGCATGGTCGTCTCGGCGCACCGCTTTGCCAGCCAGGCCGGGATCGACGTGCTGAAGAGCGGCGGCGACGCGGTCGATGCGGCGGTTGCAGTGGCCTATGCGCTGGCGGTGACCTTCCCCGAGGCGGGCAACATCGGCGGCGGCGGGTTCATGACCATCCGCATGGCCGATGGCCGCACCAGCTTCATCGATTTTCGCGAAATGGCCCCGGGCAAGGCCAGCGCTGCCATGTACCAGGACAAGAACGGCAACGTGATCCCGCTGCTCTCCACGCGCGGGCATCTTGCGGTGGGGATTCCCGGCACCGTCGCCGGGCTCGAACTGGCCCGGACCAAATACGGCACCCGCGCCCGCGCGCCGTTGATGGCGGCAGCGATTGCGCTCGCCAGCAAAGGCTTCGTGCTCGATCAGGGCGATGCCGACATGCTGACCGAAGGGTCTGAGGATTTTGCGAAAGACCCGGCCAGCGCGGCGGTGTTCCTCAACCACGGCAAGCCGTGGCAGGCGGGCCAACGCTGGATTCAAGCGGATCTCGGCAAGACGTTGCTGGCGATTGCACAAGGCGGTAACCAGGCATTCTATAACGGCCCGATCGCAGCACGGATCGCTGCGTCAAGCCGTCGCCACGGCGGGATCATCACCGCCGCCGATTTCGCTGCCTACAAGGCAGTCGAACGCAAGCCGATCGAATGCAATTATCGCGGCTTCCACGTAATTTCCGCGCCGCCGCCAAGCTCGGGCGGGGTGGTGGTGTGCGAGACGCTGGGCATCCTTGAAGGCTATCCGCTCGGCAGCCTTGGCTTCCATTCGGCGATAGGCGTCCACTACACCACCGAAGCGCTACGCCGCGCCTTCCATGACCGCAATATTCAGCTGGGTGATCCTGACTTCGTCAAGGCTGACACTACCAAGCTGATCAGCCCGGCCTACACCGCCGAGCTGCGCGCCGGCATCTCACCAGACAAGGCCACGCCGTCCTCCAGCCTGCCCGGACCGGGGCAAGGCAAGGAAGGCCAGAGCACCACGCATTTCTCGATAGTCGACGCGGCCGGCAACGCGGTCGCGTTGACCTATACGCTCAACGACTGGTTCGGCGCGCGGGTCACCGCCGAAGGCACCGGGATCCTGCTCAATGACGAGATGGACGATTTTTCGGCCAAACCCGGATTTCCCAACATGTACGGCTTGGTCGAAGGGACCAACAACGCAATCGCGCCGGGCAAACGCCCGCTGTCGTCGATGACCCCGACGATTGTTACGCATGACGGCAAGCTCGCCATGGTGATCGGAACCCCGGGCGGCAGCCACATCCCTACGGGCGTGCTGCAGGTGATGATCAATGTGATCGATTATGACATGACCTTGACCGAGGCGGTCGATGCCCCGCGCATCCACGCGCAGTGGCTGCCCGATGTGATCTATTACGAAAAAGATTCGCTCAGCGCTGACACCATGGCGGTGCTCAGCGCCAAGGGTCACCAGCTTGAAGCAATGCCCTACTGGAATCAGATCGCCGCAATTCTGGTTGGCGGGCCCTCGCTCAAGGTGAAACCCAATGCGGCGACCGGCAACCATGCGCGCTATTTCGGGGCGATTGATCCGCGGCTGCCGATGGGCAACGCGCAGGGCTATTGAGCCAATGCGTATTGATCGCCGCGCAGCCCCGCCCTAGAGCCAGCGCCATGCAGAGCTATCCCGCCCCCGCGCTCGCCCGTGTCGAGCAACTTGCCGCCCAGGCCGCCGCCGATCCAGCGCGCGCGGTCTCGTTTCAGGGCGCGCCGGGGTGCAACGGGCATCGCGCGGCGCTGGAATGGGCTCCCGCTTGCCTGCCGCTGCCCTGCTTCAGCTTTGAAGACGCGCTTGAGGCGGTCAAGGACGGGCGCGCGGGACACGCGATCATCCCGATCGAGAATTCGCAGCATGGCCGGGTGGCCGATATCCATTTCCTGCTGCCCGAAAGCGATCTTCGCATCGTCGGCGAGCACTTCATGCCGATCCACCACGCGCTGATGGCGCTGGGCGACGGCCCGTTCAGCGCAGCCTATTCGCATCCGCAGGCGCTGGGTCAGTCGCGCTTCTTCCTGCGGGAACGCGGCATGGTTCCGCTGTCCTACGCCGATACCGCCGGAGCCGCAGCCTATGTGGCGGAACTCGGTGATCCGAAGGTGGCGGCGATTGCACCCAAGATCGCCGCCGAGCTCTACGGCCTCAAGGTGATCGCCGAGAACGTCGAGGATGCGGCCGACAACATGACCCGCTTCGTGGTGCTGGCCCGCGAGGGCCGCGATCCGGCAAGCCTGGGCGCCGGGCCGATGATGACCACCTTCGTGTTCGAGGTGAAGAACGTGCCCGCCGCGCTGTACAAGGCGATGGGCGGGTTCGCCACCAACGGCGTCAACATGACCAAGCTGGAAAGCTATCAGAAGGGCGCGAGCTTCTCCGCGACCACCTTCTACGCCGATATCGTCGGCGCGCCGGGCGACCCGGCGGTCGATCGCGCGCTCGAAGAACTGGCGTTCCATTGCAAGGAACTGCGCATGCTCGGCACCTATCCGCAGGAACGCGCGCGCGGATAGACTGCGCAAAGCCGGGCACTGAGCCAATTCATTGCGAATTTCGTCCTAACTATACCAACGAATACTCATTTCTCTGGCTTGCCGGGCCTGTTGCGGCGTGCCACCACAGGCTTGGTGGCGGATCAGCAGATTCAGGGCGCGCAAGCGGGGCAGGATGCAGCGGCGGCGTGGCAGCACGTCCACGCCGATCCGGCTATCCAGTTCACCCCGGTCGATGTGTCCGTGCCTGCCGCCAAGACGCCTGAGTGGATGCTCGCGTTGGGACGATTTTTCCGCGCGATCTTCGAACCGATTGGCCGCGCACTCGGTCTGTCGTGGCCGGTGTTGCAATGGGTCCTGCTCGGCCTGTTGGTGCTGTTCGTGATTTACGGCGCTTGGCGGATCAGCGAACCGCTGCGGCTGGGATGGAAGCGCAAAGAGGCCAAGGCCGCCGCGCCCGATGACTGGACCCCCGATCAGGCCGAGGCGCTGGCGCTGCTTGAAGACGCCGATGCGCTCGCTCGCGAAGGCCGCTTCGATGAGGCTACGCACTTGCTGCTGCGCCGTTCGGTCCAGCAGATCGCTGCGGCCCGGCCCGACTGGATCGGCCGCGCCAGCACCGCGCGCGAAATCGGCGCGCTGCCCGCGCTGCCTGACAAGGCGCGGCAGACATTCGCGCAGATTGCCGGGCTGGTTGAACGCAGCCTGTTTGCGCTCCGTGCGCTTGGCGCGGATGATT
This sequence comes from Sphingomonadaceae bacterium, assembly GCA_025359685.1. Classification (GTDB taxonomy): domain Bacteria; phylum Pseudomonadota; class Alphaproteobacteria; order Sphingomonadales; family Sphingomonadaceae; genus Novosphingobium. The sequence continues at coordinate 29,021 of JANYEY010000085.1, read as the reverse complement.
GGCAGGCGGCCCGCGCCGCCTATGCCGAGTTCGCGCTTGAACGGATCGCGGCGCGATGAGCGTTGGGCGCCGCGGGCCTTTTTCGCCGCGGGTCGCGCTCGCGCTGGTGCTCGGCGGGGCGCTCGCGTTCATTGCGCTGCTGTGGGCGGTGGGCAGCGGTATGGCCGATCCCGAACCGCAACCGAGCGGCGCGCATGTCGCCGGCAAGGGGCTGGTCGGCTACGCTGCGCTGTCCGATTACCTCAAAGCGCGCGGGTTCGAAGTCACCCAGACCCGCACCCGCGCCCCGCAGCGCCAGGGCGGACTGCTGATCTTGACCCCGCAGCACCAAACCAAGCCGGCCGAACTCACCCGCGTGATCGATGAGCACAGCCAGTACGGGCCGGTCCTGCTGATCATGCCCAAGTGGATTGCTCAGCCGCTGCCGCCCACCGCCGCCACAGTTAACCCCAAGGTCAAACCGGGGTTTGTCCAGCTGATGTTCCCGATGCCGCCGAAATGGGCGGGCTTCCACGATGAAGTGAGCGTGGAGATCGGTCCGTTGCCCGGCAAGGCCCAAGACCAGACATGGTTCGGCATGGACCAGTCGGCACCGGTGGCCGATCCCACACAGGTGATCTCGGGCAAGGGCCGCACCCTCGTCCCGCTGGTCGCGGCAGGCAGTGACCGGCGGATGCTCGCGGGCTATTTCGCCGATAGGGAATATCCCGGCCTGGCGAGCTATGAGCTCGCTCCGCCGCCCGCAGCGGATGACGCGGAACAAGGCACTGAACCAGACGCCGCAGCTGCGCCCGCGGAGGATTATCCACCCGCAGCAATGGCAGATCCTGATCAGGAAGCGGCACCGGCTGAGGCGAACGCTGACGGTTCGGTGCCGATCACGGTCGCGCCGCCAGCGGCGCCCGCAGTAACGGTTGCGCGGTTTCCGGTGATCGTCGTGTTCGAACCCGACCTGCTCAACAATTACGGTTTTGCACACCGGGAGAACGCCCTGCTTGCCGAGGCGCTGGTGCGCGGCGCGCTTGATGGCGAGAGCAAGCAGGTGGTCTTCGACCTGACGCTGGCTGGCTATGGCCGGTCGGAGAGCTTGCTCGAACTGGCCTTCACCCCGCCCTTCCTGGCGGCGACGCTGTGCTTGCTGCTGGCCGCTGCGGTGGCGATGTGGCGGGCCTATCACCGCTTTGGTCCGCCGCTGCTGGCGGGCCGCTCGATCGCCTTTGGCAAACGCGCGCTGGTCGCCAATGCGGCCGGGCTGCTGCGCCGCGCCAAGCGGCTCCACCTGGTCGGCGCGCCTTATGCCGATGCCGCGCGCGAACGGCTGGTCAAGGCGCTGGCGCTTCCGGCGCGGCTCGATCCAGCCCAGGCCGAAGCCGCGATCGACCGGGCGCTGCTCGCTCGCACCGGCAGTGCCGATGCCTTCTCCAGCGCCGCCGCAACCCTGCGTGCCGCGCGCCGTCCCCGCGATATGCTGCGCGCTGCGCAGACGCTCAATTCTCTTGAAAGGACCCTGCTGCAATGACCGTTCCTGCAATGACATTGCCCGAAGTCAGCCATCTCGCGGCGAAGATCCGCGGCCAGATCGGCAAGGCCGTGGTCGGCCAGACCGAGGCGATCGACGCGCTGCTGGTCGCGCTGCTGGCGCAGGGCCACGTCTTGCTCGAAGGCCCGCCGGGCACTGCCAAGACCTTTATGGCGCAATGCTTTGCCGCCAGTCTTGGGCTTCAGTTCGGGCGGATCCAGTTCACGCCCGATCTGATGCCGGGGGACATTCTGGGATCGAACTTGTTCAACTTCCAGACCAGCGCGTTCACGCTGACGCGCGGGCCGATCTTCTGCGAGCTATTGCTGGGTGACGAAATCAACCGCACCCCGCCCAAGACTCAGGCCGCGCTGCTCGAAGCGATGCAGGAACGCCGCGTCACGCTCGATGGCACCGCGCACCCGCTGCCGCAGAACTTCATGGTCGTGGCAACGCAGAACCCGATCGAAAGCCAGGGGGTCTACCCGCTGCCCGAAGCCCAGCTTGACCGGTTCCTGTTCAAGCTGCTGATCCCCTATCCCAGCGCGGCCGAAGAGGCGAAGATCGTTGCCACCTTCGGCGAACGGGCCGGCCCGACCCGCGCCGCTGATCTTGGGGTCGAGGCGGTGGCCGATGCCGCGACGATCGCGGCTGCTGCCGCGGCGGTGAAGACTGTCACCCTGTCCGAGGCGGTCACCGATTACATTGTGCGCCTGATCCGCGCGACCCGCGAAAGCGCGGACCTGTCCGCCGGGGCGAGCCCGCGCGCCGCAGTGCTGCTGGCCAATGCCGCGCGGGCGCGCGCGGCGCTTGACGGGCGCGACTATGTCCTGCCCGACGACGTCAAGGCGCTCGCCGCCTCGGTCTTGCGCCACCGTCTGTTGCTGTCTCCGGCGGCTGAGATTGAGGGCAAGCAGGTCGAGGCATTGGTGGCCGCGCTGGTCGCAGCGACCGAGGCACCGCGCTAAGCCCCCGGCATGAAGCTATCCCGCGCCTTTCCTGTCCCCACCGCGCGCGCTGCGCTGCTGGTTGCTGCTGCGGCGCCGGTGGCGCTGCTGCTCGCGGTGTTGGTCCCGGGCAGCTGGGCCGCCGCGCCGCTGCTTGGCACGCTGGTGATCGCGCTGGTCGCGCTCGATGCGCTTCTTGCCGGGCGCGCGCGCGATGTCGGATTGACCGCGTCGGGTGATGCCGAGGTGGGTGAACCCGGCTGGCTCGATGTGCTGGCTGAGTTCGGCGGCGGCTGGCGCAGCCGGGTCGATTGCGCGCTGGCGAGCGATGCGCGGCTGTTCCCCGGCGGAGCCACCTCCGCCGCGCTCACCCGCAGCGACGGGAACGACTGGCAGGCGCGGATCGAGTTCCGCGCCAGCCGCCGCGGCACCGCCGAGGTTGAGGAGCTGTGGCTGCGCTGGACCGGTCCGCTCGGGCTTGGCGCGCGCCAGCTGCGCCGCGCGGTGAGCGAGAGCGTGCGGATCTGGCCCAATGTCGCGCCGGTCCGCTCGCCCGCGCTGCAGGCCTTCCTGCGCGACGCCCAGTTCGGGCTGATTGCCCGCCGGATTCGCGGCGAGGGCACCATGTTTGAGGCATTAAGCGAATTCCAGCCGGGCATGGACAAGCGCCGGATCGACTGGAAGGCCAGCGCGCGCCACGCGCACCTCTATGCCAAGGAGTATGAGGCTGAGCGCAACAACCAGATCGTCTTCGCGTTCGATTGCGGGCAGGCGATGTGCGAGCCAGTGGCGGGCCTGCCGCGGATCGACCGCGCCGTCACCGCAGCGCTGACCACCGCCTATGTCGCCTTGAAAGGCGGCGACCGGGTCGGCCTGTTCGGGTTTGCCGCGCGGCCTGAACTTTTCACCCCGTTCGTGTCCGATGCGCGCGATTTTCGCCGGTTGCAGTCGGCTGCGGCGGGGCTCGACTATCATGCGCAGGAGCCGAACTTCACGCTCGCGCTGGCCACGCTGGCTGCGCGGCTGCAACGGCGCAGCATGATCGTGGTGTTCTCCGACTTTACCGATCCGACCAGCGCGCAGCTGATGATCGAAAGCGTCGGGCGCTTGACCAAGCGGCATCTGGTGCTGTTCGTGACCATGCACGACGAAGAACTGACCGGGATCTCCGGGGCCGAGCCGGCCGACATGCAGCACCTCGCGATGGCGGTCAGCGCGGACGCACTGCTGCGCCAGCGCGCGCTGGTGCTGTCGCAATTGCGCGCGCGCGGGATCGACGTGATCGAGGCGCCCTATCAGGCGATCGGTACGCGGCTGATCGACGCGTACCTTGCAATCAAGCGCAAGGGAGCGATTGGCTGATGGCGATCTTCTCCCGCCTGACCGGCCGCCAAGCCAGTGATGAAGCCGCAATCGAAGCTGCGGTGCTGCGCTCCGATCGCTTCCGTCAGGAACGCGAGGGTGACTGGAAGCGATTGGAAGCGATCGTCACCCGCATGGAGAAAGGCCGGCTGCGGCGCATTTCGGATGCTGACGTGCTCGAACTGCCGGTGCTTTACCGCACCGTCGCCTCCAGCCTGTCGGTCGCGCGTGAAACCTCGCTCGATGCGGCGACGCTGGCCTATCTTGAAAGCCTGGTCCAGCGCGCCTGGTTCCTCGTCTATGGCCCGCGCACCACGCTGTGGTCGTGGCTCGCGCGGTTCTTCGGCGGCGAATGGAGCCGCGCGGTGCGCAGCATCTGGCCCGAACTGCTGGTCGCTTTCGTGCTGATGGCGGCGGGCACGGTGATCGGCTGGAAGCTCTGCGCCGCCGATCCCGACTGGTACTATGCGATGATGCCGATCGATCCGGGCGACTTGCGCATGCCCGGCGCCAGCCATGATGTGCTGAAGGGCACGCTGTTCGGCAACCAGGACCAGAACGGGCTCAGCGTGTTTGCCGCAGGCCTGTTCAGCCACAATGCGGGGATCGCGATCCTGTGCTTTGCACTGGGCTTTGCCTTCGGGGTCCCGCCGCTGTTGATGCTGATCCAGAACACCACGATGCTGGGTGCGATCCTGTGGCTGTATCATGGCCAGGGGCTGACCCTCGATGCGGTCGGCTGGCTGTCGATCCACGGCACTACTGAACTTTTCGCAATCCTGATTTCGGGGGCGGCGGGCCTGCATATCGGCCGCTCGATGGCGTTCCCGGGGACGCGCTCGGTGCTCGAAGCCGCTGCTGCGGCGGGGCAGCGCACCGCCACGGTGATGGCAGGCGTAGTGTTGATGCTGGTGATCGCCGGGATGCTCGAAGGGCTCGGCCGCCAACTGATCGACGATACCACCGCCCGGCTGGTGGTGGGCTACGGCATGCTGACCTTCTGGCTGGTCTACTTCTTCCTGTTCCGCCGCACCCCGGCGGGAAGCGAGAGCGAATGAGCGATGCTGCCGCCAAGCCGAAGCGGGGCGACCGCCGCCGGGTGCTGATCACGCCCGAAGGGATCGCGCTGCCGGTCACGCTGGCTAGCCGCGGGACCCGCTTTGGCGCGCTGCTGATCGATCTTGCGATCATCTTCCTGACGATCATCATCGCCACCATCGCGCTGGCGTACATCGGCGGCAAGTTAATGGCGGTTTCGCCGCTGAAACTCGGCAAAGGCGGGCCGAACATGCCGCCTGTGGTGCAGTTCGCACTGATCCTCTACATCGCCTTCCTGTTCCTGCTGCGCCACGCCTACTTCCTGTTCTTCGAGCTTGGCCCGCGCGGCGCGACCCCGGGTAAGCGGATGACCGGGATCAGGGTGGCGGCGCGCGATGGCGGGCGGCTAACCACCGAAATGGTGCTGGCGCGCAACCTGCTGCGCGATGTCGAGATCACCCTGCCGCTGGTCGCGCTGTTTTCGCTGTCGGGCGGGGGTCTGGCCGACTGGCTGGTGTTCGGCTGGCTGGCAGTCTTCGCGCTGTTTCCGATGTTCAACCGCGACCGGCTCCGCGCAGGCGACCTGGTCGCTGGCAGCTGGGTGGTCGAAGCGCGTCGTTTGAAACTTGCCGATGCGCTCAGCACCGGCCGCGCCGCAACAAGCGGGACCAGCGAGACCACCGGCGCATCTTACAAATTCGCCGACGAAGAGCTGGCGATCTACGGCGAATATGAGCTGCAGACGCTGGAACGCGTGCTCCGCGATGGCCGGCCCGAAGCGATGGCTGCAGTGCACGAAGCGATCTGCCGCAAGCTCGGCTGGAACCCCGGTTCGGGCGACGAGCGCGCGTTCCTCGAAGCCTATTACACCCAGCTGCGCGCCCGGCTCGAAGGCGGCATGCGGATGGGCAAGCGCAAGGCCGACAAGCATGCCGGTTGAGGCTGGCAGCGCATGGCCACCAGCCTCAACCGCATGTCAGGTCGTTACTTGAATTTCAGCTCCTGCCACAGCTGCGAGCCGACCAGGTGGCGGAACTTGGCCCGGTCGCCCGATGCAGCCTGCATCTGCGCGTCGGTCTGCTTGTTGTAAGCTCGCATCGCATCGTCGCGCTTTAGCTGCTCGGCAGCATCGGGCAGTGACTTGTAACGCACGACCAGAATCAGATCTGGCTCGCCATTGCGCGCATTGACGTTGGCCAGCACTTCATAGCCATCGATCCAGCCCTGCTTCTTGGCGAATTCTTGCCGTCCGCGCCATTCGCTGGCGAGGAATTGCGCATAATCAAGGCCATGCCCATCATCGATCGTTACCGAACTGACTTCGACATAGTCGCCGGGCACAAACGGATCGGTCTGGGCCATACCCGGAACCGACCAGGCTAGCGCGAGCGATGCGGCCATGACGGCCGTTTTGCGATATGCATTCATTGATGCTTCCTCCTGTTCGACGCGCCCGCCAAGGGATCTTGGGCAGTGTCACGTCTATTACTCGGAGAGGGGCGACCCCGGATCATTTCAAAATCCCGCCCCAAGCGATGCAAAGGCTATGCCTCCATGACGTCAGAGTCAAAGCCCACTTGCGGTGCTCATTTCGGTCCGGCAAGAACTGGCCATGATCGCCGAATTTGAAATTCGCACGGACGACCTGTGCGGTCCTGAAGTGGCCGCGCTTCTGCAATTGCATCTCGACGAGATGCACCAATGGTCACCGCCCGAAAGCGTCCACGCCATGCCGATCACACGGCTGCGCGCGCCCGACGTGACCTTTTACGCCGCTTGGGATGGCGCGCGGCTGGCCGCCTGCGGGGCGCTCAAGCAGCTCGATCCGGAGCACGGCGAGCTTAAATCGATGCGCGCGCATCCCGATTATCGCGGGCAAGGCGCGGGCAAGGCGATCCTTGCGCACCTCCTGGCCGAGGCACGGGCGCGCGGCTATACCCGGGTCAGTCTCGAAACCGGGCGGCCCGAGGCGTTTCTGCCCGCACGGCGACTGTACGAAAACCACGACTTTGCCGAATGCCCGCCGTTCGGCGACTATTCCGAAGACCCCTTCAGCATCTGCATGACGAGGACGCTTTGACCGATCTACTTCTCCGCCCGGCCATTCCGGCCGATGTCCCCGGTTTGACCAGGCTGGCCCGGGCCAGCTTCGTCGACGCCTTCGCGCACCTCTATTCCGAGACGGACCTTGCCGCGTTCCTGAGCCAGGCCAAGTCCGAAGAAGCGACCGCCGCACTCATCGCCGATCCCGACGGCGCGATGCAGGTGGCCGAACGTGGGGGTGAGCCAATTGCCTTCTGCAAGATCGGCTACAAATGCGGCTGGCCCGGCCATGCGCGGGGTGTGCGCGCGATGGAACTGAAGCAGCTCTATGCCGCCGCATCGGCCACCGGCAGCGGGGTGGGCAGCGCGCTGATGGACTGGGCTATGGCCGCCTTCCGCGCCGCCGGGGCCGACGAGGTCCAGCTTTCGGTCTATTCGGGCAATCACGGGGCGCAACGGTTCTATCAGCGCTGTGGCTTCGAGAAGATCGCCGACGTCACGTTCAAGGTGGGCGAGCAGATCGACGAGGAATTCCTGTTCTCGAAACTGCTTTAGACCCTGCACGCCAAGACCATTTGCCGCCGAACCCGCCGCGCCCTATATGCGCGGCCATGTCCTCGATCAGACCCTGGCGCGATATCGCGCGCCGTACCTCGCGCCAGATCATGGTTGGCTCCGTGCCCGTTGGCGGTGATGCGCCGATTACCGTACAGACCATGACCAACACGCTGACCAGCGATGCCGCCGCAACGATCGACCAGATCCGCCGCTGCGAGGAGGCGGGCGCCGACCTGATCCGCGTCTCCTGCCCTGATGAAGCCAGCACTGCGGCGCTGGGCAAAATCGTCCGCGCGGCGCGCGTGCCGATCATCGCCGACATCCATTTCCACTACAAACGTGCGCTCGAAGCGGCTGACGCGGGCGCCGCGTGCCTGCGGATCAACCCCGGCAATATCGGCTCAAGCGAGCGCGTCGCCGAAGTTGTCCGCGCGGCCAAGGCTAACGGCTGCGCGATCCGCATCGGGGTCAACGCCGGGAGCCTTGAGAAGGACTTGCTCGAAAAATACGGCGAACCCTGCCCAGAGGCATTGGTCGAATCTGCGCTCGATCATATCAAGCTGCTGCAGGACCACGATTTCCACGAATACAAGGTCGCGGTGAAGGCCAGCGACGTGTTCCTGGCGGTCGCGGCCTACATGCAGCTCGCCGAAACGGTCGACTGCCCGCTGCACCTGGGCATCACCGAGGCCGGTGGGCTGATCGGCGGCACGGTCAAGTCGAGCATCGGGATGGGCAACCTGCTGTGGGCGGGGATCGGCGACACGATCCGCGTCTCGCTCTCGGCCGAGCCCGAGGAAGAAGTCCGGGTCGGCTACGAGATCCTCAAGTCCTTGGGCCTGCGCACCCGCGGGGTCCGCGTCGTCTCCTGCCCCAGCTGCGCACGGCAAGGCTTTGACGTGATCCGCACCGTCCAGGCGCTCGAAGACGCGCTGAGCCACATCAAGACCCCGATGTCGCTCTCGGTGCTCGGCTGCGTGGTCAACGGCCCCGGCGAAGCGCGCGAGACCGATATCGGCATCACCGGCGGCGGCAACGGCAAGCACATGGTCTACCTCTCCGGGGTGACCGACCACCACGTGCAGGATGCGGACATGATCGGGCACATCGTCAGTCTGGTTGAAGCCAAGGCTGCCGAGATCGAGGCGGGGGGCTCGGTCAGCATGGACGTGACCCACGGCAAGGCGGCCTAAGCTTTCGGTAAGGCTGGGCGGCTATGCTGCCCGCCATGACCCGGCTTTACGGCATAGCCCTGTTTGCAATCGGCGCGATGTGCATGGTCGCAGCGTTCCTTGCGCCGCGCGCCGGCGGTGATGCGCCCGCGCCGGTGGCAGCGGCGACGCACAAGGCCGCGAGGCACGAAACCGACGCCATGATGCTGCGCCGCGACGGTTCCGGCCAGTTCCGCCTCGATGCGGGGGTCAACGGCAATTCGGTCAACTTCCTGGTCGATACCGGCGCCGATATGGTTGCACTGACCGAGGAAGAGGCGGCGAACCTCAACCTCAATGTGTCGCCCGACGATTTCCAGCCGGTGATGCAGACCGCTTCGGGGGTGGGTTACGGCGCCCGGGTGACGCTCGACGAGGTCGAGGTTGGCGGCACCACGCTGCACAATGTGAACGCGGTGGTGGTGCGCGACCTTTCGGTCAACCTGCTCGGTCAATCGGTGCTGCGCCAGCTCGGCGCGGTCGAGCTCAAGGGTGACACCATGGTGATCCGCGCGCGCGGAACCACTGGGGACTGACAAGCGCTGATTGATCGACTAGGGCGCGCGGGATGACTGCGCACCGCCATGGCCTGCCCCCGCTCCACCTCTTGCTTGCGCTTGCGGTTACCGCGGTGTGGGGTTCGAACTTCGTGATCATCAAGTTCGCGCTGGTGCATCTGCCGCCGCTGACCTTGGCGCTGCTGCGCTTCACCCTGGCCTTCGCGCCGATGGCCTTGTTTGTTCCGCGTCCCAAGGTGCCGTGGCGCAATCTGGCGGCATATGGCGTGCTGATCGGGGCGGGGCAGTTTGGCCTGCTGTTCACCGCGATGCGCGCCGATATCACCCCCGGTCTGGCGTCGTTGGTGGTGCAGGCGCAAGCCTTCTTCACCATCGGAATGGCGGTGTGGCTGAACGGTGAAAAGGTCGCGCGCTACCAGATCGCTGCTTTGCTGCTGGCCAGCGCCGGGATCGCGCTGATCGCGCTCCACACCGATGCTAGCGCGACGCCGCTGGGGCTGTTCCTGGTGCTCTGCGCTGCGGCGAGCTGGGCCGGGGGCAACATGGTCGCGCGCGCGGCGGGCAGCGTCAACATGCTGGGCTATGTCGTCTGGTCGAGCCTGTTTGCCATACCGCCGCTGCTTGCCTTCGCGCTCGCGCTCGAAGGCTGGCCGCGGATGTCGGCTGGGATCGCCGCTGCAGACTGGAAGACCTGGGGCGCAGTGGTGTGGCAATCGGTCGGCAATACGATGTTCGGTTACGGGGTGTGGGGCTGGCTGCTGGCGCGGCATTCGGCAGGCCAGGTCGCGCCGCTGTCATTGCTGGTCCCGGTGTTCGGCCTCGCGACGTCGGCGCTGGTGCTGGGTGAACCGCTGCAGACGTGGAAGCTGGCGGCCGTTGCGCTGGTGATGGCCGGGCTGGCAGTCGGTGTGCTGTGGCCGCGATTGAGGAAGCAGACATGACTCTCACTATCCGCGCCGCCGTTCCCGCGGACTTGCCGCTGATCGGCGCGCTGATCCGCGATCTGGCGATCTATGAAAAGCTTGAGCACGAAGTGCGTTTCGATCCAGCGGTGCTGGGCGAGAAGCTGTTCGGCGCGCGGCCTTATGCCGAAGTCGTGATCGGCGAGCTGGACGGCACGGCGCAGGGCTTCGCGCTGTTCTTCCACAATTTCTCGACCTTTGAGGGCAAACCCGGTATCTACCTCGAAGATCTCTATGTGCGCGAAGCGGCGCGCGGGAACGGGCTGGGCAAGGCGCTACTTGCCCACCTCGCGGCGCTGGCGGTGGAGCGGGATTGCGCCCGGCTTGAATGGTCGGTGCTCGACTGGAACGCCCCGGCGATCGGCTTCTACCAAGCGCTCGGCGCCCGGCCGATGGACGAATGGACGGTGATGCGGGTCGATGGCGCGGCGCTTTGCGCGCTGGGCAGCACGGCGCGGTTGGGCGCGCGCCAGCAGTGATCCAGCGTTTTTGGCTGGATTGCAGTTCAGCACTTGGTTATCCACAATCGCTATGGTGGGGACCATGAACCGTCGGAACCTGATTCTGGGTGGAATCGCCGGGGCAGCTGCGCTGTCCGTGCCTGGCCGCGCACTCGCGCGGATCGGCCAACCCTCTCCGCTCGCCGACGAATTCGACAAGACTTTCGGGGCCTTACCTGAAGCTCCCGTGGTTCCGGCCGCCCCGGCACTGCCCACCGTCGTGATCCCCAATCCGGCCTATGACCGCAAGGTGCTGACCATTGCCGCACGCGAAGTTGAACGCGCCGGCAGCCGCCTGTGGCGCAAGGACATTGTCGGGATCGCCGATTTCGCCCGGCCGAGCACCTTGCCGCGGTTCCATTTCGCCAATCTTGAGAACGGCACGGTGCGCTCGTTCCTGGTCGCGCACGGTCGCGGTTCGGACCCTGAGCACAGCGGGTTCCTGCAGACCTTTTCCAACCAGAACGGCTCCGAAGCGACCTCGCGCGGGGCCTACCTCACGGCGGAATGGTACGCGGGCAAATACGGCACCTCGATCCGCCTGGTCGGCATGGACCAGGACAATTCCGCCGCGCTCCAACGCGCGATCGTGATGCACCCCGCCGCTTATGCGACCGAAGAACACATCATCAAGTTCGGCAAGCTCGGCCGCAGCGAAGGCTGCTTCGCGATGAGCCCCGACCAGTTCAACGAGGCGCTGTGGCACCTTTCGGGCGGGCGCCTGCTCTACGCCGACCGTATCGGCGACGCTTGACCGACCAGATCGACCCACAGCAACGCCGCTCGCGCCGGATCATGCTGGTGATCGGGGCGGCCGCGCTCGTCGCGCTCGCCGGGCCATGGGTCTGGCGCGATTGGCAGGAAGCGCACCTGACCGACGACAAGGTCAAGGTGTTCGATGATAGTTCGGCGAAGAGTTCGGTCGATCTTGCGCTGTGCCTGCTCAAGCGCCGCCCGAACGGGGTCGCGCTCGATTTTTCGAGCGAGAACCACTTCATTGATGCGGGTAGCGGGTTGGTGGTGCAAATTTCCGCGCTCGGCGCGCGCAAGGAAGTCACCGCCTGGCTTCCAGCAGGTGCGAAGCTGCAGGTGGGCGAACTGGCCCATCTAAGCTCCTGCCTGATCTGACCCTAACCTAAAGCGGATTATCCAGCTTGATCACCTTTTCGGTGGTCTGGCGCTGTCCGGTCCACGGCATACGCGGCGCGGCGAACGAGGCGAGCACTGCCCCGTCACGGCTGTAGAGGTCGGGGAAGGTCCCCATCTTGCCGCTGATGTCGGACGCCATGGTGAAGTACATGATATAAACCGGGAAAGTCTTGGTCATCGGCACCCGGGTGTACTTGCCCGAATTGACGATATCGACCGCATCGCTCGACTTCATCCCCGCGCCCAGGATCGCCATGGTGATCCCCAGTTCCGCCGCCCGCTCGGTCCGCACGCAGCCGTGGCTGAGCGCGCGATAGCTTTGCGCAAACAGCCCGCGCGACGGGGTGTCATGGATGAAGATCGCATGTTCGTTGGGCATGTCGAGCTTGATCATGCCGAGCGAATTGGTCGGCCCCGGCTGCTGGACGACCGAGATCGTGCCATCCTTGGCGCGGGCAACCTTGTAACCCTGGCGCAACGCCCCCGCTGGATTGCCGATCAGCTTGGCGCCCAGGCCTTCACCCTTCACGATCGATTGCGGCACGGTCCAGGTGGGGTTGAACACCACGCCCTGCACCACCGCGGCAAGCTGCGGCGTGGCCGTCTTGCCGACCTTGCCGACAATCGTGCGGTAGGACCGGATGATTTCGTTGTTGACCGTCAGCCGCAGCTGGAATTCGGGCACGTTAGTGAGGAGATAATACTTGCCCAGCTCACGCGGCAGCCACCGCCAGCGGTCCATGTTGATGCGGATCAGGCTGCGCTTGGACTTGTTGGTTTCCGGCGTGGTGGCGAGCAAGCCCTTGAGTTCGCCGTAATCGGGCACGGTCGGCGCGAGGCTTTCGATCACCCCGGCAACGTCATGCGATTGCAGCGCCCGGGTCATCACTGCCGAGGTTGGATTGGCATCCAGATCGGTATCGACAACAAACCACTGGAGCCGGGCATCGAACCGGGTGCGTCCGTCGCGCATGTCTTCGACCAGCCAGGCAAACGACTTGCTGGCCTGGGCACCAAGCACGGCAGGATCGCCCGCCGCGATTGCCTTGCGCAGCTTTTCGGGCTGGTAATCGGCCGGGATCAAGCCATCGGCGTCGATCCCTTCGATCACGCCCAGCAGCGCCTTGGCGTCATTGGCGTTCCATTGCGCCACCGGTTCATCGACCGGCATTTGCGGCACGATCTTGGGCGCGGTGGTATCAGGCGCGATGGTCGGTGCGCTGGTGGGCGCCGGGTTCGGGGCCGGGCTGGAATTGGGCAGAATGCTCTGCGGTTGCGCCGCGGCGAGCGCCACGGCCGAAGTCAGCCCCGCACCGAGTGCGAGGCCCGTGCCCAACCGATATCTGCCCCAGCCAACCATGATCTGCTCCAACTTTGCGGACTTGCGCGCCGACGTGTTCAGTGCCGCTCTTGCCCGTTTCGCCCTTGCGCTTCAAGCGTTGCGCTAGCCTGAATACACGGCTTTGGCTTGTATGGCCCGGTCAGAATGCGGCGAAGCGAAGTCGCTGCGGTGACGGCTCACCAAGGAATCTGCGGCTGATCGCGGCTGACCGTGAGTGAAAACTTGGGCGTGCGTTTCTCGAGGAAGGCGGCGGCGCCTTCGCGGACATCGCCTTGCGCCCCCCAGCGCGATGTTGAGCGGTGCATCGGCTTCGACCAGCAAAGTAGACCAGCTTACAGCGGCTCGATCCGCACCGGCACCGATGTGAAGCCGTGGAGGAACGGACTCGCCAGCCGGGTCGGCGCGCCTTCGGGGACGATCCGGATGTTGCGGCTGACGATCTCACCGATCAGCGTCGCCAGCTGGTCCTCGGCGAGCTTGGCCCCAACGCAGCGGTGGATGCCGTGACCGAAACCGAGGTGCCGCCGAGCGTTGGGCCGGGCCACGTCGAACGCTTCCGCATCGGCGAACACCTTCTCATCGCGGTTGGCGCTGATGTACCACATCACCACCTTCTCGCCCTTGCGGATGGTCTGCCCGCCAAGCTCGGTATCCTCCAGCGCGGTGCGGCGCATGTGCGTGACCGGGCTTTGCCAGCGCACGATTTCCTGCGCGGCGTTGGGGATCAGCGAAGGATCGGCGCGGAGTCTTTCAAGCTCCTCGGGATATTTGTCGAACGCCTCGACCAGCGCCGACATCGAATTGCGCGTGGTATCGTTGCCGCCCACGATTAGCAGCGCGATGTTGGCGATCCGCTCGATCGGTTCCATGTGGCCCATCGCGTCCGAATGGACCATGCGGCTGAGCAGATCATCGGTGGGCGGCAGGCCGCGCCGCGCCTCAAGCTCCTGGTCGAAGCGACCGAGCATCTCGCCCATCTGGACCATGAACTGCGCGCGGTATTCCTCGTTGAGGTTATCCGCCGAAACCCCGCTGGCCCAGTCCGACCAGCGCTTGATGTCACGCCATTCGGAAAACGGCATGTCGAACAGGATGCACAGCATGCCCAAAGTCTGCGGGATCGACACGCGCTCGACCCAGTCGAAGCTCTCGCCCACCGGCAGGCCGTCCATCAGCTCCTTGGTCCGTGCCTTAACTTGTGCATCGAGCTTGAGCATCTGGCTGGGAGAGAAGGCCGGGGCGATCACCTTGCGCTGCGCGGTGTGGATCGGCTGGTCCTGCGCGATGAAGTTGGGAAACCCCTCGCCGTTAACCGCTTCGGCAATGGTGATGTTGCCCATGTCCCAGCGGCTGGAGAACACTTTGTGGCGCAGCTCAACTTCCGAGACGAGCTCATGCGTCACCGCCGACCAGTAAGCTCCGAACGGGCTGTCCTCGCGCCATGACAGCGGTGCGGTTTCGCGCAGCATCGCAAACGGCTCGCGCCACGTATCCTCGACGTAAAGTGCATTCTGGCTGACATCGACGGGGTTCAAGGGACGGGTCATGCCGGTTGAAGCTCCTTTGCGGTGACGGGGAGGCGATTGCCCGCCGCCTTGGCGCGCGCGGCGCCCTTGGCCAATTCCTTGCCCAGTGCGCGCACATAGTGGTCGAAATCGAGCTGGATCGTGTGCCGCCGCGCCGCGTAGTATTGCCCGGTGTAATAGTCCTCGTCGGCCTTGATCACCCGCGCCATCTCGGCGGGATCTGGCGGCAGGTACCGCCCAGCCAGGTAGGCCCCCACCAGCTTGCTCTGCTGCTCGGCAAAGTTGACCAATGTCGGCAGCGGCTGAGCGAGCCCCATGTAGAACAAGTCGGGCACTCCCGGCTTCATGATCCGCTTGTACAGCGGCGGCGGGCGGTTGTCGGCGTCGGCCTGGAACGAAGGATCGCTGAAGAACGGGAACTTGATGTCATAGCCGGTCGCCCAGACGATTACATCGAGCTGCTCGCGGCTGCCATCGGTGAACACCACCCCGTCGCCGTCGAGCCGTTCGATCCCTGGCTTCATCGCGATGTCGCCCGATCCGGCGCGGACCAGAAACTCGCCCGAGACGGTGCCGTGGCTTTCGAACGGGCCGATTGTGGGTTCGGGCAAGCCGTAGTCGCTCATCTTGCCGACCAGCCCCTTGATCATCCGCGCGCCAAGCCACTGGCGCATGGCCTTTGGCATCCACGCCGGGGCCGGATTCTTGTCGATCGGCTGACCCTTGAGATACTTGGGAAAAATCCACACCCCGTGCCGCGCGGAGACGAACAGGCGGCTGGCGATCGGGCGCTGCGACAGTTCGCTCGCCACGTCCATCGCGCTGTTGCCCATGCCGACGACGAGCACGCGTTTGCCCACGCAATCCACCGGCTCAAACGGCGAGCGGTAATTGTGACTGTGGATCTGCGCGCCGGTGAACGCGCCCGGGTATTCGGGAATCCGCGCCGCCCAGTGGTGCCCGTTGGCGACGCACAGCGCGTCATAGTGCCGCGTCTCACCGGTCGACAGCGTGACCGCCCAGCCGCCACTGGCCAGCCGCTCGGCATTTTCGACCCGGGTGTTGAACGTGATGTGATCGCGCAAGGCAAAGTGATCGACGTAATCGTGGAAGTACTGCAGCAGCTGCGCATGGTGCGGGTAATCGGGCCAGTCGGCGGGAACCGGATAGTCCTCAAACGCCAGCCGCCACTTCGAGGTATCGATGTGCAGGCTCTGATAGCAGGCCGACTTGCCGTTGGGATTGCCGTAATACCAGTTGCCGCCGATGTTGTCCGAGGCTTCGAACACATCGAACGGAATGCCGTAATCCTTGAGCCGCTTGGCTGTGGTGAAACCGCTGCAGCCTGCGCCGATGATGCAGACTTTGGGCAGTGTTGCGGCCTGGGCCATGTTCGAACTCTCCCTTGCGCGAGGAGTATGTTTAATCGTTCGGTTAATGTCCAGCGGACTCGAACATCAATGATGACGAATAGGGCGCCAGCAAAGCCTCCGCCCGGCTCCATTCGCCGCGCAGCCACACATGCTGCGCCTCGCCTGCGGGCAAGATCACCGGCATCGCGAAACAGCCGATTTCGCGCAGCACGGCATTGGGCTCGCAAGTGAGCAGCGCGAAGCTTGGCACCTCGCTGTCCTTCCACACCCCGGCGAAGGCGAATAGCGGCTGGTCGGTGCAGCCCAGCCACTGCGCGCGGCGCTTGCCGGTTTGCGCGTCCTTGTGGCCCCATTCCATGAAGCCAGTGGCGGGGACGAGGCAGCGGAACTCGCTGTTGCGCAGGTTGCCGATCCAGAACGGGCTCTTGGTGTTGCGCACACTGAGCACGCCATTGCGCACATCGACCGGCATCCCCGGCGGCGGCACGCCCCACAGCCGCGGGATCATCCGCAAAGGCTGCCCCGCCCGCCCCGGCCCGGCAATCGCCTCACGCCCGGCGGTCAGCACGGGCGCGAACTGGCCGGGACCGATGTGTCCGCCATTCCACGGATCGGAGCCTGCCGCAGCACCGAACTGCGCGGCGACTTCGGGGGCGGTGGCATCGAGGCGATAGAGTACGGTCATCGCTGTGGACCTTCCCCGCACTCCCGCCTATTGTCCAGCCATCCCCGGGGAGTCGTGTGACTGAGAGGGGCGGGTAACGCCGCCCGACCCGTTGAACCTGAACCCGTTAGCACGGGCGGAGGGAGTGGCCGGTCATCAAACCCGCGCTCGCTCTCCGTCCAAGGAGCGCATTATGGCCGACATCAACAGCAAGCTCGAAATAGGCGTGACCACAGGGCCCATTCGCGGCAGCCGCAAGGTCCATGTCGGTCCGCTCGGCGTGAAAATGCGCGCGATCGATCTGGAGCCAAGCTCGGGCGAGCCGCCGCTCAATGTCTATGACACGAGCGGCCCTTACACCGATCCCCAGACGACGATCGACATCGCCAAGGGCCTGACCGAACTGCGCGCGCAGTGGATCCGCGGCCGCGGCGATGTCGAGGAAGTCACCCAGCGCGAGGTCCGCCCCGAAGACAACGGTCAGCTCGGCCCGGATCGTTCGGGCGGCGTCCCCGCCTTCCCCAACGTCCGCCGCCAGGTCCTCCGCGCCAAGCCCGGGCACAACGTCAGCCAGATGCACTACGCCCGCCAGGGCATCATCACCCCCGAGATGGAATACGTCGCCACCCGCGAAAACCTCGGCCGCGCTGCGATCGCGGGCCACATTCGCGACGGGCAGGACTGGGGCGCAAGCATCCCCGATTTCGTCACGCCGGAATTGGTACGCGATGAAGTCGCGCGCGGCCGCGCGATCATCCCCAGCAACATCAACCACCCCGAAAGCGAGCCGATGGCGATCGGGCGCAACTTCCTCGTCAAGATCAACGCCAACATCGGCAATTCCGCAGTCGCCTCTGACGTCGCCGCGGAAGTCGACAAGATGGTCTGGTCGATCCGCTGGGGCGCCGACACGGTGATGGACCTCAGCACGGGCCGCAATATCCATGACACCCGCGAATGGATCGTCCGCAACAGCCCCGTGCCGATTGGCACCGTGCCGATCTATCAGGCGCTCGAGAAGGTCGGCGGGGTGGCCGAAGACCTGACCTGGGAGGTGTACCGCGACACCCTGATCGAACAGGCCGAACAGGGCGTCGATTACTTCACCATCCACGCCGGGGTCCGGCTCGCCTACATCCCGATGACCGCCAAGCGCGTCACCGGGATCGTCTCCAGAGGCGGCAGCATCATGGCCAAATGGTGCCTCGCGCATCACAAGGAGAGCTTCCTCTACGAACGCTTCGACGAGATTACCGAGATCTGCCAGGCCTACGACATCGCCTACTCTTTGGGCGATGGCCTGCGCCCCGGCTCGGTCGCCGATGCCAATGACGAGGCGCAATTTGCCGAGCTTTACACGCTGGGCGAACTGACCAAGCGCGCTTGGGCGAGCGACGTGCAGGTGATGATCGAAGGCCCCGGCCACGTGCCGATGCACAAGATCAAGGAGAACATGGACAAGCAGCTCGCCGCCTGCGGCGAAGCGCCGTTCTACACGCTCGGGCCGCTCGTCACCGACATCGCGCCGGGCTATGACCACATCACCAGCGGGATCGGCGCGGCGATGATCGGCTGGTTCGGCACCGCGATGCTGTGCTACGTGACGCCCAAGGAACACCTCGGCCTGCCCGACCGCGATGACGTGAAAGTCGGCGTGGTCACCTACAAACTAGCCGCCCACGCCGCCGATCTGGCGAAAGGGCACCCGGCGGCCAAACTGCGCGACGATGCCCTGAGCCGGGCAAGGTTCGACTTCCGCTGGCGCGACCAGTTCAACCTGTCGCTAGACCCGGACACCGCCGAGCAATACCACGACCAGACCCTCCCCGCAGAAGGCGCCAAGACCGCGCACTTCTGCAGCATGTGCGGGCCCAAATTCTGCTCAATGCAGATTTCGCAGGAAGTGCGCGCGTTTGCGAAACAGCAGAACCAGGACAGCGATGCGTTCATCGCTGCCGACGAGGCAGAGAAGGGCATGGCCGAGATGAGCCGGGTCTACAACGAAGGCGGGCGCGAGCTGTATATCGGCGCGGGTGACCGCGAACATGATTAGGGCCGCCGCGCTCGCCTTGGCGCTCGCCGCACTGTTCGCCACCCCTGTTGGTGCGAAGGAGGCCACGCCTGCCAAGGGTCCGGTCTTCACTCCCTCGGACATGCCCTATCCCTTCTCCAGCGCGGTGCGGGTGGGGGACGTGCTTTATCTCTCGGGCCAGCTCGGCGCGGATGAGAGCGGCAAGGCGGTGGTCCCCGGCGGGATCGAACCCGAAACCCGCGCGATGTTCGCCCGGATCGGCAAGACCCTGAACCAGCACGGCCTTGGCTTTGACGACGTGTTCAAATGCCAGGTCTTCCTCGCCGACATGGCCGACTGGCCCAAATTCAACGCGATCTACGCCACCTACTTCAAGAAAGGCCGTTACCCCGCGCGCTCGGCGATGGGGGTGAACGGGCTGGCCTTGGGCGCGAAGGTGGAGATGGAGTGCTGGGCCTGGGCTGGGGGGTGAGGGTGGTGCACGCCGACCGCCGAAAACGGTCCGATTGATGTTCCCGAAATTCCCCGGAATGCTCGACGAACTGTTCGAGTTTGCCCGTGTCACAGGCTTGGCGGAGACTTTCCATCGAAGAGTTCTGTCTGCTTTTCAGGCGGGATTACCCGCTTCACCTTCGTCACAGTATAGCTTGCGGCGGCGCTACCATCTGCCTGTTCTATTTCCATATGAACGTCTAGCCACGCACCGGGAATCGCGAGCGGCTCAGTGTCCGCTTGGTAGCTTTCCAGCCAAGCTTCGTCAGCCATCTTCATCTGCCTGATTTTGCCCAGCCAACGTAGCCCCCATTGAGCGTTACCGATGAATTGGGCCGTTACAATTTCGACCTGACCATCGACCTGCTGTGGGCCCATGCTGACAGTAGAATCTTTCGCGCTTTCGGATCGTGTTTCGCCGTCATCGGGAGCGCGATTCGTCACCCGTTCGGCCTCGGTATTGTCATACTGAACCACTTGCTGATCGTCCTGATAGAAGCCCATGCTGTCGTAGCCGTCATGCTCCAGCGGCTTCAGAACCCGCTTCCCTAGCCGGATCATTTCAGGCTCGGTTGCAAGATCGAAGGTGACGGTCGGCATTTCCAAATGAGCGCCGTCGCCATAAAAATTATTGATGATGGTGGTCCCGCCATGTTGCTCCACCTCGTAGCTCGAAAGCGGCTTCTCTTGCTCTTCCTTGGTTCCCCAAATTTTCTTCCAGGCGAAGAATACCCCGCCACCAATTCCCGCAGGCAAAATGAGATCGAGCAATTCCGCGATCTCGCGCGCGGTCTTGTATTGCTCGGTCGAAAATAGATGCTTCGCCGCGTCCAAGAAACTTTGTACGATATGGATTTGAAGCTGAAAGCACTTTTGTTCGACATCGGCCTTAACCAACACCTTCATCGAAATGTCGTTGCCGTTAAACTTCCTGTTGGTGAACTGAATCATCTCGGCCAGTGCCAAGAGTGCGGGGGCCAACTCTTGAACGTCTATCTCATGACCCGACAAATCTGACCCGTCGTATCGGATTGTCGTGAAAACATCGCGCGCCATCTCAGCCATATGGTGCCCTCCCCCACCCGTTACTAGCGCCTTGCGCCGGGCCGAGCCATAGCTGAGTCGATAGCTGCATTGAGGGGATCGACACCTAAAATTGAATCCCGGGGAACACCACCAAATCAATTAGCAGTCGGCGGCACCAATTTCTCCACCAGAAGGCGCAGTTCTTTCGGCGTGGTATGCCCAGCCACCACCTCATGGTAGCCGATCCCGGCCTTGCGCAGCGCTTCCTTCTTGACCGCATCGCGTGCCGCCGCGCTGCCCTGGTGATGGCCGGTGCCCTGGTATTCCAGCGCGTGGCGGGCGCGGCACTGGGCGTCGACCAGCAGCAGATCGACCCGTTTGGAATTGATGCAAGCATGGGCCTCGGGGTCGTCCGACATGACGAATTCACCGACCGAGACCTGCGCCATCACCTGCCAGCCGGGGTTGCGCGCGATCACCAGCTTGTCGAGCTCGGCAAACACCCGCGCCTCGCCCTTGTTGAGGAGCGGGCGCGGTTTGAATTCCGCCGCCATCACCACGCGCAGCTGTTCGGCGGCATCGAGCAGGCTGCGCTCGGGTGTTCCTTTGAGCGGCACCACCTTGAAGTCCCGCTTGAAACCGTTGGCTTCGCTTCGCGGCCTGCTGGCATTGCGGCGCTGCCAATAGGCGCGCCACTTGGCTCGCTCCTGACCCGCAACGAAGCGTTCCACCCCCATGCCGCAAGCGGCTCCCAAGGCGAGCAGGATCGCCAAGAGCCATGGCTTGTCGATCAAGGCAACAATCTCAGGTGGCATCGCAGTAATAGGCCGCGATTGCTGCAAATTTGCAAGAGTTAGTGACCCGGACCGGTCACCCGCCAACCACAACATCCCTCCCGCCGCAGTACCGGCACGTTGTGGCGCTTGTGCGGTGCCGACGCGATGCGGGTGAGGCAATAGGCCCCACATGAGGGATCGAATCGTTCGATGGGCGGGGCCGTTGCTGGCCGGTTTGGTGCTGTGCGCCGGGCCGGGCTTCGCGGGGTCGCGGCCCGAAAGGACTGACACCAAGGCTTCTACCAAGCCCGAAACCAAGCCCGCGCCCACCACTCCCACTCCAGTCATCGCCAAGGGCCGCCTGTTCGCGGTGGTCCTCGGACCCGGCGCGGCGTGGAAGAAGGGGCAGCCGTTCAAGGGGCCGGGGCTCGATGCGCACCGGCAGTATTGGAAGGGGCTCTATGCGCAAGGGCGGGTCGCTTCGGCCGGGCCGCTGGGGGATCGGTCCGGGCTGGCGCTGATCCGGGCGAAGAACCAGAAAGAGGCCGATGCGCTGCTTGCGGGCGATCCGGCGGTGCGGGCGCGGGTGCTGGCCGAGGTCGCGCGGCCCTACAGCGCCGACCTCACCAGCGCGGCGGTCTTGCTGGGCAAGTAGCGCGCGCAAATCCGTTTTCCTACTTGGCCGATCTGTGCCTTATCCTTGCTGATGCAGGTTCACCGATCAACGCCGCTCCCGCCATTTGCAGCGCGGCGCGCGAAGGGAATTTATTTTGCCTTGGACTGTGGTCCAAGCGGTCCAAGCAAGGGCCGGCGCGGTCAGTGCGGGGCGGCACGGCCGACCGGAAATGCGCGCATTGGCATCCGCGATCTGCTACGGCCCGGGCACAAAACACAAGATCGGGACGCAGAATGACTGAAACAACCTTGCGCGCATCGCCGCGCCGAATTGTCTCACGCTGGCGCGCTGCCATGTTGCTCGCCGCAGTGCTTGGCGCCGGTTCGAGCGCCACGGCCGGGCCTCAGCCCTCGTTCGATCCGATCACCTTCTTCACCGGCGCGACCGAAAGTTCAGGCTCGCTCAAGCAGGCGTTCTCCTCGGCCAAGGCAACGCATGTGACCGGTTTTGGCGCGTTTCGCGGCAATGGCCAGTTCGTGCTTGACCAGACCATGACCGTCGCGGGGGACAAGCCGCAGGTCCGCCAGTGGCAGTTGCACCAGATCTCACCTGGGCACTTTGGCGGGACGATCAGCGACGGCAAGGGCCCGGTGACGATCGACGTCGCGGGCAATCGCTTGCTGATCAGGTACACGATGATCAACGGCATGAAGGTGGAATCGACCCTGACCATCGATCCGGGCGGGCGCACGGGGCACAATGTCTCGACCGTGCGCAAGTGGGGGATGAGCGTGGCGAGCCTCAATGAGACCATCACCAAGCGTTAGGGCACCAAACGCTGGCCAGGGAACAACCGGGCATCTGGCGCGTTAGGTGATGGGGCGGCCTTAAGGAGACGTATCCGATGTCCGCCAAATTCCTCCTCCCCGCGCTGGCCGCGGCAGGCATGCTTTCGGGCTGCGCGACCTATGGCCGCGACAACTACAACGACCAGAACGCCTGGGGCTATTACGATAGCCAGTCGTACAACCAGTATGGCCAGTACGATTACAACAACCCCGATCCACACTATAACGGCTACTACGCCGACAACTATTACAAGACCGATCGCCGTTATCGTGAGCGGCGCCTGAGCCAGAACGACCGGGTCTATCGCGGTCAGAACGGCCAGTATTACTGCCGCCGCAGCGACGGTACCACCGGGCTGATCGTCGGCGCTGCCGCAGGCGGTGTACTGGGCAACATCATCGCCCCAGGCGATTCGAAGACGCTTGGCACCATTCTGGGTGCAATCGGCGGTGCCGCAGTGGGCGCGTCGATCTCTTCGAATACGCGCTGCCGTTAGGCTGAACCCTCAGGGTCGCACGGTGAGGGAGGTCGCACATTGCGGCCTCCCTCGCTGCTTTGTCTGGGCCTGCTTTGTCTGGGGCAGTCAGGTTGGCGGCGGGCCGCCCGCCTCGGGTTCGGGCAGGGTGTCGGCGGAATCGTCCTGCGCCCCGATCCCGGCCCTTTGCACCGCAAGATCACGATCGGGCGGCGGTTGGTCATAAGCGAGCGGCGGGCCGGGATCGGGCAGCGCCCACTTCGCCTGACGCTCACGCTCGGCCTGCTCGGCCACTGCCAGCCACTGCGGCGAATAGGTAACCGGGTAGGAATCGGGGCCGACACTGGTCTGGTCGGCACCAGGATAGACCACGACATGAACCTGGCTCAGCCGCTCGAGCTCAGAATTGCGGGCGGCGCGCGGCTCAGTCGGCACGGTCCACGCGATGGCCGCACCGAGCGCGATGCCGGTGCAGGCAAAAGTGGCGAGAGGCACTAGCTGGCGCATCGCAAGGTCAACGGGGCGGCGGCGCTTTGGTTCCGCGGCTTGACCGCTTCGCTCTGCCGCCTAGGATTTGCCCCGGAGACAACGGTCGGTAAGGACGGGGCGATGACGGGACTAATGGGGTGGCGGGCGATGCTGGCGCTGGCGGCGCTATACAACCTGGTGATCGGCGGCTTGGCGCTGCTTGGTCCGGGTGACACAAACGGTCATGTGGTCGGGCTGCTGGTCGCCTGTTTCGGACTGGTCTACGGGGCTGCGGCAAGCGACCCGCTGCGCTTTGCACCCGTGCTGTGGGCCGGGGTCGTGGGCAAGCTGGGGGTGATCGCAATGGTCGGGCCGCAAGTCCGCGCCGGTACCGCGATGCCCGGAACCGGGTTCGTGCTGGCAGGAGACGCGCTGTTCACGCTCGGCTTTGTGGCGTTCCTGCTGACCCGGGGCCGGCAAGGAGCAAGCGCATGACCGAAATCGAGCTCGTTCGCTTGATCCAGCAAGTACAGGAGCAGTACGGCAGCCTGTTCGGCCAGATCATCTCGATCAATTTCGCGATGGTGGTGGCGGTCTGGTATTTCCTCCACCGTGCGCGCCTGGCGTTCCGCATTGCCGCATTTGGCTTTTACTTGCTGGGAATGCTGACCTTTATCGGCCTGATGCTGTTGCAAGCCAACGTCAAAGGTACCGCGCTGGCCGCGCTGCAGGCGATCCCGCCGGGCCAACGCAGTCAGTTTACGGCTAACCTGCTGGCTTTGCAGGATAGCTGGCTATTTCATCTGGTGGCGCTGTTCCAGAACGCTTCGCTGTGGGTCCTGATTGGCGTGACCGGCTACCTGCTGTTCTTCTGGAAGGGCGCGAGCGAGCCGGTCAAGCTCACACCCGAGAGCGAAACGGCCAGTCGGTAGAGCCGCCGGTCCACAGCGCGAGCCAGACCAGCACCGGCTGCAGCGCAAGCCGCGGGGCGTGGTACCACCAGCCGAGCGGGGTTCCGCCGATCGCGATATGGGCAAAGGCGTGGTTGATGTTGGCCGGGAAGACGCAGACTGCATAGGCCGCAAGGCCGATCCCCGCTGCCTTGCGCAGCCGCGGGATTGCAGCGAGCGCAGTAGCTCCGGCAAGCTCGGCGAGGCCGGTCAGCGCGATGACTGTGGCGGGCCAGGGGACCCAGCTGGGGGTGATCTGCAGGAACCCGGCCGGGCTGCGCAAGTGCGCTATTCCGGCGACCAGGTAGCCGAGCGCGAGCAGCCAGCGCAGCACCATGCGCGGGATCGATTGCGGCGCGGGTGGGGCCAGCAGAGTTTCGAGCAAGCGGCGTTACTTCTTGTCGCTGGCCACGGTGCCCTTGAGCGAGGGGGCCGAGGCGTTAAGCTTCTTGGGCTTCTCGGCCTTTGGTTTGCGCACTTCCTTGTTCGATTTCTTCTGGCTTTTGGCCATGACACGCTCCGTCCAGGCGGAATGCCCGGGCCCCATGTCTGGGCCGCCGGGCCCGCTTTGTCGAACGATTAGCGATGACTGCGCGCCAGCCGGACCAGCGCTTCATCAAGCGCCGAGAGGAACCGCGAGCGGTCGGCCTTGGCAAACGGGGCCGGGCCGCCGGTGATCCCGTCGGCTCCGGCGCGCAGGTCAGCCATGATCGCCCGGGTGGCGATGGCGCTGCCGATCGAGGCGTGCGTGAAGGGCTTACCGGTGTGCGCGATCACGGTTGCGCCTGCCTTGAGGCAGCGTTCGGCGAGCAGGATATCACCGGTGATCACCACCGTGGCGGCGTCCGCTTGCCCGGCGATCCAGTCATCGGCGGCATCAAAGCCATCCGAGACGACGACCCGGCTGATCAAGGGATGCGGCGGGATCCGCAGCGCCATGTTGGCGACCACGATAACGCCGGCGCCGTGACGCAGCGCGACCTTGTAAGTCTCGTCCTTGACCGGGCAGGCGTCGGCATCGACCAGGATCCTGAGGGCCATTGGCTCAGCGCTTGCGGACAAACTCGGCGCGCAAGACCAGGCCCTTGATCCCGGGGTACTTGCAATCGATCTCTTGCGCATCTCCAGTGAGGCGGATCGAGGGGATCACGGTGCCTTGCTTGAGCGTTTGCCCGGCACCCTTGACGGTGAGGTCCTTGATCAGGGTCACCGCGTCGCCATCGGCCAGCACGTTGCCCACCGCGTCGCGGACTTCGACCTGAGCCTCGGCATCGCGCTTGGCAGCAAGTTCGCTCGCCGGCAGCCATTCGCCGCTCTCTTCGTCGTAGATGTAGTCGTCATCGTTATCGGCCACGGAGCTGCTCCTTTCCACCGCCCTTGGCAGCTTGGGCGGGGTTTGGCCAGTTCGCGCCATTTACCCGGCGCGCAAAACGGTTAGGAATGCCGCGATGAACCGTGAAATCATCCGGCTTGGGCCGCAGCACCGCGATGCGGCCGTGGCAACACTGGCAGCAGCATTCCAGGACGATCCGGCGATTGCTTACATGATGCCCGAGCCGGCGAGCCGTCCGCGCCGGCTTACCCGGCTCTACCGCTGGATGTTCGCTGAGCACCTGGAGAGCGGGATCGTGCTCGGCACGCCGGGGGCGGAGGTGGTCACGCTGTGGCGCCCTCCCGGCGCGGTGCACTTGCATGAGCCGATCTGGCATCCCGGCGCGCTGCGCTTCGTGCCGATCTTCGGCTTGCACATCCCGCGTGCGATCCGGCTCGACGATGCGATCCGCGCGCACCTTCCTCCAGACGAGGCGTAGCATTACCTCCGCGTTGCCGGGGTGCGGCCGGACTGCCAGGGCAAGGGACTGGGCGGCCTCGCTATCCGCGCCGGGCTCGCCGAAGCGCGGCGTGCCCGCCGTACTCGAGACCGCGACGCCCAGCAACGTCGGGCTGTACCAGCGGCTCGGGTACGAGGTCATGAGCGAATGGGATGTCCCGAAAGGCGGTCCGCACTTCTGGACGATGACCAATCAGGCCCCCGCCGCATGAGCGGGACCGAGGCCGCCCCACCAAGCCGCCATACGATGCGGTTCGTGCTGTTCACGATCCTGCTCGATTCGATGGGTTTCGGGCTGATCATGCCGGTGCTGCCGCGCTTGCTGATGCGGGTTGGTTCGCTCCCGCTCGATGCGGCGATCGATGCGGGCGCGTGGATGAGCCTGGCCATGGCGGCGGCCAGTTTCATCGCTGCGCCGGTGCTGGGCAACCTGTCGGACACACTCGGACGGCGGGTGGTGCTGCTCGTGGCGCTGGCCGGGATGGCGGCAAACTATCTGGTGCTGGCGCTCGCTGGGAGCGTGGGCATGGTAGTCTTCGGGCGGGTGCTGACCGGGCTGTTCGGCGGCAGCTATGGCCCCGCGCAAGCGGCGGGCGCCGATATAACTAGCGCCGAAGAAGGGGCGAAGAGCTTCGGCATGGTCTCCGCCGCCTTCGGGATCGGGTTCATTGCCGGACCAGCACTGGGCGGCTTGCTCAGCAAATGGGGCGATGTGGCGCCGTTCTATGCCGCGCTTGCGCTGTCAGCGGCAAATTTGCTCTACGGGTTCTTCGCCTTTCCCGAAACGCTCAAGCCCGAACTGCGCCGCCCGTTCAGCCTGGCCCGGGCCAATCCGTTCGGCGCGTGGAAGACCGCTGCCGCCTCGCCCGGCATGCGCCGCGTCGCGCTGGTGCTGCTGCTGTGGCAGATCGCCAGCCTGGTCTATCCGCTGACCTGGAGCTTCTGGGCGATCGCCCAGCTGGGCTGGAGCGACCAGATGATCGGGCTGAGTTTTGCCGCTGTCGGCCTAGTCATCGCGCTCAGCCAAGTGTTCCTGACCGGGCGCGCGGTTAAGTGGCTGGGCGAGCGCAACGCAGCGCAGCTCGGCATGCTCGGCGCGGCGGCGGGTTTTGCCGGATATGCGCTGTGCGGCAGCACTTTGGTCGCCGTGCTGCTGATGGCCGCAATCGCGGTGCAATCGCTGGTCCAGCCCAGCCTGATGGCGATGCTCTCGCGCCGCGCCGGGGCAGCCCAGCAAGGCGAAGTGCAGGGGCTCGCCGCGATGATCATGGGACTGGGAGCGCTGATTTCGCCTGTGCTGCTGGTCAAGCCGATGGCGTGGTTCACTTCGCCCGCTGCGCCGGTCCGTTTCCCGGGAATTGCCTTCGCGATTGCCGCGCTGGTGACCTTGGGCGCGGTGGCACTGCTGCGCACCACGCCGCGCCGTGAGCCAGAGGTTGCCGCCGCAAACTGACGTTTTACGCTAGGCCCTGCCAGACGAGGCGCAGACCGAGCAGCACCATCAGGGCGTAGATCAGCGAATAGAATCGCACGCTGTCGATCCGCCGGATCAGCCAGACCCCGGCCCAGGTCGAGGCGATCGCCAGCGGGATCAGCAGGCCCGCGGCGACGAGTTCTTCATGCCCCATTGATCCGAGCGCGATGTAGCTGGGCACCTTCATCCAGTTGATCGCGGCAAAAGTGATCGAGCTGGTCCCGACGAAGGTTTGATGCGGCAGCTTGCGCGGGGTGACCCACATCTGGAACGGCGGACCGCCGGCATGGGCGATCTGGCTGGTGAACCCGGTGGCGATCCCGAACAGGGTACCGACCCAGCCCGGTGAGCTGGACGGTGCGACGATCCGTCCGCCGCGCTCGGCCCAAAGCCGGTAAGCGCCAAAGGCCGCAGTGATCGCGCCAAGCAGCAGCAGAACGCGCGCTTCGGGCACCGATGCTGCGAACAGCGCCGCCAGTGCCACGCCCAGCGCCGCCCCGGGCAGCATCCAGGCGATGATCCAGCCGCTCCAGCTTTTGCGAAACGACCAGACGCTGACCACATCCTGGACCAGCAGGATCGGCAGCAGCATCGCCGCGGCGGTTACCGGGGGCAGCGCCAGCGCGAGCAGCGGGGTGGCAAGCGCGCCCAGCCCGGAAAAGCCGCCCTTGGCCAGCCCCAGCACCACCACCGCAATAATGGCGAGCGCGAGGGTGAGCGGATCGGACAGCAAGTGCATGGGCAGAACCGTCTGCATGGAATTGCGCCGTGTGCAAACTGCTCGCTACGGCTTGTCCCCACCACGCGGCACCATAAACTGCCGCACGGTGAACTAGCTGGGTGATGTTTCGGGTGCGACGCCCGACGGCGGGGCTTGCCCCGATTGCCCCGGCGCGCCCGAGCCCATCAGCCACAGCGCGGCAAATGCCACAATTATCAGGGCCAGAGTCAGCGTGAGCACATAGCGCACGCCCACCCCGGTTTTGCCGCCGCGGGCCTCTTCGGTATCGAGGTGAACTTCATTGCTCTGGCGTTCCATGTCTTTTGTCCCAATCATGTTCTTTGACATAACGCGCGCCAAGGCCTGCAGGTTCCGCGATGCGCCTTGGCCTTCGCGGTGTGGCCCGCTAGGCTGCGGCTAAATCTGCAATTGAGGGATAGTTCGTGATGCGCCGTTTTCTGCTGCCGCTTGCCGCCGTTTCCAGCCTTGCGCTCTCGGCCTCGCTTCCCGCTGCCCCGGCGCGCACGCCCGAGCAGGTCGCGCTGGCCGCACTGGCCGCAGCGCCGGTGTGGGACGGGCACAACGACGTGCCCGAGCAG
>JANYEY010000046.1 GCA_025359685.1 Sphingomonadaceae bacterium | reverse complement strand
CAGCAGCGTCGCGCGTTCGATGGTGGCCTTCATGGTCGGTCTAGTCCCCTAGTCGCCAACGCAGGTAACCGGAATCGGCTCCTTGCGGTCAATTTGCGGACTACCTTCTCTAGCGCCGGGGGAGATTGCGGCAAGGCCAGCGGTGCCTGTAACGGCACTAACTGGGGATAAATGCTGGCAAATGCGGCCCCGGTGCGAAGCCGCCGCGCGTTCAGTGGACGGCAGCCTGATCGCGGTACATCTCGCCGGTCACGGTGACCTAGACCCCCATCATGCCCAAGGCCTGATCGGGCAGTTTTTCGATCGATACGCCAGCCTTCTCCAGGGCCGAGACCAGCGCGTTGAACTGATCCTCGGTAACCTGATCCGGTGAGGGATTTTGCCGACCCGGCCCGATGCCGAAGATGCTGTCGATTACCGTTACTGGCACCTTCATTGCGCCAAGCTGGCGGACCAGTTCGTCATGGCTGAGACGCGCCATGACGTAGCGAATGTATACATCCTGCTGCGCCGCCGGCACTTTTTCGCGCTGCACGCAGACGTCTTCGAGATGCTTGATCGCCTCGGTCAGATTCGGATCGGTATCCTGCCCTTCCTTGTAGTTCAGCACCTCTTGGACCAACCTTGCGCCAAGATCTTTCGGCGCAAGCCGAACCGGGCAATTCGCCTGCCCCGGAGTCATCGCCGTGGCGGGAAGCGCCACACAAGAGGCGGCAATGGCCGCAATCAAACCGGTCTTGCGCATAAATCAGCCCAAAGATCAACATCGATCACCCGAGCATCGCCATTCCGCCATTAACATGGAGTGTCTGGCCGGTCATGTAACCCGCCTCCTTGCTGGCAAGGTAAGCGACTGCCGCGCCGATATCTTCGCCCTCGCCCATCCGGCCCATCGGGATCCGCGCGTTAAGCGCTTCCTTCTGCGCATCGGGCAAGACCTCGGTCATCGCAGTGCGAATGAACCCGGGCGCGACGCAATTCACGGTGATACCCCGGCTGGCGACTTCCTGGCCGAGCGATTTGCTCATGCCGACCAGACCGGCCTTGGCCGCGGCATAGTTGATCTGCCCCGGGTTGCCGGTCGCGCCGACCACGCTGGTTATGCTGATGATCCGCCCGTGGCGCGCCTTCATCATCGGCCTGCAGGCGGCCCGCATCAGCCGGAATGCCGCTTCAAGGTTGACCCGGATCACAGCGTCCCATTCCTCGTCCTTCATCCGCATCGCCAGGTTATCGCGGGTGATCCCGGCATTGTTGACCAGAATGTCGATCTTGCCGAGCGTATCGACGGTTGCGGGGACAAGATGCTCGACCTGCTCGGTGTTCGAAAGGTCGCAGGTGATCTCGACATGATCGTGCCCGTAGGTGTCGTTAAGCTCCTCGCGAAAGGCGCGCAGCTTGCCCGGATTGGTCCCCGAAATCGCCAGCCGGGCACCCTGTTTGGCGAGCGCGTGGGAAATGGCCGAACCGATACCGCCGGCAGCGCCGGTAACAAGAGCAGTCATTCCGCTCAGATCGAACATGCGGTTTTCCATAGTTCAGCTATTCCCATATTCAGATTTCGCGCGGAGGCGCGGAGACGCGGAGGAAGAAGGACAATGGTAATTGTTGACGAGCCGCCTGATACCCTCCTTCATGGTTTCTCCGCCAAAATTGAGTCGCAAGCCTACGGGCTGGTTCATGAGTCGCAAATAGGTGATCAGCTGCTTCGCATGGACCGGAGCCAAGCGATCAACTGACTTGATCTCGACGATGAGCTGCATATCAACGATCAGATCAACGCGAAACGCTGCTTCGAAACGCATCCCGTCGTAATTTATGTCGATCGGCTGTTGCCGAACGACTTTCAATCCTGAGCGCGCCAGGCTTGCCGCAAGAACAGTCTCATACACGCTTTCAAGAAGCCCTGGCCCAAGCTCACGATGAATATGGATGGCCGCATCGACAACTTCGGCGCTGATGCGATCGATATCGTTCATTGCCCCTCCGCGTCTCCGCGCCTCCGCGCGAACAAATTCTTACAATTCCCGTGCCAGCGCCTCGATGTCGTCCATCGTTACCACGCTGGCCACCTGCACATCGCTGACGCAACGACCGATCATCGGGCCGAGGACCTTACCGCCGAGTTCGACGAATTGCTCCACGCCGGCATCCTTCATCGCGATGACGCTTTCGCGCCAGCGGACGCGGCCGGTGACTTGTTCGACCAGCAGACGCTGGATTTCAGGCGGATCGGTCACGAGCGCCGCGGTGACATTGGCGTAGAGCGGAACCGTCAGCGGTCCCGGCGGGGTAGCGGCAAGCGCCTTGGTCATCGCATCGGCGGCGGGCTGCATCAGCGGGCAGTGGAACGGGGCCGAAACCGGCAGCAGCACGCCGCGCTTGATCTCGAAGTCCTTGACCATCGCCACCGCGCGCTCGATCGCGGCCTTATGGCCTGAGAGCACGACCTGGCCCGGATCGTTGTCATTGGCAACGGTGCAAACCTCACCCTCGGCAGCGGCATCGGCCAAGGCCTGCGCCTTGGCCAGATCGGCACCTAGCAAGGCACACATCGCGCCAACGCCAACTGGCACCGCAGCCTGCATCGCTTGCCCGCGCAGCTTCAGCAGGCGTGCCGTATCGGCGAGGCTGAACGCCCCGGCGGCGCACAGCGCGGTATATTCACCCAGACTGTGACCCGCGACGAACTGCGCCTTGTCAGCCAGCGCGATGCCGCCATCCTGCTCGAGCACCCGCAACACGGCGATGGCATTGGCCATGATCGCGGGCTGGGCGTTCTCGGTCAGGGTCAGCGCTTCTTCCGGCCCTTCGCGCATGATTGCGGAGAGCTTGTGGCCCAGCGCGTCATCAACTTCCTCGAACACCGCACGTGCCGCCGGGCTGGCGGCCGCAAGATCCACGCCCATGCCCACCTTCTGGCTGCCCTGCCCGGGGAAAACGAATGCTCTCATGATCTAAACTCCTGTTCGGCAGCGCGCCTAATCGCACGGGCGCGGCCGCTCAAGTCCCGAACGGCACAATCTTGTTGTCGATATCGTGCCCGATGTCGGCTCGGCCCAGATATGGGATACCGGCGCGCTTGCACCAGTGCTCGGCAATCTGCTCGGAGCTGTGACCGAATTCGATCTCGTTCTCCGGCACCGCCGATACCCGGCCCAGCCGCAGCCCGGCGATGGCGGGAAGCGCCGCAGTGACGTGGAAGAACAGCCGGTCGACGGCATAGTCATATTCAGCAACTTCTTCGACCAGCACGACATGCCCGGACAAGTCCGGCATGAGCGGGGTTCCGCTCAACATCGCGAGCGTCGTCAGGTTGAACGCCACCTGCGGGCGGTGATCGAGGCCTGCCTCAACGCCGGAACTGTCACCCGCAAGGTAAGCCAAAGTGCGCCGCACCGCCGCCTCCCCGCCCTCGCGCCGGATGTCGGTTGGCATCGGGGCGTGGACTTGCCTGCCCAGATCGCGCGCATAGAGCCCGCCGAGCAGCATCCCGCCATCGGAATAGCCCAGGTACGTCTTGAACCCCGCCGCCCCGTTCATCTGCGCGATCGCGTCCTCGGCAATCCGCGCCGCGCCGTATCCGCCGCGCGCGAACCACACTGCGTCGAACGCCGGATCGTTCGCGCAGTCGACCAATGCGGCGAGCCGCTGCGCGTCGCTGCCGGCGAAGTGGCCGTCGCTGAGGAAGCACTGCTCATGGAAATGCAGTTTCAGGTCCGGAAATTCAGCGGCAAGCGCGCTCACCCGGGCTGCATCGTCGCGGGTCAGTGGTCGTGAAGGCGCGCAGATGGCGATTGCAGGCATGATGCTTCCTAACCCTGTTGCGCTGGCTGACAAGGCCGCATACCGGAATGGACATGACTGATCTTACGTCTCACCCTTGGTTCTTCTGCGGCATCGGCGGTTCGGGGATGCTGCCGCTGGCGTTGATCCTGCGCGGACAGGGGGCGCAGGTTTCCGGATCAGACCGCAGCCGCGACCAGGGCCGCACGCCAGAGAAGTTCGCCTGGCTGGAGGGTCTGGGGTTCGCGCTACACCCGCAGGACGGCAGCGGGATCGTTTCGCCAAGCCAGACGCTGGTCGCCTCCGCAGCGGTCGAAGATACGGTGCCCGAGGTGGTTCGCGCGAACGAACTGGGCTGCCCGCGCTTGACCCGCGCCGAGCTGCTCGCCGCGCTGTTCAACGCCAGCGAAACCCGCATCGGCATCGGCGGGACCAGCGGCAAAAGCACGGTCACCGGCATGACCGGATGGATCATGGACCAGGCCGGTCGCGACCCAACGATCATGAACGGCGCGGTGATGAAGAACTACGCCTCGCCCGAGGCGCCCTTCGCCAGCGCGCGGGTCGGCGGCGGGACCGTGTTCGTCTCCGAAGTCGATGAAAGCGATGGCTCGATCGCGCTATACCGGCCCAGCGTGGCGGTGCTGCTCAACGTCAGCCTCGACCACAAAAGTCTCGAGGAACTGCGTGACCTGTTCGGCGATTTCCTCGCCCGCGCCGATGTCGCCGCGATCAATCTCGATGATGCCGAGACCGCCGCTCTCGCCCCCCGCGCGAAGGGGCTGGTGAGCTTCGGGATCGATCATCCCGAGGCGATGATCGGCGTCGTCCCCGGATCGATGATTGAGGGCCCGACCAGCCTCAGCGCCACGATCGAAGACCGGCGCGACAGCACCCACCATGCTCTCGCCTTACAGGTTCCGGGCCGCCACAACCTTGCCAATGCGTTGGCCGCCTTGGCCGCCTCAAGCGCCGCCGCTGTACCGTTGAGCACGGCTGTGCAGGCGTTAGGTTCGTTTGCGGGCCTTTCACGCCGCTTCGACATTGTCGGCACAAGCTCTTCTGATATAACAGTAATCGATGACTTCGGGCACAATCCGGACAAAGTAACTGCAACACTGCGCACACTGAAGGTCCACCCCGGCCGGGTCATCGCTTTCTTCCAGCCGCACGGCTACGGCCCGCTGCGCCAGATGGGCGCGGAGCTGGCCGAAACCTTCGCTCGTGAGCTTGGATCCGAGGACCTGACGATGCTGTGCGACCCGGTCTATTTCGGCGGCACAGTCGATCGCAGCCAGGGCAGCGAACGGATCATGGGACTGATCAAGGCGGCGGGCGGCAAAGCTGAATATGTGCCCTCGCGCGATGATTGCGCGTCGCGGATCATCGAAATCACCCGTCCCGGCGACCGTGTGGTGATCATGGGCGCGCGCGACGATACGCTATCGCTGTTCGCCAAAGACCTGCTGGCCAAGCTCAGCTAGAAGGCGGCTTGCATTTGGCGCAAAACCGGCTAAGCGCCTCTCTCCTTGTTTCGGCAGGGTCAAGAAAGCCGGAGGGGCCCCGCAATCGTGCGGATGCCAGCGATCGGTTAGAATGCTAGAAAGGCACAGCATGGCTCTCTATGAGCATGTTTTCCTGGCGCGCCAGGATCTGAGCCAAGCGCAAGTTGATGCGCTGGCCGCTACCGCCACCGAGATTGTCGAAGCTGGACAGGGCAAGGTTACCAAGACCGAGTCCTGGGGCCTCAAGAACCTCGCCTACAAGATCAAGCGCAATCGCAAGGCGCACTTCGTAATGCTCAACATCGATGCCCCTGCGGGCGTCGTGGCCGAGCTCGAACGCCAGACCGGGATCAACGAAGACGTGATCCGGTGGATGACCGTCAAGGTCGAAGAGCACGAAGAAGGCCCGAGCGTGATGATGCGCAAGAACGACCGTGAGCGCACCAAGCGCCGCGAACGCGAGGAGTACTAAGTCATGGCTCGCGCATTTTTCCGCCGCCGCAAAAGCTGCCCGTTCTCTGCCAAGAACGCGCCCGCGATCGATTACAAGGATACGCGTCTGCTGCAGGGCTATATGTCCGAACGCGGCAAGATCGTGCCCAGCCGGATTACCGCCGTTTCTGCCAAGAAGCAGCGCGAACTGGGTCAGGCGATCAAGCGTGCCCGTCAACTGGGCCTCTTGCCCTACCTCGTGAAGTAAGGGGAGAATAACAATGGATATCATCCTCCTCGAACGGATCGAGAAGCTCGGCACGATCGGTGACATCGTCACGGTCAAGGACGGCTACGCCCGTAACTACCTGTTGCCCGGCAAAAAGGCGCTGCGCGCCAATGCCGCCAACAAGAAGGTGTTCGAAGCCAATCGCGGTAAGATCGAAGCTGACAACGCGGTCCGCCGCGGCGAAGCTGAGACGCATTCCGCGAACGTTGACGGTAAGTCGGTGGTGCTGATCCGCGCCTCGTCGAACGCTGGCCAGCTGTATGGTTCGGTTTCGGTGCGCGATATCGTCGATGCACTCAACGCCGATGGCGCGGGCATCGCCAAATCGATGGTCGTGCTCGAACGCCCGATCAAGACGATCGGCGTGACCGAGGTCAAGGTTACGCTCCACCCTGAAGTTGTGGTTTCCGTCAAGGTCAACGTCGCACGTTCGCCTGACGAAGCCGAACAACAGGCGGCCGGCGTCGATGTGCTCAAAGCCATGTTCGAAGACGAAGCCGCAGCTGATGCTGTGTCTGACTTCGAAGGCGGCGGCGGCGAATTGCCTGATGGCGATGCGGCTCCGGCTGCTGAAGCTGCGGTTGCAGACGAAGCTGAGGATGAAGCCGAAGCCTAAGCCTTCCGGCCCGTCCAAACCGATCAGGGGGTGCTTCGGCGCCCCCTTTTCGTTTGGCGAAAAGGCCTGCAATTGAAATGTCACGCGGTAGTGGTTATAAGCCCGCGATGAAAATGATAGAAAAGCACATCGCGGAATTGGTCCGCGTCTACGACACCGCCGTTGCCACCCTGCAAGCAGATATTGCTGCTTTTGCCGCCAACGGCACCCTTCCCCCCGCCGATCGCCGCGAGATGCGCGCCTGGTGCTATCCCGAAGTGCGCGTGCATTATTCGGGTGAGCAGACCGGTAGCAACTTTACCCGCGCCTTCGGGCGACTGGCACGAACCGGAACCTTCTCCACCACAGTGACCCGGCCGACCTTGTTCACCGCTTACCTCACGGAAC
This sequence comes from Sphingomonadaceae bacterium, assembly GCA_025359685.1. GTDB lineage: Bacteria > Pseudomonadota > Alphaproteobacteria > Sphingomonadales > Sphingomonadaceae > Novosphingobium. Next base: position 9,036 of record JANYEY010000046.1, on the reverse strand, counting down.
AGCTGGGCCTGCTGTCCGAAGATTACGTGATCGACATCGAAGTCGGCCGCTCCGCACAGGAAATCCCGTTCCCTTACGTGATCGATGCCACTTCGGGCCTGGGCAGCGTCAGTCCGCAGGAGATTGCCCGGCACTTCCCGACGACCGAACTGGCGCTGATTGGCGATGAACTCGCCGATGGCGTCGAAATGTCCGGCGACGGCACGCAGCCGTTGGCGCTGTTCGATGCGCTGCGCACCGATTTCAGCCTGGCCCGGCTGGCGCACTATACCGGCACCCGGATCGAGGACTTCCAGCGCTTCATCCTGTTCACCAATTACCATCGCTATGTTGATGAATTTGTTGACTGGGCCGCGTTACAACTTGGCGAGAATTCTTATACCTCGCTCACCGGTGCGGGCGGGCTCGAACTCTCCGACAAAACCGCGAATGCTCGCGAGAAGCTTTCCGACACCGCATGGCGGCGGCACCAGATGCCCGCCTATCACCTGACCCGGCCAGACAATTCGGGGATCACACTGGTCAACATCGGCGTCGGACCGAGCAACGCCAAGACGATCTGCGATCACCTCGCGGTGCTCCGCCCCGAAGCCTGGCTGATGATCGGCCACTGCGGGGGCCTGCGCGATACGCAGCGGATCGGCGACTATGTGCTCGCGCACGCTTACTTGCGCGACGACAACGTGCTCGACACGGTTCTGCCTCCGGAGATCCCGATCCCCGCGATTGCCGAAGTGCAGATCGCGCTCGCTCAGGCGGCCGAGATGGTCAGCGGCGACGTTGGCGCGAACCTCAAAAAGCGGATGCGCACCGGCACCGTCGCCACCACTGACGATCGCAACTGGGAGCTGCGCTATACCCACAGCTCGCAGCGCCTCAGCCTCAGCCGCGCGATCGGGATCGACATGGAAAGCGCGACCATCGCCGCGCAGGGTTACCGGTTCCGGGTGCCCTACGGCACGCTGCTGTGCGTCTCGGACAAGCCGCTCCACGGCGAGATCAAGCTGCCCGGCCAGGCCAACAAGTTCTACGAGGAAGCGATCGCCTCACACCTTCTGATTGGTACGACGGCCTGCGACCTGCTCCGCGCCGAGGGTGCCCGGCTGCATAGCCGCAAGTTGCGCGCTTTCCACGAACCGCCGTTCCGGTGAACACTGATGCGGCCGTGATCGAAGCCTCGCTGGTCAAACTGGCCGAGCGCGGGATCGAACTGCGCCACGGGCTCTACGAACGGTTCTTTGCTGCCTACCCGGCGCGGCGCGCGGACTTCCTCTGCCCGGAAGCGACTTCGGTGCGGATGACCGATGAAACGCTGCAAATGATCCACGGCCTGGCATCAGACGAAAGTTGGGTCTGGCCGCTGGTCGCCGAACTGTCCTACACGCACCGAGCCTACGGACGGCTGCCATTCGAAGAGTACGAGACGTTCGTCGATCTCACCGTGACAACCATGGCCGACGCGCTGGGCGTTGATTGGGGCGAGGCTGCGGCCGCAGCTTGGGGCCGGCAAGCCGAACGCCTCAAGGCCATGATCGCCAAGGCGCAGACCGATTGGGAACGCGTCCTGCCGCGGGGCTGAGGCGGCGCTCAGCCTTTCTTGTATTCGGCGATGAACATCGAGCCGGGATTGGCCCGGCACCGCTCCAGCGCGTGCTGCCAGGCCTGCTTGTGCCGGTTGTTGGCATCGTAAATCGACACGTTCTTCAAGCCAAACGATTCGGGTCAAAGCAGCGCCGCGCCAGCCATGAAATAGTAGAAATCGGTATCGTTGATTTGCGCAGCAGGAACCGCACTCGACCGCCAGTCCTGTTCACCAACGAAGGTCCGGCAGGCATATTTGCCCATGCCTTCAATGTAGCTGCCTGCTCCGCTATCAGCCTGGCTGAATTCCCACGACATGGCGGCTTCGAACGGGGACGGCGTGCCATCGAGCCCCGCCGGCACCGCATAACGCGATGCCGTAACCGCAGCCACCAGCGCGCCATCGAGCAAGCTTGAACCGCTCGGATGGCTGACCTTGATATCTGCAGGCACTCCATCGATGCCGATCGTGAACTTCACCGTGACTTTGCCGTTGTGAAAAGCTTCGCGCGCCCCGGCCGGCCAGGCGAATGCCGGGCCCGACAAACGCTGGGGGCCACGCCCAATCGCAAATGGAAATTTGGCCCGTGTGGCAACCTTCACGCCGTTGCGGTCCATCGGACTGCTCAGCCGCCAGGTTGTCAGCGCAGCGATGATTGCCGCGTCCAGCTTGGGGTCGCCCGAACTGGTCAGGATCGTGATGGCGGTCAAAGTGCCCGCTGGCGTGACGATCGCTTCGGCGACTACCCGGCCAGATCTTCCAAGGCGCTCGGCTTCGAGCACTTCGGGCAGGCTGTCAGGCATTGTCCCCGAACGGAACTGCGGACGTACCCCCAGCGCGCTGGGAGGAAGCGGTTCAGGCGAGGCTTGCGGGGCCGGTTGCGCTTGTGGTGCCTGCTGCGGTGGTGGCAGCGGATCGGCCTGGCTGGCAGACCCGTATCCGCAAACGGCGACCAGCGCGCATGCAAGCTTGCCCTTGGTCATTGTCATGATCGGTCCCTCTGCGCTGCAAGCAGAAAATCGCGAATCGCCACGCCAAGCTCAGGCTTGGTTACGCAGCCCATGTGGGTGCCCGGGATGGTAATCTGCACGGCATCGGGCAAAGCGGCAGTGAGCGCGGCGGGATCGCCGTTGTCGCGGTCCTCGTCACCGCAGATCACGGCGGTCGGCATGGTCAGCGCCGCCAGTGCGCCTGGCGGGGTATCGGCGAAAGTGCCTAGCAGGTGTCGCGCGGCGACCAGATCGACCTTCATGCTCTTCATGAATTGCTGCGCCAGGTAGGTTTCATCTCCCGGCTTCGCAGTCCCGAAATTGTCGATCGCGCGGAGGAAGAAGGCCTGCCGCCCGCTCCACCCGGCAAGGCCTTCAAGCCCCATCCCGCCGAGCACGAGCCGCCTGGGTTTGAGGCCGCCAACGATTGCCCGCACCGACGTTCGCGAACCGAGCGAGAAGCCGACCAGACCGAAGTCCTCCAAGCCGAGGTGGGCGACCAGCGCATCGAGGTCGTGCGCTAGCACGTCATCGGGATAGCTTGCTGCATCGTGCGGCGCTGCGCTGAGGCCATGCGCGCGCAGATCGGGCATCAGGCATTCGAACCCGGCCTCGGCTATAACCGCAGCATGGCCCCACTTGATCCAGTTCATCTCGGCACTGGAAAACAGGCCGTGGAGCATCACCACGGGGCGGCCCGCACCCATCCGGTGCAGCGCCAGCCTTGCGCCGCCGAAGCCCTCATACCAGTCCTGGGTTACGTTCATTCGGGAACCTCAAGGCCGGCGTCCTGCCAGTGTTTGACTACGCTGGCGGTGGAGCCGCTGTAATGGCGCGGCAGGGCGCGGGTATCGAGCCAGGCCTCGTGCATACTCTCGCTGCCCGCATGTGCAACCGGCTTGAACCGCGCAGGGGCGTCGAAACTGCCGACGGTAAGGTCCTAGCCCTTGCTGGTCGTCTTCCACGCAAAACCGAGCGGCGTACCGCAAGTCGAACAGAACGGTCGGTGCGCGACGGGTGAGCTGTCATACCAATCGGGCTCACCTAGCCAGTTAATTGGACTTTCCACCTGCACGAAGGCCGCCGCGATGCCGCCAGTCGCCTTCTGGCACATCCGGCAGTGGCACAAGTAGGCATCGTCGCTGGCGATCTCGACCTCATAGCGTACCCGGCCGCACTGACAGCCGCCGGTCATTGTCTCGGCCATCAGCTGTCCCCGATGAGGCTTCCAAGGATTCCGCCGACCACCGCCGCACCCGCGCCAGTGCGCAGCATCGAGCTGCCCCCGCCCTCGCCGTTGCCGAGCGGCAGGTAGCGGCCGATTTCTTCGGCGAGGTTCATGATCGGCATCGATTGCAGCCAGATCTTGCCCGGCCCTGTCAGCGTAGCGAGGAACAGCCCCTCACCGCCGAACAGAACATTGCGAAAACCGCGCATCATGCGGATGTCGATCTGCACCGATGGTTCCTGCATGCCAACGTGGCCGGCGTGGACGAGCAGCTGCTCGCCCGGCGCCAAGGTCTTCTCGACCACTTCGCCCGACAGGTCGAGGAACACCGTGCCCGGTCCGGTGACCTTCTGCATGATGAAGCCCTCGCCCGCGAAGAACCCCGCGCCAAGCCGCTGCTGGAAGGCAATCTCCAGCTCGACCGACTTCTCGGCACACAGGAACGTTTCCTTGCGGCAGATCAGCGACTGCCCCGGCGCCAGCGTGACCGGCACGATCTGCCCGGGAAAACGCGGCGCAAAGGCGATATGTCCGCTGCCCTCGGCGGTAAATTCGGTGATGAATATCCCCCCGCCCGCGAGCGCGCGCTTGATCCCGGCAAAGATCCCGCCGCCGGTGTGCGTATCCATCCGGATCGAGGGGCTCATCCACGCCATGCTTGCGGTCTGGCTGTAGAGCGATTCGCCCTGCGCCAGATCGATCGAGACGGTCTGCATGGTGGTACCGGAAACTTCGTAGCGCATCGGTGGGTTCCTTGCTGTTCCGCCCGACTCTAGCGCCGGGAAAGGTGCGGGGGAAGAGACCAGCCGTCGGGAGCAGACCACCGGTCACGCGCGGTCCAATATTCGCACGGCACCGGCTCGCCTGCTACGCCGATTTGCGGTGCACCAAGGCCATTCCAGCGAAAGAGACAAGCGTGCCACCCACCTGCGATCCCGCGAGAAACGTCGATGATCCCGTCGGCACCAGCAGCGCGTGCCGCGTCCGAGGCGAGCCACGACGGCGGGTCACGCCTGGCGGCAAGTTCATCGTTCCAGCGCACTTGCGACTGCTCAGGATCGATGCCCAACGCCGCGCAGGCTGCTGCATCACGCTGGTCGAACACTGCAGCGCCATCAAGTTCGAGCGGGACCACAACCCGCCGAATTCCATCAGTTAACAAGTACCGACCAATCGCAATAGTCGCCCAGTCGGCCTCAGGGGTGATGTAAAGCGCTGGTTCGCCCGGTCGGTGATAACGTCCGGCGCTGTCTGGTCCGGGCGCTTGGAGAACTTGATCCACCCGATCTGCCGCAATCGCCCGCCAGAAGCGGCCGGAAATGTGGTGAAGGGCAGGCTGGCTTGTCACCCCTTCTTCAGATGCCGCCGCCCGAGCAATTCCGCAATCTGCACCGCGTTCAAGGCCGCGCCTTTGCGCAGGTTGTCCGATACGCACCACAGCGACAGGCCATTGTCGACGGTCGGGTCTTCGCGCACGCGGCTGACATAGGTCGCGCTGTCGCCGACGCATTCGATCGGGGTGACGTAGCCGCCGTCTTCGCGCTTATCGATCAACATGATGCCCGGGGCTTCGCGGAGAATGCTCTGCGCTTTCTTGGCCGACAATTCCTTTTCGAACTCCAGGTTGATCGCCTCCGAATGGCCGACGAACACCGGCACCCGCACGCAGGTTGCGCTGACCTTGATCTTGGCGCCCATGATCTTCTTGGTCTCAACCACCATCTTCCATTCTTCCTTGGTCGAACCGTCGTCGAGGAAGTCGTCGATATGCGGGATCACGTTGAAGGCGATCTGCTTGGTGAACCTGTTCGCCACAACCTCGTCGCCGACAAAGATCGCGCGGCTTTGCTGGAACAGCTCGTCCATGCCGTCCTTGCCCGCGCCCGAGACTGACTGGTAGGTCGCCACCACCACGCGCTTGAGCGTTGCCGCCACATGCAGCGGCTGCAGCGCCACCACCATTTGCGCGGTCGAACAGTTCGGGTTGGCGATGATCATCTTGGCCTTGTAGCCGTCGATCGCGTCGGGGTTCACCTCGGGCACGATCAGCGGCACGTCCGGGTCCATCCGCCAGTACGAACTGTTGTCGATCACCACACAGCCCGCCGCGGCGGCCTTGGGGGCATAGGTCTTGGCGATGTCCGACCCGGCCGCGAACAGCGCGATATCCCAGCCGGTGAAATCGAAATGCTCGAGGTTCTTGACCTTGAGCATCCGGTCGGTGTCGCCGAAATGGATCTCGTCGCCGGTCGAGCGCGACGAGGCGACCGCCGCGATCTCGTCGATCGGAAACTCGCGCTCGGCCAGCACGGTCAACATTTCGCGCCCGACATTCCCCGTCGCGCCGACGACCACTACCCGGTAACCCATGCTCAATCTCCGTCATTCTTCGCCGCTGCCCCTAGCCCATCGGTCCACGGGCGCAAGACCGCGCGATCACTTGGCTGGCATCTCGCGGTCAAGAAACGCGAAGATCGTCTCCCACAGGTGCACCCCGATCTTCGGGCCGGAGACGCGGTGGGTGTAACCGGGGTAGAGCATCATTTGAAACGGCACTGCCTCGGCCTGCAGCTTGGCGATCAGCATCGAGCTGTTCTCGAACACCACATTGTCATCGGCCATGCCGTGGATCAGCAGCAGCGGGTCCGCGATCTTGCCGGCATCGCCCAGTGCGTCGGACCCGGCATAAACCTGCGGCTCCTTGTTCGGATCGCCGAGGTAGCGCTCGGTGTAATGGGTATCGTATAGTTCCCACTTGGTCACCGGCGCCCCGGCGATCCCGGCGGCGTAGAGCCCCGGATCGGCCTCAAGCATCTTGAGCGTCATGTAGCCGCCGTAGGACCAGCCATAGGTCGCGATGCGGCTGCCATCCACGTAAGGCAGCCCCTTGAGGAACATGGCCCCGGCTTTCTGGTCCACAACCTCGACCGAGCCCATCGCGCGGTTCAAGGCTGACTCGAACTTGACCCCGCGATTGGCGCTGCCGCGGTTGTCGATCTCGAAATAGATATAGCCGCGCGCCACGATCGCCTGCGCCAGCCCCCCGCCCCAGCCGCGCGTCACGGTCTGCGCGTGCGGGCCGCCGTAATGCTCGAAGAACACGGGGTAGCGTTTGCCCGGCTCCATGACGGGAGTGATCATCTTCCAGTGCAGCTCGGTCCCGTCAGCGGCCTTGATCGTGCCGAACGTCGCCGGGCGGTGGCTGGCGAGGTAGGGCGCATAGGGATGCGCGGCGTCGAGCTTGTTTTCCTCAACCCAGGCGATCCGCTTGCCCGTGCCGTCGGCCGCATAGACCTGCGGTGGCCGGCTGGGCGATGAGCGGCTGATCAGCAGCGTCTGTCCGGCCTTGTCCATACTGGCGGAATGGGCAAACGCCGGATCGGTCAGCAACTCTGCCTGGCCCTGATGGGCAAGATCCAGCGAATAGACCTGCGGCGCGAGGACATCGCCCTTGGTCGCGGTAAAGTACAGCCGCCCGGCCTTCTGATCGACTCCAGCGAGCCCGGTCACAACCCAGTCGCCCCTGGTCAGCTGCTGCCACTGGCTTTCGGGATAGTTGTTCGGGCGATACCGATAAAGATGTCCGAACCCGTCGCGCTCGGACCACCAGATCAGACTGCCGTCCTTGAGGAACCGGTAGTTGTCGGTGAGGTTGATCCAGCTGCCCGCCGCTGCCAGTTCGGTGAACAGCACTTGCGCTGCACCAGTGGCAGGATCAACTTCCAGCATATCGAGCTTGCTTTGCGCGCGGTTCTCGCGCTGCACGTAGAGCGTCTTCCCATCGGGGGCCCAGTCGACGCGGGCGAGGTAAATGTCGGGATCGGGTCCAAGATCGACCTTCACCGCTCCCGAACCGTCGGGCTTCATCACGTGGAGCGAAACGAGCGAATTTGGCGAGCCCGCCACCGGGTAACGCTGCTGGAAGGTCTTCGTGCTCTCCGCCCCGATTGCGGTGCGGGTGACGATCCCGACCGGCGCGTCGTCAAACCGTTCGACCGCGATCCGGCTATCGTCGGGGGCCCACCAGTAGCCGGTGGTGCGCGCCATTTCCTCCTGCGCGACGAATTCGGCCTCACCCCAGTGGACGGTGTCGGCGGGCTCGGTCGGGGTGATCGGTGCGGCGACCGCATCCCCGGTCTTGCCGGTCCACAATCCGCGCTCCTGAACGAAAGACACATACGTTCCGCGTGGGCTCATAGCGGGATTCAGCACCTCTCCACGCGCCGCTGGAAGCAAACGTGCATATCCATCCAGATTGACAAGGAACAGGTCGCCATCGAGAGGTACCAGGATCGCCTTGCTATCGGCAGTCCAGTCGTAACTAACCACACCCTTGAGATCGCCGATCCGCTGGCGTTCGCGCTGCATCTTCTCGGCCTCGGTCAGTTCCTTGCCCGAACCGAGCGCCTTGGAATCGACCAGCATGGTCCACTTGCCGCTGTTGCGGTCAAAGCCCCACAGGTCATAGCGTTCGCGGTCGTCAGCGCGGGCGCGCAGCACGGCCAGCCAGCGCCCATCGGGCGACAGCTTGACCCCGCGCGGCACGGCGCCGTTGAGGCTGGGGCTGGCGAAGACGCGCTCGATGGTCAGCGGCGTCGCGGTCTGCTGCGCGGTCACGGGCGGTGCATCGGCAAAAGCTGGCAGGGGGATAAGGCAGGTCGCGGCAAGGAGCGTGAGAAGCAAACGCATGGCAAGGTGATAGTCCCCAAAAGCAAGAAGGCGCCCCGGCCAACCGGGACGCCTTCATAAGCTGCTTTAAGCGCTTAGCGCCAGTGGCTCACTCACCCGGACGCGGATCGCGGCGCTCGGCGATGCGGGCGCGCTTGCCGGTGCGGCCGCGCAGATAATAAAGCTTCGCACGCCGCACAACGCCCTTGCGGACCACGGTGATGCTGTCGATGTTCGGCGAGTAGATCGGGAACACGCGTTCCACGCCTTCGCCAAAGCTCATCTTGCGCACGGTGAAGTTGCTGCTGATGCCCTTGTTCGAACGCGCGATGCACACGCCTTCGTACGCCTGGACACGGCTGCGTTCGCCTTCGACCACCTTCACGCCAACGCGGACGGTGTCACCGGGGCGGAATTCCGGAATGGTCTTCGCAGCCTTGGCAATTTCCTCGGCTTCGATCTGCTGGATCAGGTTCATGAACCCGGTTCCTTCTTTTCATGCCGCGCGCCAGAGGCAGACTGGACCCGAGCGTCCTCATGACGCTCCCAAAGATCCGGCCTGCGTAACC
>JANYEY010000037.1 GCA_025359685.1 Sphingomonadaceae bacterium | reverse complement strand
GTTCAGGACTTTAGGAAAATTCCCAAGTGGCGCGAGTGACGGGACTCGAACCCGCGACCTCCGGCGTGACAGGCCGGCACTCTAACCAACTGAGCTACACCCGCGCAGCCACTTGGGAGCAGGGCCACTAGGACAGCGTGCCGGGGCTGTCAACCGGCATCGGACCGCTTGGCGACAATTGCCGGCGTGAGCCTGTAAACCTTCGGAAATGGCAGTTTTACGCCATCCCACGCACAAGTTGCGGCGTGTTCGAAGGGCGGCGTTAACCATTCTTTCGCCTCTGTTTGCGACAAGCTTGGTCATCGGTCCCGCAGCGGACCCTGATGGGGGCAAATCTCGTGAATCTTCGCCGCAGCATCGTCTTGCTTGCCGGGGCCTTGTGCCTGGCCGCTCCAGCCATAGCCGCACCCTTGGTGGCAATCGACAGCGCAGTTTATGTCGAGCGCGCCCTTCCCGGCAAAGGCCGGATGCTCCAGCCCGCCAGTCAGCTGCAGCACGGCGACCGCGTAATTTATGTCGTAAGCTGGACCCGCATGGGCGGGGCCGGCGCCTTCACCGTAACCAATCCGCTACCGCGCAGCGTCTATTATCAGGGCAGCGCCGATGGCAGCGAGCAAGTCTCGCTCGACGGCGGCAGGAGCTGGGGCAAGCTTGACCAGATGCGCGTGGGCAGCCGGATGGCAACGCCCGAAGACGTCACCAATGTGCGCTGGCACGTTGCCGCAAGCGAAGCCGCACGCGGCGCAGGCGAAATCACCTACAGCGCGATCGTACGCTAAGCCTCAGCAGCCTTCGTACTTCCAGTTCCGCTTCTTGCCCTCGGCGATCCATGTCCCGGCCTCAGCGATACGCTTGGCGCGGGTATCCGGGCGCTTGGCCTCGGTGATCCATTCGAGGTATTCGCGGCGGTGTGACGGTGCCCAACCATCGAAGCACTCGCGCGCGCCGTGAAGCTTGGCCAGCTCGGCGGCGAAGTCGCCGGGCATGGCAATTTCGGCCTTGGGCGTTTTGGGTTTGCTCTTCGGCTTGAGCGCGGTGCCCGCCGTATCGACCCGCGCCTTGGCATCACGCAACTTGGCAGTAAGTTCGACGTCGCTCGGCAAATCGCTAACTTTGGTGATCTTGCCGTACTGGCCCATCGCGTCGCCCTGTCGCCCGTCACCATGGATAACAAAGGTGGCGTGCGCCTTGAACGCAGCCATCCCGGTCAGGTTCTTACCCTTGTACGTGAAGTGCGGCATGCCCCATTTGATTGTCTCCTCCGCATCCGGCAGCGCTTTGTGGACCAGCGCGCGCAGGTGCGTCAGGATCGGCTGCGCAAACGGCTGCGCCTTGGCGATGTAGGAATCAATGCGTGGATCGGTGGTCATACGGTCGCTCCTTCAGTCGCGGCGGCGTGGCCGTTGCTTCGCCGACACCGAGCGGATGACCAAAGTCGGCTCGCCAGTTTCGGGCAATTGAAATTCGGAGCGCTGAACAGCTTGGTCGATCAGTGCCGCAACTTCGGGTTGGTCCAGCACTTCGACCGAGGGAAGCCGAATGAAGCGATTCTGACTCCCTTGGCCGAGCAGCAGCCCTTCAGGATCTTCCAGGTCTGCTCCGTGATAGAACGATAGGCCCGCGCCCTTGGCATCCGCGACCAACGAGACGATCGCGCTAGACGGACGTTCGTTGGCGCAATAACCGATCACGAAGAAGTTGTAGTTGTCGTAAGCAAGTTCATGCGCCGTGGGAAAGCGGGCCTGCAATTTCGCCCGCAGATCGCGGATCAGGAGCTGGTTGGCTTGATCGAACTTGTCGATGGAACCATCGAGCTGGGTTTCGGCCTCGCTCACCTGACTCTTCCTGTTTGCTAGTCCGCCAGCAGCAGCACCGGGGTTTCGATCAGCTTCTTGAGCGCCTGAATAAAGCTCGCCGCGTCCCAGCCATCGACCACGCGGTGATCGCAGCTGATCGAAATGTTCATCAGTTTGCGCTTGGCGATGCGTTCGCCGCCCATCCCGTCGGGAATGAACATCGGCCGCTCAATGATCCGGTTGGGGCCGATGATCGCGACCTCAGGCCGGTTGATCACAGGCGTGGTCGCGACCCCGCCGAGCGGCCCAAGCGAAGTGACGGTCAGCGTCGAGCCTGACAGTTCCTCACTCTTGGCCGAGCCGCTGCGGGCAGCCTCGGCGAGCCGGACGATCTCGGCGGCGAGCTGCCACAGGTTCTTATCCTGGGCATCGCGGATCACCGGGACCATCAGCCCGGCGTCGGTCTGCGCGGCGATGCCGAGGTGCACCGTGCCGAAACGCTGAACCACGCCGGCCTCATCGTCATAGCGCGCGTTGAGCATCGGGAACTGCGGCAAGGTGCGGCAGATCGCGCTGATCAGCAGCGGAAGCATGGTCAGCTTGGGCTTGGCCCCACGCGCTGAATTGAGCTGTGCGCGCAGTTCCTCAAGCGCGGTGACATCGCATTCCTCGACATAGGAGAAGTGCGGGATGTTGCGCTTCGAAGCGGCCATGTTCTCGGCAATGCGGCGGCGCAGGCCGATGACCTTGATGGTTTCATCCTTGGCACGCATCCCGACTGATCCGAAACCGGAACCAGCGTTATAGGCGAGGAACGCGTCGAGATCGGCGTGGCGCAAGCGGCCATCTTCGGCGGCTTTGACCTGGGCGAGATCGATGCCAAGGTCTTTGGCCCGGGCGCGAACGGCGGGGCTGGCGAGGACTTTGGTAGATGCCGAGGGGGCTTCGACAGGCTCAGCCTGAGCGGCGTTGGGAGCCTGGGGCTTTTCTGTTTTGGGTTCTGCAAGCACTTCCGCTCGTGGTGAACCTGTCGAAGCACCTCGCGCGGCCTCAGCTTCCACCCGCTCCACATCCCCGGCATCGGGCGTTTCCGCCTCGATTCGTTCGGCCACCGCGGGTGTGCCATGCGCATCCGCCTCAACCTCGCCATCGGTTTCGATAATCACCAGCGGCGAGCCGATCGCGATCATATCGCCCTCGGCTCCCGCGACTTCGAGCACCACGCCCGAAACCGGGCTTTCCATCTCGACCGTGGCCTTGTCGGTCATCACGTCGGCAACGCGGCCGTCTTCCTCGATCCGGTCGCCGACCTTGACGTGCCAGGCGACGATCTCGGCCTCGGCGATGCCTTCGCCGATGTCGGGGAGGCGGAAGGTGAATTTGCCCATGATTATGCCTTCAATAGCCGGTCGACCGCTTCGCCGATGCGGACGGGACCGGGGAAATACGCCCATTCAAGGCTGTGCGGATAGGGGGTGTCGAAGCCGGTGACCCGTTCGATCGGGGCTTCGAGATGGTAGAAGCAGCGTTCCTGCACCAGCGCGGAGAGCTCAGCGCCGTAACCGCAAGTCCGCGTCGCCTCGTGGATGATCAGACATTTGCCGGTTTTCTCCACTGACTTTTGCACAGTCTCGATGTCGATCGGAACCAGCGTGCGCAGGTCGATGATCTCGGCGTCCACACCCATGTCGGCGAGCACCGCCTCGGCGACGTGGATCATCGTGCCATAGGCCAGGACGGTCATTGCCTCGCCCTCGCGCACAATCCGCGCCTTGCCCAGCGGGATCGAATAATACCCTTCGGGTACCGCGCTGTCGGGGTGGCGTGCCCACGGTTCGACCGGCTTGTCATAGTTGCCGCTGAACGGGCCGTTGTAGATCCGCTTGGGCTCAAAGAAGATCACCGGGTCATTGTCTTCGATCGCTGCGATCAGCAGGCCTTTGGCGTCGTAAGGCGTTGCGGGGATAACAGTCTTGATCCCCGCAACATGGGTGAACAGCGCCTCCGGGCTCTGGCTGTGAGTTTGCCCGCCAAAGATACCGCCGCCAAACGGCGAGCGCACGGTGATCGGCGACGTAAATTCGCCCGCCGAGCGATAACGCATCCGCGCCGCTTCGGAGATAAGCTGGTCGAGCCCGGGATAGATGTAATCGGCAAACTGGATTTCGGGCACCGGACGCAGGCCGTAAGCCCCCATCCCCACCGCCGCGCCGATGATCCCGCATTCGTTGATCGGCGTATCGAACACGCGGTTCTTGCCGAACTTCTTCTGCAGCCCAGCCGTGGCGCGGAACACGCCGCCGAAGTAGCCGACGTCCTCGCCGAACACGACGACGTTGGAATCGCGCTCCATCATCACCGACAGCGCATCGTTGATCGCCTCGATCATGTTGAGGCGGCGTATGGGTGCGTCCGCGAGGCTGACCGGGCCTTCTTCGAGCACGCTCATGTTTCTTTCCATTCGGGCCATTTGGTTCGCCGCTCGCGGATCGCCTGATCGGCTTGTTCCTCAAGGTGCCAGGGCAATTCCTCAAACACGTCCTCGAACATGGTGTGGAACGGGTGGTGCATCCCGTGGCCGAGCACGCCATTCTTTTCGGCTTCCTTGGTCGCCGCCTTGACCTGTTCGATCAGTTCAAGGTCCATTGCCGCATGCTGGTCCTCCGACCATTCGCCGAGCGCGATCAAGTGGCGCTTCAGGCGCATGATCGGATCGCCCAGCGGCCACTCTTCGCGTTCGTGCGCCGAGCGGTACTGACCGGGATCGTCCGAAGTCGAGTGCCCCTCAGCGCGGTAGGTGAAGTGCTCGATCAGGGTCGGCCCGCCGTTCGAACGCGCCCGGTTGGCGGCCCAGCGCATTGCGGCATAGACCGCCAGCGCATCGTTGCCGTCAACGCGCAGCCCGGCAATCCCATAGCCCACAGCCTTGGCGGCAAAAGTCGCGCGTTCGGCCCCGGCAAAGCCTGAAAAGCTCGAAATTGCCCACTGGTTGTTGACGATGTTGAACACCACCGGCGCGTTGAACACGGTGGCGAAAGTGAACGCGGCATGGGCATCGCCCTCGGCGCTGGAGCCTTCCCCGATCCAGCTAGCGGCAATGCGGGTGTCGCCCTTAATCGCGCTGGCCATCGCCCAGCCCGCAGCCTGCGGATATTGCGTCGCCAGGTTGCCGCTGATCGAGAAGAACGAATGCTCGCGGCTGGAATACATGATCGGCAGCTGGCGGCCCTTCAGCTTGTCGGCGCGGTTCGAATAGATCTGGTTGATCATCTCGGTCAGCGGATAGCCGCGCGCGATCAAGATGCCCTGCTGGCGGTAGCTGGGGAAGACCATGTCGTCGTCCGCGAGCGCAAAGGCCGAGGCAACGCTGGTGGCCTCTTCGCCGGTGCACTTCATGTAAAAGCTGGTCTTGCCCTGGCGCTGGCCGCGGTACATCCGGTCATCGAACGCGCGGGTCAGCGCCATCACCCGCAGCATCCGCCGCAGCGTCTCAGGATCGAGCTTGGGATCCCACGCGCCGACCGCCCGGTGATCGTCACCCAGCACGCGGATCATGCCCTGGCACAGCGGATGCGTTTCGCTGGCCGCGCAAGCTTCGTCGGGCCGCGGCAGGATGCCGGCGGCGGGAATTTCGAGATAGCTGTAATCGACCGGATCGCCGGGACGGAACGGCGGCTCGGGCACATGCAGTTCGAGCGGCGGCAAGTTGCCGCGCGCAGTCACATCACTGGCAGGCCGGTCAGCCATCAAGCGCTCTCCCGCTTCCGAAAGTGTGGAAGCATTATTCTAATCGAGCGATATATTATTTCAAACTTGTTGCATCGTCAATCGCGCCGATTACACCGCAACGGGCGCGCTGAGCGGGGCCTGCGGGGTATAATCGCTGACCACAAAATCCTCGATCCGGTAGTCGAACATCGTCTCGGGTCGCCGCATCAGCTGCAACGTGGGCCGCCCGCCGGGTTCGCGCGCCAACTGCGCTTCGACCAGTTCGGAATGGTTGAGGTAAAGATGCGTATCGCCGCCCAACCAGACCAGTTCGCCCGGCTCAAGGTCGCACTGCTGCGCCAGCATCCGCGTGAACAGCGCCGCGCCCCACAGGTTGAACGGGAGCCCCAGCGCAACGTCGCAGCTGCGCTGGTACAGCAGGCAGTTGAGACGATTGCCGGCAACGTGGAACTGGTAAGTCTTGTGGCAGGGCGGCAAAGCCATCTGGTCGAGCTCGGCGACATTCCAGCCTTCGACAATGTGGCGGCGGCTGCCGGGGTTGGTGCGCAGGCTCTCCACCAACAGCGCGACTTGGTTGATCCCGGTGTCGCGTTTGTACAAGTTTTTGCCCACTTGCGAATAGACCGGCCAATCGGTCCACTGCTTGCCGTAAACAGGGCCAAGGTCGCCCCACTCAGCTGCAAACGCCGCGTCGGCGACGATCCGCGCCGAGAATTCTTCACGGCTGATCGCTTCGCCGCTGGCTTTGCGGTAGCGGTCAAGTGGCCAGTCAGTCCAGATTTCAACCCCTTGGGCACACAGCGTGCGAATGTTGGTATCGCCGGTCAGGAACCACAGGAATTCGCGCGTCGCGGTCTTCCAGTAAACTCGTTTGGTGGTGATCAGCGGCATCGCTCCATCGGCGAGATCAAAGCGAATCTGCGCGCCAAACACTGATCGCGTGCCTACTCCGGTGCGATCGATCCGTTCGTCACCATGCTCCCAGATGCGCCGCATCAGGTCGAGATACTGCCATTCCCAGTGCTGCTTCCGGGGAGAATCAAGGGGAATCGCTGCCGTCGCCATGAAACCACGTTAGCGCGCTATTGCTCGCTTGCCACCCCGCACTTGCCCCCTTATAGGCGCGCTCCTGCCTCGCCCCTCCTTGGAAGGGCGAACGATCGGTCGGGGAATAGCTCAGCCTGGTAGAGCACTGTCTTCGGGAGGCAGGGGCCGGAGGTTCGAATCCTCTTTCCCCGACCACATCGTTCCTAAGTCTGCGGTAAACGCGGCAGTACGAAGCGGCGCAGGGCATCGGCCACGCCCGCGTCCTCATTGCTCGCAGCAATACAATCAGCCTCGGCCTGCACCGCAGTGTTCGACTGGCCCATCGCGATGGCGAGGCCCGCGCGGCGGAACATCGCAATATCGTTAGCCTGGTCACCGATCACGGCGACTTCAGCGAGCGGGACACCACACATCTCGGCGAGCCGGGTTACGCCATCGCCCTTGTTGGCCGCCAATGCTGTGCAATCGAGGTAATAATCCTGCGAACGGACCAGCGTTGCCTCCGACCCGACCAGCTCGCGTGCCCGTGTCTCGATCGCTGTCATTTCGACCGGATTGTCACACACCGCCACCACCTTGTCGGCATCATCGAGGTAGGCGGCAAAGTCGGTCACCGCCTCGGGCTGGAGGCCTGACGAGAGCACTTCGCGCGGGGTGTGGGAATTGGCGAGATCGGTAGTCAGCCAGCGGTTCGTAGCAAAGAACCAGATGGTCACCCCGGCGCTGGCGTACAGATCGATGAGCTGCCGCGCGATGTCCGGTGGCACTTGCGCCGAACATGTCTCGCCGCCAGCGGCAGTGAAGATCGTGCCGCCATTGAAAGCCCCGAACGGTCCCTCAAGCCCCAGCTCCGCAGCAATCGGCAAGATCCCCGCCGCCGGCCGCGCCGAGATCAGCGAGACCTTGAGCCCGCGCGCCACTGCAGCGCGGATCGCCTTTACGTTCTCCTCCGGCAGCCCCTTGTCGCGGCGCACCAGGGTACCGTCGATATCACTCACCAGCAGGCGGATCGGACCCTGTTCCATCAACACTCCACCACGTTCACCGCCAGCCCGCCCAGCGAAGTTTCCTTGTAGCGGTCGCTCATGTCGAGCCCGGTCTTGCGCATCGTTTCGATCACCTGGTCGAGACTGACCCGGTGAGTGCCATCGCCGAGCAAAGCCAGGCGCGCCGCTTCAACCGCCTTGATCGAGCCAACCGCGTTGCGCTCGATACACGGCACCTGGACCAGCCCGCCAACCGGATCGCAGGTCAGGCCAAGGTTGTGCTCCATCCCGATCTCAGCGGCGTTTTCCACCTGCTCGGGCGTCCCGCCCAGCGCTGCGGCAAGCCCCGCGGCAGCCATCGAGCAGGCCACCCCAACCTCGCCCTGACAGCCGACTTCGGCGCCCGAGATCGAGGCGTTCTCCTTGAACAGCGAGCCAATTGCCGCGGCGGTGAGCAGGAAGTCATCCGCCCCGGCGGTGCAGGCCCCGGGCGCAAACCGCTCGTAATACCGCAGCACCGCCGGGACGATTCCGGCCGCGCCATTGGTCGGTGCGGTGACAACCCGGCCACCGGCGGCGTTCTCTTCATTCACTGCCAGCGCCCACAGGTTGATCCAGTCAATCACTGAGAGCGGATCGGCCAGCGCCCGCTCCTGCCGGTCGCGCAATATGGCGAGGATCGTTGGCGCACGGCGCTTCACCCCAAGACCGCCCGGAAGCACGCCGCCCTGCGCCATGCCGCGCTCGATGCAATCATTCATAGCCGCGCGAATGGCGCCGAGCCGTGCCGAAATCTCCTCCACCGAATGGAGCGATTCTTCATTGCGGCGCATGCCTTGCGCGATGCTCAGTCCGGTCTCGGCGCAGCGTTTGAGCAATTCATCGCCTGACGAAAAGCGGAACGGCGCGTCCCATACCCCCTCGCCCGGATCGTTGCGCGGCGCGTCATCGATCACCACCGCGCCGCCGCCGATCGAATAGGCGGTTCGTTCAGCCAGCAGTCCGCCATCGGCCCGGAACGCGGCGAAATGCATGCCGTTGCTGTGGCCGGGCAGGCGTTCGCGTTGGAGGAACAGCAGGTCGCGCGCTTCGTAGAAGGCAATCGGGTGCGCTCCTGCCAGCTGCAAGCCTCCGGTGCGGCGAATTTCGGTGACCAGCGCTTCAGCCGCGTCGGGGCAGATCGTCGCCGGCCGCTCACCTGATAGTCCGAGCAGCATCGCGCGATCGGTCGCGTGGCCTTTGCCCGTCAGCGCCAGCGAGCCGTAAAGCCGCACTTCGACGCGCGTCACTTCATCCAGATGCGCGCCCAATGCGGCTACGAAATCGGCCGCTGCGGTCATCGGCCCCATCGTGTGCGACGAAGACGGCCCGACGCCGATCTTGAACAGTTCAAAGGTGCTGGCAACCATGGCAGGCGCTGGTCGCATGGCTGGCGTTGCATCGCAAGGGCGCGCGGGAACCAAGCGCGGCCAATTGCGTTTCGCGGTTGCTATCAAGAGAATTCCAATGCCGGGAACTCCGCCCCGAGCGGAGCCAGAATCGCCACGGATTTCCCTGTCGGATTGAGCCCGCCGGGAGCTGTGGCGGTTCGCTATCCGCCGCGCAGCAATTGCACGCCCCAGTCGCGCTCAAACAGGTAGAGCAACAGCCGCGCCGCTTCGCCGCGTTCGCCCTTGAGGCCGCCATCACGCTCGATCAGCAGCCGCGCGTCGTCATGCGCGATCGGCAACAAGCGCTGGATTTGCTCAAGGCTGGCAACGCGGAACGCCGCTTCGCCTGACTGGCGCGTGCCGAGCAATTCGCCTCCGCCGCGCAGGTCAAGATCTTCCTCCGCGATCCGGAATCCGTCCTGCGTTTCGCGCATCAGGGCGAGCCGGCGCTTGGCGGTTTCGCTCAGCATCGCGCCGCGTAGCAGCAGGCAGGTACTGGCCCCGCTGCCCCGCCCGACCCGGCCGCGCAATTGATGCAACTGCGCCAGCCCGAACCGTTCGGCCTGTTCGATCACCATCAGCGTCGCAGCGGGCACATCGACCCCG
This sequence comes from Sphingomonadaceae bacterium, assembly GCA_025359685.1. Taxonomy (GTDB): domain Bacteria; phylum Pseudomonadota; class Alphaproteobacteria; order Sphingomonadales; family Sphingomonadaceae; genus Novosphingobium. The sequence continues at coordinate 47,762 of JANYEY010000037.1, read as the reverse complement.
ACCTCGATCACCGTGGTCGCGACCAGCAGCTTGGCCTCGCCGCGCACGAAACGATCCATCGCGGCATCCTTGGCCTCGGGGCGAAGCTGGCCGTGGACCAGCGCCACCGTATCGCCGAACCGGGCCTTGAGTGCGGCATGGCGGGCCTCGGCGGCAGCAATGTCTTCGGTTTCGAGTTCGCGCACCATTGGACAAACCCAATAGGCCTGGCTGCCACCGGCCAGATGCCGGTCCAGCGCACCGATCACATCGCCGATCCGCTCCAGCGCGACCACGCGGGTGTCAATCGGCTGGCGGCCGGGCGGCATCTCGTCGATCCGGCTGACGTCCATTTCGCCATACTGCGCCAGCGTCAGCGTGCGCGGGATCGGGGTCGCGGTCATCGCCAGGCAATGCGGGGTGCGCTTGCCCTTCTGCGCGAGCATCAGACGCTGGCTGACCCCGAAGCGGTGCTGTTCGTCGATCACCACCAAGGCGAGGTTCTTGTAAGCCACCGCATCCTGAAAGATCGCGTGCGTGCCGATCGCGATTTGGATCGAGCCATCGAGCAAGCCCATCAGGATCGCCTCACGCGCGCGGCCTTTGTCGCGCCCGGTCAGCAGCGCGACGGTCACCCCGGTCGGGGCGAGCATGCGGCTGATCGTTTCATAATGTTGGCGCGCAAGGATTTCGGTGGGGGCGAGCAAAGCCGCCTGCGCTCCCGCCTCAACCGCGATCAGCATCGCCTCGACCGCCACCGCGGTCTTGCCCGAGCCGACATCGCCCTGCAGCAGCCGCAGCATCGGCGCCGACTGCGCAATATCGCCCTCAATCTCGGCAATCGAGCGCTGTTGCGCGCCGGTCAGGGCAAACGGCAGTTGCAGCCGCGCGCGCAGCTTGCCGTCACCTTGGAGTGGCGTGCCGACGTGCGCGCGGTTGGCGTTCTTGACCAGCAGCAGCGCCAGACTGTTGGCGAGCAGTTCATCGTAAGCCAGCCGATCGCGCGCGGCGGGATGCTCACCCTTGTGCGCCAGCGTCAGTGCATCGCGCCAGCGCGGCCAGTGCATCTTGTCGGCCAGCGCCGGTTCGATCCATTCGGGCAGCTCTGGAACCGTTTCGAGCGCTTGATGGATCAGTGCGGCAGTGCGTCCCTGAGTCAGCCCGTCGGACAATGCGTAGACCGGCTCGGTCAGCTGGCCCGACAGCCCCGCGCTGTCTTCCACGACATGGTCCGGGTGGACGATCTGCAACATCTGCCCATACTGGTCGAGGCGCCCGGCGATCCAGCGCTTTTCGCCGAGCGGAAGCTGCTTCTTGCCCCAGCCCGAATTGCGCCCGAAATAGGTCACTGCGCAGATATTGCCCGCAGCATCCTGCGCCAGAACCCGCAGCGGCCCGCGCCCGGGCGAAGCGCGGTAATCGGTCGCGGTCAGTGCAATAACGATGTTATCGCCGACACTCGCTTCATCGAGGTCCGCCACCGCGCGGCGCTCAACAAAGCGGTCGGGTAAGTGATACGCGAAGTCCTTGACCCGGGTCAGGCCGAGCCGTTCCAGCGGGCGCGCCACTGCGGCGCCGACGCCCTTCAGGCTGTCGGCCGACACAAACAGGGAATTGAGCCGCTCAGGACGCATGGCCGGGTTGATAGAGACTAGCGGCAGGCTTGCACAGTCTCCCACGCAGCTCGCACCGCTTCCACGGTGATCGCACCATCCTCTGGCGTGGTCGCAATCGAACAGACGGAAATCCGCATCACCCAGCGCCCGCGCCATTGCGATGCGCCGATGAAGGCCACCGCGTCCTCTTGCACTTGCGCGACCGTGGCTAAGGTCAGGTGGTCTCCCTCCTCAGCCGACAGCCCGGCCCCAAACCGAATCATGAACTGGTTGAGTTCCGCGGGGCAGATCAGTTCCACCCCGGGAATGACCGCTATCCCTGCAGCCATCTGCTGCGCGACCGCCACATCCTGTTCGACCATCGCCGCCACCCCGGTCCGGCCGAGCTGCTTAAGCATGGCCCAGACCGAGAACCCGCGCGCCCGGCGCGACAGTTCGGGGACATAGGTCGAAGGATCGCGCTCCAGATCGCTTGCGGGCGGCAGGTAACTTGCTGAAACCGCCATCGCGCGGCGGTGCGCCTCGGCATCGCGGACGATAGCGAACCCGCAGTCGTAGGGTGTCTGCAGCCATTTGTGCCCGTCAGTCCCCCACGAATCGGCCTGCTCGATCCCGGCGGTCAGGTGCTTGAGCGCCGGCGAAGCATTGGCCCACATGCCGAACGCGCCATCGACATGGAGCCACGCCCCGGCCGCCTTGGCCAGCGGGGCCAGTTCAAGGAACGGATCGCTGACCCCGGTGCAGATCTGCCCGGATTGCGCGATCGCGATGGTCGGACCGGCATATTCGCTCAAGGCGAGCGCGAAATCGGCTGGCAGAATGCGACCCAGATCGTCGGTTGCAACCGTCCGCACGCGCTTGGCCCCAAGCCCGAGATACTTGAGCCCGGAAAAGACCGTCGCATGGGCATTGGCACCGATCAGCACGCGAACTTCGGGCGCGCCGAACAGGCCGTCGCTTTCCACGTCCCAGCCGGCGCGGCGCAACACTTCGCTGCGCGCAGCGGCAAGGCAGACGAAGTTCGCGACTGTAGCGCCCGAAACGACGCCTACGGATGCTTCGGCAGGCAGCCCCAGAAGGTCGAGCAGCCATTCGCAGGCAACCGCCTCAACCGCACTCGCTGCTGGCGCGGCGACGACATTGGCAGCGTTTTGCCCCCAGGCCGAGGTCAGCCAGTCTGCCGCGACCCCCGTGGGGTGCGAGTTACCGATCACCCAGCCAAAGAAACGCGGCCCGGTGGTCGCGCGGATTCCGCTTTCCGCTTTGTCGATCAGCTCGCGAATAATGCTCTCGCCGTCGCTGCCTTGTTCGGGCAGCGGGCCGGCGAACCTGGCGAGTACCTCGCCATAGGTGTCCACCGGAGTGGTCGCAGCGGCAGCGATGCGGCGCCGGTATGCCTCGCCCTGTGCCGCAGCGATTGCCAGCGGTGCAAGCGCGTCTCCGGCGGTCTCGATATCTGGCAACTGCTGGCCCTCCCCTTCATCGGCTCGCTAGCAGGCGATGAAGGGCAGCGCATCCCGAAAGCTGCGGCCGAAGTTGCAGCCAGTCGGGTCAGGCGTGCGCGTGGGCAAGATGCGGATAGACGTATCCAGGTTCCCCCACGCGCGCCGCTTCGAACTGGATGGCGGCGAATTGCCAGTTGGCCAGGCCATCAAACCAGCTGTTCAGAAAGCCTTCGCGGTCGTTCTGGTGATCGAGGTAATAGGCGTGTTCCCAGACATCGCAGACCAGCAGCGGCGTTGCATCGGGGCTGTCGAGGAAGTCGGCTGCATCGTGCGTGCTCATCACTTGAAGCTTTTGCCCGTGCGCCACAAGCCAGACCCAGCCCGAGCCGAAATGCGCGACGCCTTCTTCAACGAAACGCGCCTTGAGCGTCGCCAGATCGCCGAAGTTCGAATTGATCGCGGCTGCGAGATCGCCCACCGGCTCCAGCGAATCTCCGGTCATCGATTGCCAGAAGAAGCCGTGGTTCCACACTTGCGCAGCATTGTTGTAGAGCTTGGTCTCGCCGCGCGCTTTCGCCTCGCGCACCATGTCCTCGACTGAAAGCTCTGCAAGGCCGGCCTTGTCGGCCAGTTCGTTGGCCTTCTTGACGTAAGCGGCGTGGTGTTTGTCATGATGAAATCGCATCGTCTCGGCTGAGATTACCGGTTCCAGCGCGGCGTAATCGTAAGGCAGTTTGCAAAGCTCGATCATCGAAGTGCTCCTGGAAATTCGGATGTCTGACCGGAACGCTTGGGCCAATCGGATCGTTCCAGCACGGTCTGGTGCATTGGCGGGTCTGCGGCGAGTTGACCCAGGCCAAAGACAACCTGTCGGCAGAGCTGCCAAGCTGGCGAAATGGAGCGGCGGACTTTCCGGGCATCTCGTGCGTTGTGCCCATGACAAGCACTCGCTTGCAGGAGAATATCATGTTGATACCCCATCACGCCCTGGTCGCAGTGATCGACGGCGCCACCTTCGAGATTTACCGCAACACCGGCACCGAAGCCGAGCCCGAGTTGAGCCCGGAAGACAGCCCCAAGCTTGACGCGAGCAACCATTCGGCGGGCAGCCACCATTCGAGTTCAGGCAATCCGGGCGGCCATCAGGCCGACGAAGATGCGCACGCAATTGCTGCGGTCGAATGGCTCAACCAGCAGGTGCTGAGCCACAAGGTTACCGATCTGGTGGTCTTCGCAGCCCCGCGCACGCTGGGCGAACTGCGCAAACACTATCACAAGCTGACCCAGCAGGCCCTGCTCGGCGAAATCAACAAGTCGATGTCGGGCCGGCAGCCGAGTGAGCTTATCGAAGCGCTGCGCGAACCTGTCTGACCGCTTGCCATCGGCCTTGCCGCGGCCTAGCGGCAGGGCCGATGGACCACACCGACCGCCTCAATCGCCTGAAGTTCCGCGCCTGGCACCGCGGCACCCGCGAAGCCGATTACATGATCGGTTGCTTCTTCGACGCCCACCACGCCAACTGGACCGAACCCGAGATGGCCTGGTTCGAGGCGCTGCTCGATGAAGACGATGTCGATGTGATGGCCTGGGCGCTGGGTACGCAGGCGATCCCGCCGGAATATGCCGGGGCGCAGATAGACGCTTTCCGCAAACTCGATTTTGTGAAAATCCCGCGCTGACAGCGCGGGATTGCCGCGCTAAGGCGCGCTGACCTTCCCACCCCGCTGGCGCAGATTTTGCCCGCGGGGCAATCGCCGTTGCCAAAGCCATGCCAAATTTTGCCTCTATCCTGTCCTCCACCACCCCGCTGACGCTGGCATCCTTGCCGCGCGGGGCGCAGCCGCTGGTGCTGGCGGACATGGCCCGCGCCACCAAAGCCCGCGCGGTGTTCATCGCGCCGGACGAATCCGGCATGCAGTCCATCGTCGATACCGCTGCCTATTTCGCGCCCGAGATCGAGGTCATTTCATTCCCCGCATGGGACTGCCTGCCCTATGACCGGGCCAGCCCGGCGTTGGCGATCAGCGCGCGGCGGCTGGCCGCGCTGCACCGGCTTCAAACGCCCGCTGGCGGCCCGCAACTGTTCGTCACCACGATCAATGCCGTGCTCCAGCGCGTGGTCAGCCCGTTTCGCGTGCGCGAGAACGTCCGGCTGCTCAAGACGGGCATGGAGATCCCGCGAGAAAGCTTGATCGAGCTGCTCCAGCGGCAAGGCTACAGCCGCACCGACACGGTGGCCGATGCCGGTGAATATGCAGTGCGCGGCTCGATCTTCGATATCTATCCGTCCGGGCTCGGCAGCGGCCTCAGACTTGATTTCTTCGGCGATGAGCTCGAAACGCTGCGGCTGTTCGACCCCAACACCCAGCGCTCGACCGGGACGATCACCGAGCACCTGCTGCTCCCGGCGAGCGAGGCCCTGCTCGACGAAGCGAGCGTGAAGCGCTTCCGCAGCGGTTACCGCGACCTGTTCGGAGCCAATGCCACGTCCGATCCGCTCTATCAGGCGGTCAGCGACGGGCGCCGGCTCGCAGGGATGGAGCATTGGCTGCCGCTGTTCGAGGACAAGCTGTTCACGCTGTTCGACCACCTTGCCGCCAAAGACTTGATGCTGATCGACAGCGCGGCGCTCGGTTCGGCCGATGAGCGGCTGGGCGATATCGCAGATTACTACGCCAGCCGCACCGAAACGTCGGGCAAGGCCGTGGGCAGCTATCGCCCACTGCAACCCTTGGCGCTGTATCTGACCCGGGCCGAACTCGATACGCAAATGACCGGCCATCCGGTCCATCGCACCGATATCTTCTCGCAGCCCGGCAGCGCCAAGGTGATCGACCTCGGCTTTTCCGGCGGCCGCGATTTCGCGCCCGAGCGGGCCCGCGGTGATAACGTCTACGAAGCCGCCGCGCGCTATCTTCAGGGGCAGGCCGCGCAGGGCAAGAAAGCGCTGATTGCCGCCTATTCGGAAGGCAGCCGGGCCCGGATCAGCGCGATTCTGGGTGAGGCGATCCGCCCCGCCCCGGCCCCCGCCGGGACGTGGCAGGAAGCGCTGGGCGTGGCCGAGAAGGGCGCGGTCACCGCGATCGTCCTGCCGCTCGAAAACGGCTTTGCCAATGCCGAGATGGAACTGGTCACCGAGCAGGACATCCTCGGTGACCGGCTGGTGCGGCGCAAGAAGCGGCGCAAGGGTGCCGATGCGTTTCTGGCTGAACTGGCTGCGCTGACGCCCGGTGACTTGGTGGTACATCTCGAACACGGGATCGGGCGCTACGGCGGCTTGCAGTCGATCCAGGTCGGCCAAAGCCCGCATGACTGCGTGATGCTGGAATATGCCGGCGGCGATAAGCTCTATGTGCCGGTCGAAAATATCGACGTGCTCAGCCGTTATGGCAGCGACAACGAATTTACCGCACTTGACCGGCTCGGCGGTGAAGGCTGGCAGAAGCGCAAGAGCCGCCTCAAGGAACGCATCCGCGCGATTGCGCACGAATTGCTCAAGACCGCGGCGCTGCGCGCGCTGCGCCATGCCCCAGTGCTGGAGCCCGATCAGGCCAGCTATGATCAGTTCGTCGAACGCTTTCCGTGGCAGGAAACCGACGATCAGGATGCGGCGATCGACGACGTGCTGGCCGATCTGGCGGCGGGCAAGCCGATGGACCGGCTAGTCTGCGGCGATGTCGGTTTCGGCAAGACCGAGGTTGCCTTGCGTGCCGCCTTCGTCGCGGCGATGGCCGGGCATCAGGTCGCGGTGGTCGCGCCGACCACGCTGCTGGCGCGCCAGCATTATTCGGGCTTTGTCGAGCGCTTCGCCGGGTTCCCGCTCAAGATCGGGCGGCTGTCACGGCTGGTCGGCGACAAGGAGGCCAAGCTCACCAAGGCGGGGCTGGCCGACGGTACCGTTGATGTGGTTATCGGCACCCATGCGCTGCTCGCAAAAAGCCTCAGCTTCAAGCAGCTTGGCCTTGTAATCGTTGATGAAGAGCAACGTTTCGGGGTCACCCACAAGGAAACCTTGAAGGCGCTGCGGACCAACGTCCACATGCTGACCCTCACCGCCACCCCGATTCCGCGCACCCTGCAGATGGCGATGTCGGGACTGCGTGAGCTTTCCACCATCCAGACCCCGCCGGTCGACCGCCTCGCGGTGCGCACCTATGTGATGGAATGGGACGCGATGGTCATGCGCGAGGCCTTGCTGCGCGAACATCACCGCGGCGGGCAGACCTTCATCGTGGTGCCGCGGATCGCCGACATGGAAGCGGTCGAGCAATGGCTGCGCGATTTCGTCCCCGAAGTCCGCGCCGTCTCCGCTCACGGACAAATGGTGCCAAGCGAGGTCGAGGAGCGGATGAGTGCCTTCTACGAGAAGCGCTACGAAGTGCTGGTTTCAACCACCATCGTCGAATCGGGCCTCGATATCCCGAGCGCTAACACGATCATTATTCACCGCGCCGACCGCTTCGGCCTTGCCCAGCTTTACCAGCTGCGCGGGCGGGTCGGCCGGTCGAAGCTGCGCGCTTATGCCTACCTGACGACGCCGGCTGATACCCAGCTTTCGGAAGTGGCCGAAAAGCGGCTCAAGGTGCTGGGTGATCTCGATAGCCTGGGGGCCGGCTTCCAGCTTGCCAGCCACGATCTCGACATCCGCGGCGCGGGCAATCTGCTGGGCGACGAGCAGTCAGGCCACATTCGCGAGGTCGGCTTCGAGCTCTACCAGTCGATGCTTGAAGACGCGATCCTGGCGGCCAAGGCGGGCGAGCTGGGTCTGGCGCGCGAGCGCAACGCGCTCAATCCACAGATCACCGTCGATGCGCCGATCATGATCCCCGAGGAATACGTGCCCGATCTCGCGGTACGCATGGCGCTTTACCGCCGCCTCAACGACGCGCAGGACAATGCCGAGATCGAAAGCCTGTCAGCCGAAATGATCGACCGCTTCGGCCCGCTTCCCGCGCCGACCGCGAACCTGATCAAGCTGATCGAGATTAAGCGCCAGGCGATCGAGGCCAATATCGCCAAGATCGATGTCGGCGCGAAGGGTACGCTAGTCAGCTTCCATGGCGACAGCTTCCCCGATCCTGGGGGCCTGATTGCCTACGCCGAGCGGCTGGCGGGCACGATCAAGCTGCGCCCCGATCACAAGATCGTCGTAACCCGCGTCTGGGCCAATGCCGAGGCGCGGCTGCACGGGTTGTTCCAGCTGACCAAGGGATTGAGCGCCATCGCGCGCAAGGCACAGGCGCGCAAATGAGGACAACGTTAACTGCATGTCTGGTATGCGTGAACAGATGACCGAGCGCCGCCAGCCTGCCGCAAAGCCCCAGATAGTCCGCCGTCTGGCCGATCTGGAGAGCGCGCTGGCCCGGAACGAGATCGAGGTCGTATTCCAGCCGCAGGTCGAAATCGCCAGCGGCGCCCCGGTGGGCGTCGAAGCACTGGCGCGCTGGCAACACCCTGACCTGGGCGAGCTCGGCCCGGATCGCCTGTTCGACATCGCTGCGCGTTCGGGCACAATTGCCGCATTGTCACGTCACATCCAGGACCGCGCGCTGGCGCTGGCCGCAAAGTGGCGCCCGCCGCTAGACGCGCTCCGGCTGTCGGTCAACGTGACCAGCCACGACATCGCCGAACAGCGCTTCGCTGACGACAAGCTGGCACGGCTGCGGAGCACCGGCTTCCCGGCTGACCGTCTGACATTAGAGATCACCGAAGCCGGGCTGATTGAAGACCTGAACCGGGCGGCGCAAGTCCTGCAAGGATTGCGCGAACAAGGCTTGCACATCGCCATTGATGATTTCGGCACCGGCTATTCCAGCCTTGCTTACCTCAAGGCGTTGCCGGTGGACACGCTCAAGCTTGATCGAGCTTTCACGCAGGACATTGCCGGCTGCGCCAAGGCCCGGATCATCGTCAGCAGCGTGATCGACATGGCCCGCGAGCTCGGCCTCACCGTAATCGCCGAGGGAGTTGAAACCGAGGAACAGCGCGCTTTGCTCGCCCAGCAAGGTGTTGCGCTGTGCCAAGGCTTCCTATTTGCCCCAGCGATGAGCAGCAAGGCTTTGGCGAATTGGGCTGCACGCTAAGCAAACCGTTGCCGCGAGGCCGTACGCCCCCTATTCCCCGGTCATGAGCAATCCCGCACGCCTCGCCCTGCTGGCATCGGACACGCCCCGCGCGCAAGAGGCGGCGGCGATGCTGCATGATTTGCATAGCTTCGTGCCGCTGGCCGAGGCCGAGGTCGCAGTGGTGCTGGGCGGTGACGGTCACATGCTTCACGTGCTGCACCAGATGATCGACGCGAACCGGGTTATCCCCGCTTACGGGATCAACCTTGGCACCGTCGGTTTCCTGATGAACCGCCAGAAAAGCAGCCGCTCGCTAGCCGAACGGGTTGCGCGGGCGCGGCCTCTGGCGGTCAATCCGCTGGAGATGATTGCCAAGACCGGCAGCGGTGCACAGCACAAGTTCGCCGCGATCAACGAAGTGTCGCTGCTGCGCGAAACCCGCCAGACCGCCCGACTGGAGATCGCGGTCAACGCCAAGGTGCGGATCGCCGAACTGTTCTGCGACGGTATCCTGGTGGCGACCCCGGCCGGCTCGACCGCCTATAACCTGTCTGCCAACGGTCCGATCCTGCCGCTTGGCTCAAACATGCTGGCGCTGACCCCGATCAGCCCGTTCCGCCCGCGGCGCTGGCGCGGGGCGATCATTCCCGATCATTACGAAATCGAATTCCGCGTGCTCGACCCGGACAAGCGCCCGGTCGCCGCAGTGGCCGACCAGCGCGAAGTGCGCGATATCCACGTGGTCAAGGTTCGCGCCGACCGCGAACGCCAGCTCACCCTGCTGTTCGATCCGGGCAAGACGCTTGAAGAGCGGATTTTTGCCGAACAGTTCCAGTTTTAGCGCGAGAGCGGCTTGCCAAACCGAATCGCGCTGGTATAGGCCCACCCCTGTCCGCAAGGACCGCTCCCCGATAGCTCAGCGGTAGAGTAGGTGACTGTTAATCACTTGGTCGTTGGTTCGAATCCAACTCGGGGAGCCAGCATCTGAAAAAAAATCCTTATTTTTCAGATGCTTACGGCGACTTTTGGCGCACCAAAATTTAAAAAGTGCGCCAATTGTAACCCATTGATTTAATTAGATATTCTTTACCGCTCGATAGAGTCATCTAAGCCACTCAAATTCAACGATTTTTGTCCACAGCTCGCGAAACGTTCGCTAGTAGCTGGCGTTCAACCATGGAGAGTTGGCGCCCCGGATTACATTGTTAACGGATCCAAATGCGCCGGACTCTCTTAAGAGCGTCGAAACATAACTGAGACAGAGGAATGCTTTGTGGAACATGAGAAGCTTGAACTAGCCCTGCTGATCGCACTTTGCGACGAATGGTTCGCCCTCTATTCAATGGACGGGATCGGCTCGGACGTTGCAAAGATCCGTCTGCTAAAGCGGTTTGCTAGGGAGTCCAATCTGTCAGCCTCGGATATTCCAGAACCTATCCGTCAGATGTACGCAGAGGTATTCCTCCGCAGCTTCGACGAGGTCCGCAGTGGTGACATCGGAAAGGGTTAGCGGACCCTGACGAGCGGAATTTTTACGGAACTAGCTACTTTTGCGGCGTTGAACATTTTTCGCTGTTCGACGCGCTGTGCTTGAGCGGTTCTAGCAAGGCTCCCAACAAACCGCCCAGTGCCAACATCAACAGCGCGTATCCAACGGGATAGCGTTCATTGAACGGTCGCGGGGGCGGCGCTGTCCAGTTGGCAGCGTGAGCCGAGATATCCGCCTTTGCCCTAGTTATCGCCAAGTTGAAAATTGACGAAAAATCAGGGCATTGCGCTTCCGCGCCCCGCCACATCATCCCAATTGCTTGTTCCCGTACATCGTCGAAAACGGCGAGCTGCCGGTCAACCTCTCCGTGTGCCCATTTCCACGTCCTGCCTCGCCCGTTTTCGTTTGCAACAATTTCGGAAAGCAGCGCCAAAACAGCTGGGGGCAGCAACACCACGAAGGCGCCCATCGCCATTTCGACTCCAACTGAGCCGCCAAAGTTCCCAGACTTACCGAGCTCAGCTTTGAGCGATCTCACCTGTACTGTCCAAGCAAGCTTGGTATCGCTGAACCTCTGCGCGACGCGAGCTTCGAATAAGTTCTTGTGCATGAATGCGCTTCCCCAAGATTGACTTGGATTAGTCGTTATTTCGTTTGCATCAAATGCCTTGATGTCTCGTGTCCGCCGTTTTTTGGCAGCGCCGGGCAAGAACTCTAAGCTTGGATCGACGGGTCGCAAAGACTCGACCTGCGCCCGAAAATCCGGCGGGCATCGGTCTCCAGAACGTCGATCCCAGTAATTCGCTCGCGCAGCTGCTGCTCTGTTAGGAGCGGGTGTTCTGCTCGACGCCGTCGACGGAGCCAGCAATGCCATCGATGGTCTGCTGGAGGCAGTGTAACTTATATTCGATGTCCCGCCCCCGCTCTTCCAGTTTTACTAGAAGGTGCTTCGAGGCAGAAATTTCAGAAACCAGTGCCGAAAGTTCGATCAACCCTATCGCAGCTGCGATCCCCCATACGAATTGTACGTCAATAGCCATTTCCTCTCCCTTGGGTTTAGCTCAGCTCAACTGCCGCAACCGAGCGCCTTAAAGCGCTCCATGCTTTCTCCGTGGGTCGCGCTGCTGGTCAGCATATCACGCTCGAGCGGCCTGCAGATGCTGATCTTGTCCGCGCTTGACTCATCCAATGTATTGGCGAGATCGCACGCCCCAATCGCCGCTAAGATAAACGAAATGAACCCCGCGGCCGGTCCTACCCAGGACCATCCTCTCAGCTTACGAACCGTTGCATTAAGGCTTTCTTCCCTTTCGGGGTCGAGTTCACGTTTCACGACCGAGTCTGCAAAGTACTCGGCAAAGTTCGCGGCCGGCGAGATGAAACGGTCGGTGAGAAACTGGTTGAACCAAGCTGCAAACATTGCTGCTACAATTCCGCCAAAGAACAGCAAACCAGCAGGCCTCAGGCCATCAATTTTCTGGGCCGCGCTTGCGACTGCCAGACTTGCGGCTCCGTTTATCGCGAGCAGCGATGCATTTAGCCACCTGGACAGAGTTGAGACCTCGGCCTGGGCAGCCTTTCCATAGTCAGCCCAATAGGCCGACCTGCGCCGGAGCATTTCAATCTGCGCTGTTTCCACTGCACATCTCCATCCATCTATCGAAAAGCTGAACGCGCTGATCACCTCGCATAACCTAGAACCTTAGCCGGTCTTTTGTTGGGCGTATGCATTCCTCCTGGGCAAGCCTGCGTACGATGGGACGAACGCTATCGCACTATATATTTATTCACGCTCAGCACTCCGCGATTTCTCGATTTGCCCGATTGGGATGCCGAAAAGGTGCGCCAAACGGCACGGGAGCCTGCGGCTTTCGAGAGCTGAATATGGGGTGGTGCGCCAAATAAAATGGCGGATTTCTGCGGTTCGGGCAGTGCAACTCGGGGAGCCAGTTTTTCAAAACCACTGGCGATAAAGCAGCTGACCGCCGGCCCAGATGGTCAGCGCGGCAGTGAGCATGCGGATCACCCGCTCAGGGAGCCAGCGCAGCGCCAGCAAGCTGCCGAGCTGGCCGCCCAGCACTACCGCAACCAGCAGCGGCAGGGCATCGCCCAGCGCTGCTGAAAACGCATCAGTGCCATTCTTGGTGAGCTGGCCGACCAGACCGCTCAGCGAGTTGATCAAAATAAACAGGCTGGTGGTCGCCGCGATCGCGCGGGCATTTGCCCAGCGGGTGAAATGGAGCAGCGGGGCGAGGAATATCCCGCCGCCGATCCCGACCAGTCCGGCAAGGTATCCCAGCGGCGCCACCGCCAGTGGCATCCATTTGGCAAGTGCAGTCGGCTCGCCAGTGCCGTCCGGTGCGCGCGGTGCGAGTAGGGCCAAGCCCGCAGCAACCAGGCTCAGTCCGAGCAGGACCAGGAAGGTCGCCTGTTTGATTGGGGTCAGTCCGCCAAGATAGGCCAGTGGTGCAGCGATCAGCGCCAGCACCAAGGCACGCCGCCACGGGACCACGCCGGAGCGGGCGAAGCGAATCGTGCTCCCGCTGACCACCAGCACATTGCAGGCCAGGCTGACGATCGGCAGCAGCCGATAGTCAAACCCAGCGAGGGCCAGCAGCGCATTGTAAGTCGAGCCACCGCCAAACCCGACCGAGGCGTAAAGCAGGGCGGTGGCAAAGAAGGCAGGTGGCAACCAGGTCATTTTATTCCTCCCCGGCACGGAGAGGGGGACCACCGCAGGTGGTGGGGGGGCACCGGCCCCATCTCACTCGCCCCGCGAAGTTACGCCAAACGGCGCGCACCCCTCCACCATGCTTTGCATGGTCCCCCTCCCCGTGCCGGGGAGGTTCGCTATTTACCCCGCCGCGCCGTGGCAGTGCTTGTACTTCTCGCCCGAGCCGCAGGGGCACATGGCGTTGCGTGACAGGCCCATATCCTTGTACGGATTACCCTCGCCTGCATTCGGCAAGGCGGCGAAAGCTGCGCCGGCGCCGGCGCCCAGCGCACCCATCATGGCTTCTGCCCCGGGGGTACGGCTGGCCCCGGCTTCCGCGAAATCGAAATTATCGATGTGGCTGGTGAGGAAATCAGGCAGCTCGGGCAGCGGCGCGGTTTCAGGCATCTGCAGCACGCTCAGCATCATGATGCGGGTCACGTCTTCGCGGATCGCCTCGAGCATCCGCTCGAACAGCCCGAAGGCTTCCTGCTTGTACTCGTTGATCGGGGTCTTCTGCGCGTAAGCACGCAGGTGGACCACCTGGCGCAGCGCATCAAGCGTGGCCAGATGCTCTTTCCAGTAGTGGTCGAGCCGTTCAAGCAGGATCTGCTTTTCGACCTGACGCCACACCGCCTGATCCTCACCGACCTTTTCGGCCATCTTGGCGTCGGCCAGCGCGGCTAGCCGTTCTTCGATGTCCTGCGGTTCGATCCCATCTTCGCCCAGCCACTGTTCGATCGGCGGTTCGAGCCCCAGCACTTCGAGCGTGCGCGCCTTGAGCCCTTCGAGGTTCCACTGTTCGGGGTAAGATCCCGGCGGGCAGGCATCGCCGACCAGCGCGTTGACCGTATCGTGGCGCATGTCCTGGACCACATCGTCAAGCGTATCGGCGTCCATGATGTCGGCGCGCTGCTCGTAGATGACTTTGCGCTGGTCGTTCATCACGTCGTCGTATTCGACCACTTGCTTGCGGATATCATAGTTGCGCGCCTCGACCTTTTTCTGCGCGGTCTCGATCGCTTTTGACAGCCAGCGCGAACCGATCGCCTCGCCGTCTGCCAGGTTCGAATTCATCATCCGGCTGAACAGCGTATCGGGTCCGAAGATGCGCAGCAGATCGTCCTCAAGGCACAGATAAAACTTCGACATGCCGGGATCGCCCTGACGGCCAGAGCGGCCGCGCAGCTGGTTGTCGATGCGGCGGCTTTCGTGGCGCTCGGTGCCGATCACGCAGAGCCCGCCGGCGGCCAGCACCTCGGCCTTTTCAGCCGCGACCTCGGCCTTGATCCGCTCGATCCCGGTGTCACGTTCAGCCCCTTCGGGCAGATCGCGCAACTCGTCCTCGATGCGGAATTCGAAATTGCCCCCGAGCTGAATGTCAGTGCCGCGGCCGGCCATGTTGGTCGCCACGGTAACCGCGCCCATCCGCCCGGCCTGCGCCACGATGTGCGCTTCCATCTCGTGGAAGCGAGCGTTGAGGACGTTGTGCTTGACCCCTTCCTGCGTGAGATATTCGCTGAGCAGCTCGCTCTTCTCGATCGAGACAGTGCCGACCAGCACCGGCTGACCGCTGTGCGACCGCTCGGCGATCAGCTTGGCAATCGCCTGGAACTTGTCGGTGGTGTTCTTGTAGAATTCGTCTTCCTGGTCGTCGCGCAGCACGTCCACGTTGGTGGGGATGGTGACGACGTTCATCTTATAGATGTCGAAGAACTCCGCCGCTTCGGTCGCGGCCGTACCGGTCATGCCGGCAATCTTCGGGTACATCCGGAAATAGTTCTGGAACGTGATCGAGGCCATGGTCTGATTCTCGGGCTCGATCATCACGCCTTCCTTGGCCTCGACCGCCTGGTGCAGCCCGTTCGACCAGCGCCGCCCGTCCATCTTGCGCCCGGTAAACTCGTCGATGATCACGACCTTGTCGCTTTCGACCACGTAATCGATATCGCGCTTGAACATGACCACCGCCTTGAGCGCCTGGTCGAGGTGGTGGACCACCTGGGTATTCTCGATATCGTAGAGGTTCGAGCCGACCAGCAGGCCGGCGTCCTCAAGCTGGCGCTCGGCCCATTCTACCCCGTCTTCGGTCAGGGTGATGCTCTTGGTCTTCTCGTCCTTTTCGTAGTGATCTTCGGGCAGCTGCTTCACGATCGCATCGACCTGGACATAGAGATCGCTCTTGTCGTCAGTCGGGCCCGAAATGATCAGCGGGGTCCGGGCTTCGTCGATCAGGATCGAATCGACTTCATCGACGATCGCAAAACTGAACGGACGGTGGACCATCTCGCCCCGCTCCTGCTTCATGTTGTCGCGCAGGTAATCGAAGCCGAGCTCGTTGTTGGTGGCGTAGGTAATGTCCGAATTGTAGGCCTCGCGGCGCTCATGCTCCGAGAGGTTGGGGACGATCACGCCGACGGTAAGACCGAGGAAATTGTAGATCTGCCCCATCCATTCGGCGTCGCGCCGGGCGAGGTAATCGTTGACCGTGACGACGTGAACGCCCTTGCCCTCGATCGCGTTGAGGTAAACCGCCAGCGTTGCCACCAGGGTCTTGCCTTCACCGGTGCGCATCTCGGCAATCTCGCCGCGGTGGAGCACCATGCCGCCAACCATCTGCACATCGAAGTGGCGCATGCCGAGCACGCGCTTCGAAGCTTCGCGCACCGTGGCGAAGGCCTCGGGCATGATCTCGTCGAGCGTGCGGCCTTCAGCCAGCACGCTGCGGAACTTGTCGGTCTGTGCCGCCAGCTCTTCGTCGCTCAGCGCTTCAAGATGCGGTTCGAAGGCGTTGATCTGCTGAACGGTCTTTTCGAGTTTTTTGACGAGACGGTCGTTGGACGAGCCGAATACACGCTTGGCAATGGCGCCGATCATGGAGAATTCCTGAAATTGAAAATGTAAGGGTAAGCGCTGCTGCGGACGCACAGAAGGCAGCCGCGCAGCATGGATTTCGGTCAATCGGTGGGGGCGCTATTCGCGCGCGCGGTCGATCCCGATGAGGACGCTGTGTGGCGCCGAAACTTGCGGCGCCAATGCAGACAAACCCTCGTTTTCCGCCACTTCCTGGCTGGGCACGGTGCGTGTATCGGCGACTGCGGCAAGCACCGCAGCCTGCCGGCCAAGCAACCGGGCATCGGCGGCAGCGCCGATTTCGGTCCCCTCGCTCACCCGCGCAGAAGCGGGCGCGACCTGCGCGGAAAAGCCCGCGAGCAGAGCGATAAGGGCAAGGATAAACCGGTTCATTGCGCGGGCATATAAGCATGGCGGTGCTTAACGTCCAGTGGACGCACCTTTTCGCGTGACTCCGCGAATTGACCTTTGCCGCCGATGCTGGTGAAAAGCACGCAAGGGGAGCATTTTCAGATCATGACCGAAGCCGCCATCGAGCCGCCCAAACCTGCCCATCCGACGCGTATGGTCCAGCTCGATGGACTGCGGGGGATCGCCGCCTTCATGGTGGTCTTTTACCACATGGACATCGTCTACGGCATCAATGGCCAGTTCCAGCGCGGCTACCTGTTCGTCGACCTGTTTTTCCTGCTGTCGGGCTTTGTGCTGGCGGTTTCGACCGAAAAGAAGATCAAGGCCGGGATCGGCGCGATCGAGTTCACCTGGGTGCGCTACAAGCGCTTGCTGCCGCTGGTTGCGGTGGGTGCCGGGGTGGCCGTGGTCCGCGCACTGTATATCGGTATGGCCGATCCGCTGACCCTGGCGCTGTGGCTCGCGCTCGACCTTGCCATGATCCCCAGTTTCACCGGCATGGGTCCGTTCTACCGCTATAACGGGCCGCAGTGGACGCTGTTCTACGAACTGGTCGCCAATTTCCTCCACGCTGCGGTGTTGCACCGGGTACCGACCCGCTGGTTGCTTGCGTTCGCGGGCGCGATGGCGCTGTGGTTGGTACATGAGGTGCAGGTCCACGGCTCCGACACGATGGGCGTCAACGCGCCCAGCTGGACCACCTGGTGGACCGCCCTGCCCCGCGTCGGCTGGTCCTACGTGCTGGGCGTGTGGATCGGACGGAAGTATCTCGAGGGCGCGCGCGGCCCGGCGCTGCCGTGGTGGCTGGCGCTGCTGCTCCCGGTGATCGGCATCGTGCTGGTGCCGGCCATGCCGCTCGGCAAGGTGTGGGGTGATCTGGCCTTTGTGGTGCTGTTCCTGCCGGCGATGATGTGGACCGTGGCGATGTCGAACCCGCCCGCCGCGCTGCGCCCGGTCATGGAATGGCTCGGCAACTTCTCGCTGCCGCTTTACTGCGTGCACCTGACCGTGCTGGTCTGGACCAAGGAAATCGCAGGGAACAACAGCCTGGCGACGGCTGCGATGGCCTTGGGTACCGCACTGGCCCTGTCATGGTTTTTCTCGAAGGTCGTATCCTTCGGCAGCCCGCCACTTCCGCAAAAGGCGAAGGCCTGACCTCAACCCACGAAAAAGCCGCGCTGGTTCTAAAACCAGCGCGGCGATTTCATGCGCAGGGCCGCGAGGCGCAGCCCCGGGAAGCCGTCTTAGTTGACGGCGTCCTTCAGGCCCTTGCCGGCCTTGAACTTGGGCTGCGACGAAGCCTTGATGCTCATCGGTTCGCCGGTGCGCGGGTTGCGGCCGGTCGAAGCCTTGCGCTTGGCCACCGAGAAGGTGCCGAAGCCGACGAGGCGGACTTCATCACCCTTCTTGAGCGCGCCCGAGATGGCGTCGAAAACACCCTCGACAGCCTTGGTGGCGTCGCTCTTGGTGAGCCCGCTGGCGTCGGCAACTGCGCTGATCAGATCGTTCTTGTTCATATCGGGAACCCCCTACCTGGTTGATGCTTACGTAAAAGTGCGATTCGCCTCGTAAAGCTGGCGAGGAATTGAGCGGCTTTTACCGGGGCTGTCAAAGCTAAACCGCGCAGTTCATCGTGAATTATCCACGAAATTCCGCCATTTTGAGACATGTTTGGCCACAATCCATTGCAAGCAGGGGATGCCGCATTGCAGCATCCCCTGTCGCAACTCATTTACGCCAGACTGACTGCACTTCAGTGCGCGGTGGCTGGAGGCACTGGTGCGGGCGTTCCAGCCGTCAACGGCTGGCTCGCCAAGTCGTCCGCTTCGCTCCATTCAATCGGCGCGAGCGGCTCGATCAGCGCGCGGGCGAGCACCTCGTCGACATGCGCGACCGGGATAATTTCCAGCCCCTCGATCACGTTGGCGGGGATCTCGGCCAGGTCCTTGCGGTTGTCCTCCGGGATCAGCACGGTGGAGATCCCGCCGCGAAGCGCAGCCAGCAGCTTTTCCTTGAGCCCGCCGATCGCCAGCACGCGCCCGCGCAGGGTCACCTCGCCGGTCATGGCGATGTCCTTGCGCACGGGGATGCCGGTCAAGGTCGAGACCATGGCCGTGACCATGCCCACGCCGGCGCTGGGGCCATCCTTGGGAACCGCACCTTCGGGCAAGTGGATGTGGATGTCCTTGCGGCCAAACACGCTTGGGTTGATCCCGTATGCTGGCGCCCGTGATTTGACGAAGCTGAAGGCCATCTGCACGCCTTCGCTCATCACGTCGCCAAGCTTGCCAGTCGTCTTGGCCGCACCCTTGCCGGGCACGGTGACGCTTTCAATGGTCAGCAATTCGCCACCCACTTCGGTCCAGGCCAGGCCAGTGACTGCGCCGACTTGATGCTCCTCTTCCGATACGCCGTGCTTGTATTTCCGCACCCCGGCGAATTCACCGAGGTTTTCAGGCGTGATGGTGGCCGAGGTCACCTTCCCTTCCAGGATCTGGCGCAGGCTTTTGCGGGCAAGCCGGGCGATTTCACGCTCGAGCGTACGCACCCCGGCTTCGCGGGTGTAAAACTGGATCAAATCGCGCAAGCCCTCGCGGGTTAGCGTGAACTCACCCGCCTTCAGCCCATGCGCCTTGACCTGCTTGTCGACGAGGTGACGCGTCGCGATCTCAAGCTTCTCGTCCTCGGTATAGCCTTCGAGCCGAATGATCTCCATCCGGTCGAGCAGCGCCTGCGGCAGGTTCAGGCTGTTGGCGGTGCAGACGAACATCACGTCTGAAAGATCGTAGTCGAGCTCCAGATAGTGATCCTGGAACTTCGAATTCTGTTCGGGATCGAGCACTTCGAGCAGCGCGGATGCGGGATCGCCGCGGAAATCCTGGCCGAGCTTGTCGATCTCGTCGAGCAGGAACAGCGGATTGCTCGCCCCAGCCTTCTTGAGGTTGGAGATGATCTTGCCCGGCAGCGAGCCGATATACGTGCGGCGGTGGCCGCGGATTTCGGCCTCATCGCGCACGCCGCCGAGCGACTGGCGGATGAACTCGCGGCCCGTGGCGCGGGCGATCGACTTGCCGAGCGAGGTCTTGCCCACGCCCGGAGGGCCGACCAGACACAGGATCGGGCCTTTTAACTTGTTGGTCCGTGCCTGCACCGCAAGGTACTCGACGATCCGGTCCTTGACCTTGTCGAGCGCGTAGTGCTCATCATCGAGCACCGCCTGCGCGGCAGCGATATCGCGCTTGAGCTTGCTCTTCTTGCCCCACGGCAGGCCGAGCAAAATGTCGAGGTAATTGCGGATGACGGTCGCCTCGGCGCTCATCGGCTGCATCGTCTTGAGTTTCTTGAGCTCGGAATTGGCCTTGGCGCGGGCTTCCTTCGACAGCTTGAGCTTGTCGATCTTGGCCTGCAGTTCGGCAATCTCGTTGGCTTCCTCGCCCTCGCCGCCCAGTTCCGACTGGATCGCCTTCAACTGTTCGTTGAGGTAATATTCGCGCTGGGTCTTCTCCATCTGGCGCTTCACCCGCCCGCGAATGCGCCGCTCGACCTGCAGCACGCCCAGCTCGCCTTCCATGAAGCTAAACGCAATTTCGAGCCGCTTGAGCGGATCGGCTTCGCTGAGCAGCGCCTGCTTGTCCGATACCTTGGCCTGGATATGCGCCGCCACCGCGTCGGCCAGTTCGGCCGCATCGACCACGTCGCCGAGGTCTTCCCCGGCTTCCTGCGGCAGCTTCTTGTTGAGCTTGGCGTATTCGGCAAACGTTTCGACCACCGACCGCATCATCGCGGCAACCTCGTTGCCCGAAACGCTGACCGGCTCGATCGGCTCGACCTGCGCGACCACCATTTCCCCGCCAGCACCGCTTTCAATCCGAAGCGTCTGCAGGCTGGCGCGCTGCTTGGCCTCGACCAGCACGCGCACGGTGCCATCGGGCAGCTTGAGCAACTGGAGCACGGTGGCGATCACGCCGATGTCGTAAAGATCGTCCTCGACTGGATCGTCGCAGCCCGGATCAAGCTGGGCGAGGAGGAAGATATCCTTGTCGCCTTCGCTGGCCATCGCCGCCTCAAGCGCGGCAACCGACTTGTCGCGGCCGACGAACAGCGGAACGACCATGCCCGGGAACACGACGATGTCGCGCAGGGGAAGCAGGGGGTAGAGTTTCATAGCAATTCCAATCTGGCGGCAGCCCAAAGTGCGCCGAGCGAGTGAATCCCGCGTGTTGAAACGAATATGGGACTGCCCTTGCCGCGCTGCAATGGGGACAATGCGCGCGGCTGTGGAAGGACGGGCAATGAGCCGCCCGATAGCAGCCTTCGTGCTGCTTGCCGTGATTGGCGCGCTGATCTGGCTGCTCCCCCAACGCATGGGGGAGCATCCGCAAAACCGATAATCTAAGGACAGTCCCTAACTTAGTGCGGCCGCCCCGAAAAACCGGTCGCCGAACGAAGTTCGTCCGCATTGAGCAGCTTGCCGTCGATCATCACCCAGCGGGTTTGCCGCAGATCGCCGATCCGCGCTTCGGGATCGCCTTCGACCAGCACCAGATCGGCGTTCTTGCCCACCGCGATCGAGCCGGTGGTCTTGTCCGCCCCGACCATCCGTGCGGGCACGATGGTGGCCGCCGCCAGTGCCTCGGCCGGGGTGAACCCGGCTTGCAGGTAGATTTCGAGTTCGTGGATGATCTCGATCCCGCTGCCGTCGGTCCCCGCCACGATCGGCACGCCGGCCTTGTGCATGAGGCCGAGCAGCTCGACCATTTTGGCCCAGCTGGCGCGGTAATCGGCGCGGGTGAGCCCGGCCGGCACGGCGAACCCGCCACTGCGGAACCCGCGCTCGACCGACGATGGCAGCGTGCCCACGAACGGTGCGTAGCTGGGCGACAGGTCACCGTTATCGGGCACGTAGAGCCCTTCGAAGGCAACCATCGTGGGATCTGAATAGATGTGCTTCGCCGCCATCGTCTGGACCAGCGCGGCCATGGCCGGGCCCTTCATGTCCATGTCCTTGGCATACCGCCCCGGGCCTTCGAAGCGGCCGATGCCGTTGTCGGTCGGCAGGACGTCGGCGGGCACGCCTTCCATCACGATCCAGTTGATGTGGGTAACCTCGTCATAGCCGTCGGCAATCGCCTCGCTGGTGCGGATGCCGTGCGGGATATGGCCGTGGACATGGAGGCCAAGCTTGTGCGCCTCGGCAATTGCGGCAGGCAGCCAGCGTGCATCGAAGGTGCCGTAGAACTTGACCCCGGTGAAGCCGTTGGCCTTGGCCCGGCGGACCAGCGCGATGGCCTGATCCTGGCTCGTCGCGACATTGGCAACTTGCGCGGTATAAGGCCCCTTCCCGTCGATCAGTGAGCTGGGATAGACGTGCGGCATCAGCAACTTGCCGGCCGCAACCCGCGCGCGCCGGTCCATCGTCATGACATCGTCATTGCCCGGATCGCGCACCGAAGTAACGCCGAGCGAGAGCTCCTGCGGCCCGGTGTAATCGTCGCCCACGTGCATGTGGCAATCCCACATACCGGGGACCAGCGTCTTGCCGGTCCCATCGAACACTTTCGCGCCGGCCGGGATCGGGGTTGACCCGGCCGGGCCCACTGCGACGATCTTCGTGCCGTTTACCACCACTGTCTGGTCGGTGAGGAAGCGCTGGTTATCGGCATCGAACAGTTTGACGTGGGCAAAGGCAACCGGCGTCTTGGGCACGGTGACCAGCCGCTTGAGCAGCAGCGGCGCCTGCGCGCCGAGCGCTTCAGACTGAACCTTCTCCATCCGCGCCTGCTCATCGGTATAGCCATCGGGCAACCAGGCCATACCATTGGCCACAGCAAAGAACTTGCCCTTGGCATCGGTCCAGATCGGCACCGGGGTGTTCGAGACGCCCACCACTTGCCACAGCGTGATCGGCTTGGCGGTCTTGCCTTTGCCGACGACCATCGTGGTCAGCTTTTCGGCCCGCGCCTCGCCGCCGGGCAGCAAGTTCATCGAATGCGAGGGTCTGGCGAGCAGGCGCTCGATAAGCCAGGCGTTGGTGTCCATCGGTCCGCCCAGCGTCGTATAGAACCGCCCACGCGCCGCATCGTTGCTGCCGTGGTCGATCGGGCTTTGCCAGTTGGCCACCGCGCCGGCCAGGTTGAAGGTCTCGTTCACATCGCCTTGCGGGGAGACGCCGCGGATGGTGACTTTGGCCGGAAATCCATCAGCACCCGGCTTACCGGTATAGTCTTCCTCCCACACCTGGCCGCGCAGGTTCATACTGAATCGCGCCTTGCGGGTCCCGTCGGGCAGCTGCCACGACCATTCATCGCCATGCTTGCCGCCGGTCGACTGGATAGTGAAGTGCCTGGCGTTTGCCGGGGGCTTGTCGAGCTGATCCTTGGGCACCTGGCTGAGCCCGCTGGTCGAAAGCAGCACAGCGGCGAGCGGCAGAAACAGGTGACGCATGACAAAAACCCCTATTGGTTGACTTGTTTGGCGCGACCCACCTTGGTGTGTTGTAGTGCTATTACACTTGATCCGGATTCTTGTTCGACCAACGACCTACCGCAACCTACCGGCGGCTTACATCCCCGGCAGTTTGAAGCCCGGCGGCAGGCCCATCCCCTGCTGCATCCGCGTCATTTCCTGACTGGAGATCGCATCGGCCTTTGCCCGCGCATCATTGAACGCGGCCGCAACCAGATCTTCGAGCATCTGCTTTTCGCTGAGCGCCATCAGGCTGTCGTCAATCGCGATGCCGAGCACGCGGCCCTTGGCCGAGCAGCGGATCTTGACCAGTCCGCCACCCGCAGCGCCTTCGACCTCGATCGTGTCAAGCTTGCCCTGCATTTCGGTCATCTGCTTTTCGATGGTCTCGGCGGCCTGCTGGGCCGCCTTGAGCATCTCTTCCATCGACTTCACGTCAGTTTCTCCAGTTTGCGCCGTGCGCGACGCGCGGTTCGGCATCCACTAGTTCGGCCGTAGGGAAGGCAGCGAATGCAGCTTCGACCAGCGGATCGCGCAGCAGGCTCGCCCGCGCAGCCTCGGCAGCGGCTTCGGCGGTGTCACGCAACGCGGGTGCGGCCTCGCCCTCGATCCGGGTGACCAGCCAGCGCTCGCCCGTGGCGCGCAGCAAAGCGTCGCGCAGTTCCGAGCTGGGATCGCCCGGATAACCGGGGGTCAGCGCGTAAGTCAGCTCGCCGGGGACGAGTTCGGCAATCCGCACCCAATCGTGCATCACCTGCGCCATGCGCAATTGGCCCGATTGTTCGACGGTGTTGATCAGCGCAGGCCAGTCCATGCCGGTCGGCGCTGCAGCGGCGACGGGAGCAGCGGAGGTGCCCGCCGGAGCCGCAGCCGGGCCGTTCGCCGCCAGCTCCTCCAACTGTTTCGCCAGCGAGCCGGGATCGGGCAGGTCGCTGGCGTGCTGGACCCTGAGCAGTCCCATCTTGGCCGCGATCAGCGGATCGGGCGCGCCGCGCACTTCGTCATGGCCCTTGAGCAGCAATTGCCACAGACGGTGGAGTTGCCCCG
This sequence comes from Sphingomonadaceae bacterium, assembly GCA_025359685.1. Taxonomy (GTDB): domain Bacteria; phylum Pseudomonadota; class Alphaproteobacteria; order Sphingomonadales; family Sphingomonadaceae; genus Novosphingobium. The sequence continues at coordinate 23,679 of JANYEY010000037.1, read as the reverse complement.
CGGACAGGCTTTGCGCCCAACCTTCGATCGCCTCGCGTTCTTCGGTTGACGCGGCATCGGCCTCGCCCTTGCCAAGCTGGCAGACTGTGATCCGGTGCACCAGTTCGAGCGCCGAACGCATCAGCGCGAGCGGCTCCACCCCGAGTGAAAATTGCTGATCCACCAGTTCGAGCAGAGTCGCACCTTCGCCCGCCAGGAGCGCGCCGAACAGCCGCCGCTGCGCGCCCTTGTCGGCGAGCCCGAGCATGTCGCGAACCTGTTCGGCGGTCACACCCTGCTGCCCGCCCAGATCGGCATGCGCGATCGCCTGGTCCAGGATCGACTGTCCGTCGCGCGCCGATCCCTCGGCTGCGGAGGCGATCATCGCCAGCGCCTCGGCCTCGGCCTCGATCCCCTCGGCGCGGCAGATCATCGCGAAGTTCTCGACCAGCAGCTCAGCCGACAGGCGCCTGAGGTCGAAGCGCTGGCAGCGGCTGAGCACCGTGACCGGCAGCTTGTCCACCTCGGTTGTGGCGAACAGGAACTTCACGTGCGGCGGCGGCTCTTCCAGCGTCTTGAGCAGCGCATTGAAGGCATTGCGGCTGAGCATGTGGACTTCGTCGATGATGTAGATCTTGTAGCGCGCCGAGACAGCGGAATAGCGCACCGCCTCGATAATCTCGCGCACGTCGTCGACGCCGGTGTGGCTTGCCGCGTCCATCTCGATCACGTCGATATGGCGGCCCTCGGCGATGGCGATGCAGGGCTCGCACACCCCGCAGGGATCGATCGTCGGCCCGCCTTGCCCATCGGGACCGACGCAGTTCAATGCTTTGGCGATCAGCCGCGCGGTGGAGGTTTTGCCCACCCCGCGCACCCCGGTCATCAGGAAGGCATGCGCCAGCCGGTCGCGCTTGATCGCGTTGCCCAGCGTCTGCACCATCGCATCCTGCCCGAGCAGCTCGGAAAAGGTCTGCGGCCGATATTTGCGCGCGAGGACGCGATAGGGCTGGGCGGCTACAGCTGGTGCGGCCGAGGGCGGCGCGACAGGCCCGGGCTCGTGCGCACCGAACATCGATTCCTGACCGGCCGCCTCAAGTTCCTCAGCGGAAGGTGCGTCGTCTTCAGGTTCGTCGGCAAAATGTTCAGGGGAATCGCTCATTGCATTGCAGGGTAAGCCCAGCCCTTGGTTTTGTCGAAGGGTGTGTCGTGATTTGGCTCAGGGCGGAGCGAAAATGGTGGATTTCGAGAACCGGCGCGCAGCGACCATTTGGGTCGTGAGCACCGGAAGCGCAGAAAGTCGCCGTTTGCAGCCCGCTCTGAGGCAAATCACGACGCACCCGAAGGAGCCGGCCGACCCGCCGCAACCCGTTGTGGCTGCTTCCTTCCGGACCTGACCAGGTTGGCGAGCGCAAACGTCCGACCGACTCCCGGCGGCGCATATGGCGGCAGTGTCGCGTTTGCGCAAGTCTGCGGCCCGGCAAGGACCTAAACGCTGAATGTCGGCCGGTTACGAATCGTGGCGACCGACAATGGCCTCACCCCTTCCGGAGTGGCCATGAAGCGGGTCGGCGGGCTGTCTCACAGCGCGACCCAAGCCAGTCCGCTGGCCCGCTTCAGACCGCCTTCAGCGAAAATTGTCGGCGTAAGCCTGCAGTTTTAGGCGGCGCGGCGGGGTCACGTGCACTTCGGCGGCGATGCCGTATTTGTCGGCATAGGCCTGTGCGGCTTCGGCGCTGGCAAACTTCAGCTGCACCTGCGCCTGGGTGTCGCCCGACCCGGCCCAGCCCATCAGCGGATCGGGCCGCTTGGCTTCGGCGGGCGCGAATTCGAGGATCCATTCGCCCAGCCGGGCCTTGCCCGATTGCATGGCGTTTTTGGGGCGCTGGAAGATGCGTGCTAACATGGTGCCTCGCTTGCGTCGAAACGCGCGGCGAATCAAGTGCGGTTAAATGCGTTCTTCGTCTTCAGGCTCGGCGCTTCGGTCCACGGCGTGTCGGGCCAGCGGTGCTTGGGATAGCGCCCCTTCATGTCGCGCTGCACATCGCGCCACGACCCGCGCCAGAAGCCGGACAGATCGCGGGTGGTCTGCAACGGCTTGCCCCCCGGATCGGTCAGCTTGAGCAACAGCGGCTGCGGCGGGTTGCCGAAGGTGGGATTGCGGTCGAGCCCGAACAGCGCCTGGACCCTTAGTTCTACCGACGGCCCGCCAGGATCGGCGTAATCGATGCCGTGGCTGGTGCCCGCCGGACTGGTGAACTGCGGCGGGGCGAGCTGGTCGAGCTGCTGGCGCTGGGCATAATCGAGCCGGGACAGCAGGGCATCGTGCAGTTGCTGCGGCTTAAGCTCGTCGAGCCGGCGCGACAACAGCGGACCGAGCCACTGTTCGAGGTCGGCGAGCAGCGCTTCTTCGGACAAGGTCTCAAGACAGGCAAAGCGCGCGCGTTTGAGCAAGGCCTTGCTGGCCGACTGGAGCGGCACCAGTTCAAATCCGTCAGCCCTGATCCGGTCCACCAGAAATGATCGGATTTCGGCCGAGTTCGGAGCCGGATCGGGCCCGCGCGACAGGGTGATGGCGCCCAGCCGCGTCTCGAGCAGCGCTTCGACCCGGCGTTCATCCGCAACCCAGCGCAGCGCGGTCCGTCGCTCAAGGCGATGCGGCAGCCATGTGGTGACCTCGGGCTCATCCAGCGCAATGGCACCAGTTATCCGCGCGCCCTTGGCCTCGCCCTGCGCCTCACCGACGGCCAGCCATTCAGCCCGGGCGAGCGGCGATGCCGGATCAAGCCGCAGGCCGCGCCCGCCAGAGGTCAGCCATTCTTCGCCACCGGGCGAGCGGCGGCGAGCGATGTTGTCCGGATAGGCTTCGGCGAGCAGCACGCCGAGCGGAGGAGGCGCGGCATCTTTACCGCCTACCAGCTTGGCCCACCGCGCAGCCAGCTTGCGCGAAGCCTCGCTCCTGCCCGAACGGTCACGCTCCCACCGGTCGAGCCGCGCGGCGAGATCGTCACCCCGCCCGCCGAGCCCGCGTTCTTGCAGCAACAGCGCCAGTTTTGCTGCAACCGGCGCGGTGCCATGCTGCGCAGCATAAAGCAGCATGTGCGCGAGCGGCGGCGCCATCGGCAGTCCGGCCATGCTGCGCCCGTGCGGCGTGATCTTGCCCTGCGCATCGATCGCACCAAGTGCCTGCAATGACTGCGATGCTGCGGCCAATGCTGCAGCGGGCGGCGGGTCGATCCAGGCCAGCCCGGCCGGATTTGCGGCACCCCATTGCGCCAGGCTCAGCAGTAGCGGCGCGAGGTCCGAAGTCAGCATCTCGGGCGGATCGAATGCTGCGCGCCCCGGATGCGCGGCTTCTTCCCACAACCGGTAAGCAACCCCGGGCCCTTGCCGCGCCGCGCGGCCTGCGCGCTGGTCGGCGGCGGCCTGCGAGGCGCGGTGCGTTACCAGCCGCGTCACCCCCGCGGCCTTGTCGAACTCGGCGCGGCGCGAGAGCCCGGCATCGACCACCACTGAAACGCCATCGAGCGTGAGCGAGGTTTCGGCAATTGCAGTTGCCAGCACGATTCGGCGCCGTCCTTCGGGATCACGCCGGATCGCGGCGCGCTGAGCGGCTGGTTCGACTTGGCCGTGCAACGGCAGCACCAGCGCGGTGGGCAGCTTTTCGGCCAGCCGCTCGCGAGTCCGCTCGATTTCGCCCACGCCAGGGAGGAAAGCGAGCACATCGCCTCGCTCCTCTCGCCACGCAGTCAGGATTGCACTGGACATCGCATCGTCGAGGCGCACTTCGGGCCGCGCGCTGAGCCACCGGATGTCGAGCGGAAAGGCCTTGCCCTCACTTTCGATCACCGGGGCATCTCCGAGCAGGCTGGCAAACCGCGTGCCGTCGATTGTCGCCGACATCACCACCAGCCGCAGGTCTTCACGCAGCACGCTCGCGCTTTCGATTGCCAGCGCCAAGCCGAGATCGCTGTCGAGGTGGCGTTCGTGCGCCTCGTCGAACAGTACTGCCGAAACCCCGGCGAGTTCGGGATCCTTGAGGATGGTCGCGACGAAGATTGCCTCGGTCATCACCAGCACGCGGGTTTTGGCGCTGCGCTTGCTGTCGAGCCGGGTCAGGTAGCCGATCGTCTCGCCCGCCGGTTCGCCCATCAGCTCCGCCATCCGCTCTGCAGCCGCGCGCGCGGCGATCCGGCGCGGGGACAAGACGATGACGGTGCCGGTGCACCACGGCTCGCCCAGGATTGCCGGAGCGACCGCAGTCGTCTTCCCCGCACCCGGCGGCGCGATCAGCACGGCGGACGTGCCATTGCGCAGCGCCGCCAGCAGATCGGGCAGGACAGTATGGATGGGAAGCGCACTCATGCGCTTGCCCCTAACCCATCGGGTACATGATTTCCTTCGAAACCTTGTCGATCGCCTTCATTACCTCGGCCGGCAAGACCAGGTCGATCGCCGCGAAGATTTCGTCGAGCTGATCTTCCTTCGATACCCCGACAATGGTCGAGGCGACGAAATCATGCTGCTTGGACCAGGCCACCGCGAGCGTGACTGTGCTCATCCCGGCTTCCTTGGCGATCTCGGCAAAGCGCGCGGTCGAGGCGAGCGACTTTTCGTTGACGAAGCGCCGCCCCATCGCGGCCTGCCGCCCTTCCATCCCGAGATAGCGGGTGAACCGCGCACCTTCGGGCCGCGCGCCGTCGTTGTATTTGCCCGACAGCACGCCGCCGCCGATCGGCGAATAGGGGATCAGGCTGACGCCTTCCTGACGGCAGACCTGCGCCAGCTCGTCCTCGAAGCGGCGGTTGTTGAGACTGAAATTGTTCTGGATCGTGTGATAGCGCGCCCCGCCCACTGCTTCGGAAGCGGCGATGCTTTTCATCAGGCCCCAGCTCGTTTCATTCGAGCAACCGAGCACGCGGACTTTGCCTTCGCGCACCAGATCGTCGAGCACTTCCATCGTTTCTTCATACGGCAGATCATGGTCAGGCCAGTGGGTCTGGTACAGATCGATGTAATCGGTGCCGAGCTTGGTGAGGCTGGCTTCGACCGCAGTGATGATATTGCGCCGGTCAAGCGAGGTCATGCCGCTGCGCAAGGGCGAACGGAACCATACGTGGCTCGGCCCGGAGACTTTGGTCGCCAGAATGATCGCCTCGCGCGGTTTGGTCTTGAGCCATTTGCCGACGATCTCTTCGGTGCGGCCCACCCATTTGGCATCGGGCGGAACCGGATAGCCCTCGGCAGTATCGTAGAAGTCGATACCCGCATCGAAACTGCGATCGAGAATGCGCAGCGCCTCGGCCTCATCGGTCTGGCTGCCGAAGGTCATCGTCCCCATGCAAATATCGGAAACGACAATCGAACTCTTGCCCAAACGGCGACGTTGCATGCGGTATCTCCCGGCCCAATAGGGTTGCTGTGTGCAACTCGATTGCCGGGTTGGGAGCGCCGGGTCAAGCGCGCGAGGCAGTGCCGGGCAAACCGGCACCGCCCCTGCGCGTTTATCAGGCGGTTACGAGCTCGCGCAACCGGATGCTGACCGACTCGCGGGTGCGGCGGCGCGAAGCACGGTCCTGCTGCGACCAGGCGACACGCAGGCCATAGACCCCTGCGCGGTCCATCGCACGCTGCCACGAGTAGAATTCCTCGAGGCTGAGGCGGTAGCGCTGCATGACCTCTTCGATGGTCATCAAGCCGCTTTCCACAGCCGCGACGACCTGCGCCTTGCGGCTCGCGACCCAGCGAGTCGTGTCGGCCGGCGGGAGGCTCTCTCGCGTCAGGATTTCATGGCTCGGCCCAAGGATCCGGGCGGGGCGGGAGTTGTGGTATTCCATCATTTTACGGCCCTCGATTAGAGTGGCCCCCAAGTCCGGTAACTATCGGGTTTGCTTGGTTAAGATGGACTAAATACGGGCCTCAACTCACCGCTTCAGTAGGGCGGAGATCGCTGGGGCGTGGGTAGATGGCGATGAACCGAGGCGAGGTTTTTGGCCCCGCCCCGGACATCTGAATAAACCGTCTAATTAATTGGCCGAAGCAGCCGCTGCGGCTGGGACTGCGGCCGCTGCAGCCGGCGCGGCGAATCCGCACTGGCCTTGCTCCATCGGGATCTGCTTGGTGATGCGGGTGGCATTCTCGGCGTAGGCCTGAGTCACCGAGCCGTTTTTCACCTGCTTGCCGCGCAGCGTCGAGACGTTCGAGCAGAGGTGGAAGACATGCTCGGTCGATGCCTTCTCGCCAGCCTTTTCGGAAGCGATCCAATAGACCGTATCGACCCCGTTGGGGTTGGCCGCGCTCTTCGTCGCATCGGCCACGGCCGCACTGTCACGCGCGATCGCCTGGGCCTGCTGTGCCACTTCGGGCGAGCAGGCGGTGGTCGGCTGGCCGCTCTTGATCTGAGTGGCGCACTGATTCATGTCCTGCGTGTACTGTTCGGTCGACGGCGGCTTGAAATCGATCCCGACGACCGTGGCCAGCAAAGCAAGCGCCACGCCGACGCCGCCGGCAATCTGCTTGTTCTTCGGGTCCATGTCCTTGTCCATGAAGATCAGGGCAAGCAGCGGCAGGAACGCGATCACGGTAATGATCGCCCCAAGCTGGTTCTGGACGAAGAAGCGGAACCCATCGGCGCGGGTGGCCGGATCGTGGCGGTTGGCCGCCTTCCACATCAGACTGCCGCCGATCGCGAAGGCGGCTATCACCACCAGGATGCCGATCAACAGCGCCATGTTGCCGTGCTGGAACTTGCCCTGCTTGAGCATAACGATCCCGGCAATTTCGGTGCCGATCGCCACCAGCCAGCACAGTCCGGCATAAATGCGCAGCTTCTTGGCCGCACCCTTCTGATCCTGCGTTGCAGCCCAGGCTTTGGTGACATCGACTTGCGGTGCCGGCTTTTCGTCAGACATGTTGAGACCCCTTACTTTGACGACCTCTTGCGGAAGGAAGCCGGGAGACTGGCCCGAGCCCGCGCGTTGTCATTCCCTTACCCTCTGCGGACTTTGACTAAACGAAGTGCGGGGCACAGGCCAGCCAGAATTACCTTGATCCCGCCCGATGACCGGGGCGCCGCTCACTGGCATCACTAATCGGCACGGTCGAATAGAGCGTCGGCTGCGCACATGGCCCATCGACCAGGATCGCCCCGGGGATCGCCGGGGTAATCGGCTCACCGGTGGTGCACTCGGGCAAGCGGAATTGTACCGGCGGCAGCTTCACCCGCACATAGCGGCCGGGCCGATCGCGATACGGCCTGCGCAAGCGGCGCTGGATCGTGGTGGCCACCGTTGCAGCGAGCGTGTCGATAGGTGAACTGGTGATTTCAATAAGCACTACCCGACCCTCCGGGCTGATGACTGCCTTGCCTTCAACCACACCTTCAACTCCCTCGCGCAGGGCGCGCGTGGGGTAATCGTTGGCGGTGAAAAGGTTCTGCAAGGGCGCGGGTCGCTCCAGGTCGGGGGTGAGCAACCCGGCCTCAACCGGTGGATTGCGCTTCAGTTCGCGGTCCAGCAGGGTGCGGGCCGGCGCCGAGCCCAACATGATCAGCCAGCCGAGGTGCGTTCGGGCCTCACCTTGATTGGGGTCGCCTCTGGTGGCCAGAACCCGCCCGATCCAGCCGAGCAGGGCGGGTCCAGCCCCGGATTCAATGTCTGGCCGATGGCGTAGCAATATCGCAGCGCTATCGGCCTGTACCTTGGGATCCTTGTTGGCAAGCCCTGGCGTTACCAGCGCTACCAACCGTGCGGCCAGAGTCGCCCCACGCTGCTGGGACTTGTCGGCTTCGCGCAGTTGCGCTGTCAGATTGCCACGCTCGGCCACCCAGCGCGGCTCGATCCGGTCGAGCAGCATTGCCATCGCCGCATCGTCATAGCTCGCCAGCTTCCACAACAGCGCCTCACCGCGCGGCACGTCGGCTGGGATCAACTTGCCTTCCAAAAGAATTCGGACCGCCAGCCGCTGGTCTTCGGAATAGTTCGACTTCGTCAGTTCGTTCAGCGCCAGAACCGGATCGAACCGGGTCGATTGAGGATCAAGCATCAGATCGTGGCGAAGGTTCGCCCGCCGCTGGTTGAAGTGCAGTTTGTCACTCAGCACCGCCCAGACATCGTCGCGTGCCAGGAATTGCTTGCGTTGCTGTTCGGTCCAGCTTGGCGGCGCTCCGGGATAGACCGGGCCATAGCGCAGCCACATTATGCGAGCAATCTGCTCGGACCGGGCAAGATCCTCGGGCCGGCCGCGTTCGCGGCGCAATTCTGCTTCTGCCTGAATGTTACGGGGATAGCCCTGAACGATTTCGGCCACCGTCTGGTCGGACCGAAGCTTTGCGATAGCCAGGTCGAGGTCCGTGGGACAACCCGAATTGCCGAACCGCAACAGCCTTGAAAGCTCTTCTTCGCGCCCCTGCTCCCCATCGTGCAGTGGCAGCAGCTTTTCCGGTTTGCCCTTCGCCGCCGTTGCGCGTTGGCAGAATTTGCGCTTGAGTTTTGCTTCGTGGCGATCCCGCGCCGGATCCATGACGTCGATAACGGTAATCGGCACCATATCCCGCGCTGACGCAATGTCTGGCGCCAGCAGCGCGACGATCCCGGCAAGACCCACGGTCAGCTTCATCGCATCCCTCCCGCTCTGTCCAGGAGAATAGGTCAATTTCAGGCGATTGCCAGCGCCTTCACGCGCGCCGCGTCACCGCAAACTCCGCCGCCTCGGCCATCGCTACGCGGGCTTCGTTGGCTGGAAAACCGGCGATCGCGTCTATTGCGCGCTGAGCATAATGGCGCGCTCGCTCCCGCGTGGCGCTTAAGGTGTCGTGCTTGCGGGTCAGCGCAACGGCATGGGCCAGGTCCGTGTCCGACACTCGGTGGCCCTGAATGGCATCGCGCCAGAATGCACGCTCCTCTTCGCTGCCGCGGGCATAGGCGAGGATTACCGGCAGGGTCATCTTGCCGTCACGAAAATCGTCCCCCCTGGCCTTGCCCATTTCGTCTGCGGCGGAATCGTAATCCATCGCATCGTCGACCAGCTGGAACGCGATGCCGAGGTTGCGGCCGTAATCTTCGAGCGCGCGCTCGTCCGCCTCGCCGCGCTCCGCCACCACGGCGGCAATGCGCGTTGCGGCGGCGAACAGCGCGGCGGTCTTGGCGCCGACGATCGAGAGGTAGCGTTCTTCGCTGGTTTCGATCTGGCGCTGCGCGGTGAGTTGGTCGACCTCGCCCTCGCTAATCACCGAGCTGGCGTTCGAGAGTATCTTGAGGACCTTGAGGCTGCCGTCCTCGACCATTAGTTCGAAGCTGCGGGTGAACAGGAAATCGCCGACCAGGACGGTCGCCGGGTTGCCGAAGATGAGGTTGGCAGCAGCCTTCCCCCGGCGCAGTTCGCTGCCATCGACCACGTCGTCGTGCAGCAAGGTCGCGGTGTGGATGAACTCCACCGCAGCGGCCAGCTTGTAATGCCGGGTGCCCTGATAATCGCAAAGCGCCGCGCCCGCCAGCGTCAGCATCGGCCGCATCCGCTTGCCGCCACCGGCAATCAGATGGCCCGCCAGCGCCGGGATCAGCGGGATCTCGCTCTGCATCCGGTCAAGAATGACCGCGTTGACGGCGTTCATGCCGGCAGCGGTCAAGGCCATGATCGGAGCGAGCGAGGGTTCGCTAGCGCGCGGCTTCAAGGGGATCACATCAGCGCTCATCGACAAGCCGCATAACCGCCCCCATGTAATCAAGGCAAGTGCAAACCGGGCAATCGCTGCTGCGCAATATGCAATCACGAAATGTCATGCTAGCGAGCCGATCATGTCCGATAGTACCCCTGTCTCCGCAACCGATGCTGTTCTCGCCGGATACCGCGCCAGCATCGACAATATCGACGCCGCCCTGATCCATATTCTGGCCGAGCGTTTTCGCATCACCAAGGCGGTTGGGACCTACAAAGCCCAGAACGCCCTGCCCGCTTCCGACCCGGGCCGCGAGGAACGCCAGATCGCCCGCCTGCGCAAACTGGCTGAGGAAGCGCAGCTCGACCCGGAGTTTTCCGAAAAGTTCCTGCGCTTCATCATCGATGAGGTAATCCGCCATCACGAACAGGCGGCGGGGAAGTAAGCGCGAAGCACCCTCCCCCGGCGAACCGGGAGAGGGCACTCGTCGTCCAGCTCTAACTTAACGACCCGCTGAACCGATAATCAGCCCGATAATACCGCCGGCGATTGCTGCCATAACGATGTCACCGTTGTTATCGCGGTAATAGCGATAGCCGCGGCGCGGAGCCGGAAGGCCGTAATTGCCGTAATCGCTCACGACGTAAGACTGGTTCTGATAATTGGGATAACGCTGACCAACTCGCCAGTCGCCATCGTAGCCATTGTAGCCGTAGTTCGAGCCATAGTAGCTCCAGTTGCGACCGCGGCGGTCGCGCCAATTGTGGCGTCCGCGCCGATCATCATTGCGGCTCGCCTGGCCGCGGCGATCATTGCGATCATATTGATCTGGCCGCCCGTCACGGTCGCGGTCCTGATTCCATTCGGACCGATCCGAACGGCCGTCACGGTCGCTATCGCGCCAGCGGCTCTGCGCTTGCGCTGGGATTGCCGTCGCCACAGTGCTCAGCGCCGTAAGGGCGAGAATGGCAGTGCTGAAGCTTTTACGCATGACTTTCTCCTTTTGCAGCGGACAGCAAGCAATCCGCGTCAGTGGAGAAACGATTGCCCGAAGGTGAAGTTGCATGAACCTGAAGCAACAAGTCGAACCGTTGCAGATCAGCGATATTGCGTTGATCTTCAGATGATTACGCGTGGCAGCTTGAGCTTTACCAGCAGGCCGCCCAGGTCTTCGCTTTCGCCCAGTTCCACGTTGCCGCCATAGATTTCGGCCACATCGCGGACGATCGCCAGGCCGAGCCCGGTTCCGGGCTTGCCGGTATCGAGACGCGCACCGCGATCGAAAATCCGGGTGCGTTCTTCCTCGGGGATACCCGCGCCGTCATCTTCGATCCAGATTTCGCACAGGTCGGAACGGAGAACCGCGTCGATCGTCACGAACACGCTGCCGCCGCCGTATTTGGCGGCGTTCTCGATCAGGTTGCCGAGAATCTCGTCGAGGTCCTGTTTCTCGATCGCCACCAGCGCACCGCGATTGCCGTCAAGATCGAAGCGAGTATTCTCATAGAGCCGGGTTACCGCGCGAAGCACTGCCTCCACGCTTTCGCTGACATTGGCCCGCGCCTGGCCGACCGCGCGGCGCCCGACTGCCCTGGCCCGGGCGAGGTGATGGTCAACCTGGCGGCGCATCACCGCAGCCTCGCGGATCACCGTTTCGGGAAGATCGGAGGCATGCGCGGTCGCAGCGTTCATCACCACGGTCAGCGGGGTCTTCAGCGCATGGGCCAGATTGCCGGCATGGGTGCGCGCCTCTTCGGCCTGCCGCTCGGTATGCGCGAGGAGCGCATTGAGTTCCTGCACCAGCGGCTGCACTTCGATCGGCAGCGGCTCGGTCACCCGGTTGGCCCCGGTGCTCCGCATTCGCTGGATCGCCCGGCGCACGCCGCGCAAGGGGCCAAGGCCGTACCAGGTCTGCAGCGCGGCCATGACCAGCAGGCCCAGCCCAAGCACAGCGAAGCTGCGGTAGAGAATGCGGCGCACCCGGCTGGTTTGCTCGTCAAGATCGCTTTTGCGTTCGGCGACGGTGAACCACCAGACCGTCGGGCTGCCCGGGAGCGTAACCGAGCGTTCGATCACCCGCAGCGATTCGGTCGGGAACTGGCCCGAATCGTAAGCGTGCGCATCCTTGTCGAGATGGTCGGCGTGCACTTCGAGGCTGCGATCCCACAGCGAGCGCGAGGGGAAATCATCGTGCCCTGCTCCGCGGATCTGCCAATAAAGCCCGCTGTTCGGCTCAAGCAGGCGCTGATCGCCGAGCGCGCGATTGAAGAACACTTCGCCGTCGCTGCCGACTTCGGCCGAGGCGATCATGCCGTTGAGCAGGTAGGATAGCTGGCTATCGAAATTGCGGGTGATCAGACCGGTCAGCGTCTGGTCCAGCGCGATCCCGCCGCCGAGCAGCAGGACCAGGATCCAGCCGGTTGCAATCATCATCATCCGGCGCGCGAGCGAGCCGGTGTGCGGAATGCTCGCAGGCGGCTCGGATGCCACGCAGCGCCTTAGCCGCGTGATCCGGAAGCCGGATCGTCAAGGCTATAGCCCAGCCCGCGGATCGTGGTGATCACATCGGCGCCCAGCTTCTTGCGGATACGGGTAACGAACACTTCGATCGTGTTCGAATCGCGGTCGAAATCCTGGTCGTAGATGTGCTCGATCAGCTCGGTCCGGCTGACCACCTTGCCCTTGTGGTGAAGCAGGTAGGACAGGAGCTTGTATTCCTGCGCGGTCAGCTTGACCGGTTCGCCGGCCAAGGTAACCCGGCCAGAACGGGTATCGAGCCGCACGTCGCCCGCGGTCAGTTCGCTGCTGGTATTGCCCGAGGCACGGCGGATCAACGCGCGCAGGCGGGCGATCAGTTCTTCGGTCTGGAACGGTTTGGCGAGGTAATCGTCAGCCCCGGCATCAAGCCCGGCGACCTTATCGGACCAGCTGTCGCGCGCGGTCAGCACCAGCACCGGGAACTTTCGGCCTTCCTTGCGCCACATGCCGAGCACGGTCAGCCCGTCGATCTCGGGCAGGCCAAGGTCGAGGATCACCGCATCGTATTCCTCGGTCGAACCCATGAAGTGCCCGTCTTCGCCATCGACCGACAGGTCGACCGCGTAACCATTGGCTTCGAGCGTGCTTTTGAGTTGCTTGCCGAGGGTAGGTTCATCCTCGACGATCAGAATACGCATTGCGGGGTTCCCCAGAATTGTCTGCTTGCCAGATGGGACTTGCGTGCGGGGAGGTCAAGGCGGAGGCCTGCCTCGCCCCCAGCCGCGTCGGCCAAAATCAGCGCGATTGCCGGATAACCTGCCCGGTCCGGGCATCGACATCGACGAAGATGACGTGCCCATCCTGGATGAATTTCAGGCGGTAGACGTAAGCGGCCGGATCGTATTCCGGGCCAATGTACTGCGCGCCTTGCATCTGCGGCACCACGGCGCGCTCTATATCGGGCAGCGACCGAACGTTGCCGGCGCGCAGATCACGGCGCGCCTTCTCCTGCGCGCCGCCAGGGCCGGCGTGGACAGGGCCGACCGGAATGACGGCCGCAGCAAGGATCAAGGCGAGGAACTTGTTCATGATTTTCGGGCTTTACCCGGCACGGATTGAACAACCCGTGAATGGTTTAGCTGGCTTTCAGCAAGGCGATGTAACGCTGGCGCAATTCGCTGGTAATCGTGCCCGGCCCGCCGTTGCCGATCGGTTTCCCGTCAACCTCGATGACCGGCAAGACCAGTGTTCCCGCGCCTGAGATAAACGCCTCACGCGCGCTGAACAGTTCTGCGGGCGTAAAAGGCCGCTCCTCGATCTGCAGGCCCATCTCCTTGGCCATCGCAATCACGCTGATCCGGGTCACGCCGGGCAGAACCCCGTGATCAACGGGGTGCGAAACCAGCACGCCGCGCGCATCGATGATGTGGGCGTTCGAACTGGTCGCCTCGGTGATCACGCCATTTTCGACCAGCCAGGCATCATCGGCCCCGGCTTCGCGCGCTTCGGCCTTCATCATCACCGCATAAAGCAGCTGGGTGGTTTTGGCCGAGCGGACTTGCCAGCGCAGATCGGGCCGCAACACGATCCGCAGTCCATCCTTGCCCCACGGGGTATCGATCAGGCTGTCTACCTGCGTGAAGGCAAAGCGGTTGGGGCTCACTTCGGCGCCGGGCAGCGGGAATGACCGGTCCGCCGGAGCACCCGCCGTAACCTGCAGATAGACCCTGCCCTCGGTCAGGTTGTTGCGCGCAATCAGCTCGGCCAGAACCGCCGGCCAATCGGTATCATCGCTGATCCGCGCGGTGGCCTTGCTCCGCTCCAGCCGCGCGGCGTGGTGCGGCCAATTGCGGAACTTGCCATCGATCACCGGCGAGACTTCGTAAACCCCCTGCCCGAAGTTCAGAGCACGGTCGAAGATCGAAACCTTGGCCTCGTCCTCGGGGATGAATTCGCCATTGAGCCAGACTGTCCGCATGGCCCATCCCTCTCGGTCGCCTTGTGCGCCTTGTCAACGCGTCTTGGTCCCCGTAGGTGCCGCGCTGCCATGGCTGCCGCACCGATCCTCGCTTACGAAGAACTCAGCCTGATCCAGGGCTCGGGCTGGCTGTTCCAGGGCCTCGACCTGTTCATCGGCCCGCGCGACAAACTGGCGCTGATCGGCCGCAATGGTGCCGGCAAAACCACGCTGCTGCGCCTGATTGCGGGCCAGATCGAGGCCGACAAGGGCCGCCGCTCGATCCAGCCGGGCACCAGGATCGTGATGCTTGAGCAGGACCCGTTCTTCACTGGTTTCGACACGCTGATGGACTTCGCGCTATCGGGCAAGGATGCCCCGCAGCGGCACGCGGTCGAAGCAATTGCCGGGCAGCTCGGGATCGACATGAGCCGCACGGCCGACAGCGCCAGCGGCGGCGAACGGCGCCGCGCCTCGCTCGCCCGCGCTCTCGCCAGCGAGCCGGACCTGCTGCTGCTCGACGAGCCGACCAACCACCTCGACCTAGCTGCGATCGACTGGCTGGAAGATTGGCTTAGCCGCTACAAGGGCGCGTTTGTCGCGATCAGCCATGACCGCACCTTCCTCAAACGGCTGACCAACGCGACGCTATGGCTCGATCGCGGCGCGCTGCGGCGCAAGGAGATCGGCTTCGGCGGGTACGAACAATGGATGGAATCGATCTACGCCGAAGAAGCCCGCGCTGCCGACAAGCTTGATGCCAAGCTCAAGCTTGAGGCGCACTGGCTGGAACGCGGGGTGACGGCACGGCGCAAGCGCAACCAGGGGCGGCTGGCGAAGTTGTGGGAGATGCGCGCCCAGCGTGCCGCAATGCTAAACCCGCAAGGCGCAGCCAAGCTTGCACTCGGCACCGATGACGTGAAGACCAAGGCGGTGATCGTCGCCGACAAGGTCTGCAAGTCGTTCGCTGGCCGCCCGATCATCAAAGACTTCACCCTGCGCATCACCCGCGGTGACCGCATCGGCGTGGTCGGCGCGAACGGCGCGGGCAAGACCACCTTGCTCAAGCTGCTGACCGGTGAACTGCAGCCCGACAGCGGCACGGTTACGCTCGCCAAAACGCTCGACGGAGTGGTGATCGACCAGCAGCGCAGCCTGATGAGTGCGGGCAAAAGCGTGCGCGACGTACTCGCAGAAGGCGGCGACTGGATCGACGTGCGGGGGGTGCGCAAGCACATCCAGGGTTACCTGAAAGACTTCCTGTTCGAGCCCGACCTGGTTGACGCCAAGGTCGGCACGCTATCAGGCGGCGAGCGTTCGCGGCTGCTGCTGGCGCGCGAATTTGCTCGCAAATCGAACCTGCTGGTGCTCGATGAACCGACCAACGATCTCGATCTTGAAACGCTCGACCTGTTGCAGGAAGTGATCGCCGATTACGACGGCACCGTGCTGATCGTCAGCCACGACCGCGACTTTCTTGACCGGACCGTGACGGTGACGCTAGGCCTCGATGGCTCAGGCAAAGTCGATGTCGTGGCGGGCGGCTACGAGGACTGGGAAAAGCAGCGCAGCCAGCGCAGTGCCGCGGCCAAGGCCGTGCGCCGCGACGCCGAGCCAGCCCCGCCCGCAGCGCCGCCACCACCGCGCAAGGCAAAGCTCACCTACAAGGACCAGCGCGATTACGAGCTGCTGCCCGCGCGGATCGAAAACCTGCTCGCCCAGATCGCGCGTGACGAAGCGGAACTCCATGACCCTGCGCTTTATGCCAGCAATCCGGTCAGGTTCGCAGCGTTGACCAAGACCATCGAAGCAGCCCGCGCCGAAATAGACGCGGCCGAAGAGCGCTGGCTGGAACTGGCTGAGGAAGTCGAGCGTTGAATGCACTGGGCACTGAGTAAACCATTCAGATCAGACGCCACCCGGACCAGCGGAGACATTGCGATGAAATTCATGATCCTGGTCAAATCCGACCCGCAGCTCGAACAGAGCATCGCCGCGATGAGCGCGGCTGAAATGCGCGCTTCGATGGCCGAAATGGAAACGTACAACAGTGCTCTTCGCGAGGCGGGTGTGCTGTTGGACTGCGACGGACTCACCCTGAGCCGTGAAGGTAAACGGGTTCGCTTTGACGGCACTTCGCGAAATGTCACCGACGGACCGTTCGAAGGCGACCTTGTCGCGGGTTACTGGATCTGGGATCTGCCCGGGATCGACGAAGCGGTTGAATGGGTCAAGCGCTGCCCCAATCCGATGAACCAGCCTTCGGATATCGAGATTCGTCCGTTCCAGACCTGACCGGTCATCCAGCCAGCCGCTCCTTCACCCGTTGATCGATCCGCGCTTCGAGCATCGAGAGCGGCATCACCCCGTCCTTCAGCACTTCGTGGAACCACTGCAGGCTGAACTTGTCACCCAGCGCGGCCTGCGCCCGGGCGCGGTTCTTGACCCAAGCGGTGTGGCCGATCTTGTACGAGCAAGCCTGCCCGATCATCGTGCAGTACCGCTCAACCTCGCGCTGGCTGCGCGGGCGGGCAAAGCCGGTGGTGGCGACCATGTAATCGGTCGCCTTTTCGCGGCTCCAGCGCTTGTGGTGGAGCCCAGTATCGATCACCAGCCGCGCCGCGCGGAACAGGAAGCTCTGCAGGTAACCCGCGCGCTCAAGCCCCTTATAGGCGCCCAGTTCGTCGGCCAGTTGCTCGGCATAAAGCGCCCAGCCTTCGCCGTAGCTGGAGATGAAATCGTTCTTCAACAGCATCGGCAGATCGCCAGCCTGCTGCGCATAGCCGCCCTGCAAGTGATGCCCAGGAACGCCTTCGTGATAGGTCAGCGCAGGCAGCGAGTATTTCGGCCAGTCGCTCACCGATTTGAGGTTGATCCAGTAAATCGCCGGGCGGCTGCCATCGAGCGCGGCGGAATTGTAATAGCCATTCGACGCGCCGTCTTGAATCTCCACCGGCACCCGGCGAATTTCCAGCGGCTGCTGGGGGATATCGGCAAACGCGCGTGGCAGCCGCGCCCGCATATCGGCGATCCCGGCATTGAGGCTGGCGATCAGCGCCGTGCGGCCATCGTCGCTATCGGCGTAGAGCTGATCGGGCTGGTGGTTGAGCCCGGTGAGCCGTTCGCCAACGGTGCCGGTGGTCATCCCGGCAGCCTTGAGGATGCTATCGATCTGCGCGGTGATATCGGCGACTTGCTCCAGCCCGATTGCGTGAACCTCATCGGGCGAAAGGCTGGTGGTGGTCGCCTGCGCCAACGCATCGGCATAGATCTCGTCGCCGCGCTTGATCCGCCAGGCGCCGTCGCCCGCCGCGGTCTTGCCGCGCAAGTCGGTCATCAGCGCAATCTGGCGATCGAGCGCCGGATAGACTGCCCCCTGCACAATCTTCGCTGCGCGCCCCGCCCAGTCGCCCGGTATGCCTTTCGCCTTGGCGCGGCTGGCGATCGAGTCGACCAAGGTGTTGTCCGCCGCTGCGACATCGCGCAGCTTGTGCATCTGTCCCAGCGTCAGGTCGATCGACCAGCCCGGCGCGACCAGCCCGCGCGCAGCTTCGGCGCGCTGCCCGGTGGTTTCCTCGTCCAGCCGCAGCGCGAACGAAGCGACCCGAGACAGATACGCCTCGCAGTCCGAAGCGTTGTTGATCGGGTGCGCGGAATTGAGGAAATCGGGAATGCCGAAGTACTCGCCGCCCTGTTGATAGAGTCGGTACGGGGTCTGCACCGAATCGATGTCATATTTGCCCGCCGCCAGGGTCCGCTGGGTGAGCATGTAATCGACCCGCGCCTTGTAGCGCTGCCCGGTTTCGGAGAGCGAGGCGGTGCGGATCGCCTTGAGCTTGGCTTGCCAAGTGCGGCTGCGCGCCAGATCCTTGTGCCGCTCGGCCGCAGTGGCTGGCGAAAGCTGCGCGCGCAGCGGCGCGAGCTTGCCCTTGTCGAGCCCGAGCGAGGTCGCAAATTCGGGCGAACGCGCGATCCCGTCGTTGAACATCGCATCGAGCAGGCCGAGCAACGCCTTGTCACCCGATGGCGCAGCGACCTTGGCCCACAGCGGCTCGGCGGCGAAAGCGGTGGCGGTTGCACCCGCAACGGCGATGAATTGGCGACGGTCCATGAAGCGCTCTCCGAGTGGTCTGATGATTCTCAGTCTGGACTGGAACCCGCACCGCGCACAAGCGCTTCGACCAAATGCCGGTGCAAGCCGACGAAGCGCAAAGTTCACACAAAGTTCACACCAAAATCACGCCAAACGATAGAACCCCGCAACCCGATCAAGCGCCAGCCGCAGCACCAGCTTGCCGCTGCGCACCGGCCAGGCCATGGCGCGTTCGGCGCTGGGCAGTGTTTCACCGGCGCAGACGACGCGCCACAGGATGTCGGAGAGGCCGGGCCCGGCCGCTGCCACCGCGCCGTCGAACCGAGCCCGGGCCGCCAGCTGGCGTTCGGCCGAACTCAGCGATTGGTCCTGCCCGGAGCCGCGGATCCGAACCGCATCCCACCGCATCGTTACGACGGGTGCCAGCTGCGCGCGTTCCCAGTCGCGACACAGCGCTTCTCCGGCGGCGAACTGAACATCGCTGAGATGGCCGCGTGCGTGAAGCCAGGCGAGCGGACTCTCCGCGACATTGACGGTCACGCTGCGGCCGCCCTTGCGGGCTCCCGTGCGGCCCCGGACCGGGCCTTCATCAGTCAGTTCGCACTCGACCAGTTCGCGCTTCATGCTTTTCCCCTATTTGCGAGTCGTTCGAGACTTGCCAAATTGAGCCAAATGTAGGAAAGCAAAGAAACCAATATGGTTACAGGATTGCAGGCATGATCAATCGCATCCGCGACATTCGCCGGGAAACAGGCCTGACTTTGGCGGACGTAGCCGAACGCTGCACGCCGCCAACCACGGCTCAGACCATCGGCCGGCTTGAAACGGGCATGCGGCAATTGTCGCTGACCTGGATGAACCGCATCGCCTCGGCACTGCAGGTCGATCCGGAAGTGCTGGTTCGCGGCGATGAAAGCGATGCCCCCAGCTTCGTCGCGCGGCTTACCGGTGACGGTGCCGAAGGTCTGCCCGCCCCGCGCGAGGCGATCCTGCCGAGCGCGCTGGGCGGGGACGGCGTGCTGGTCGCGCTCGCGGTTGAGGACAGCTGCGGGGAATACCGCGCGGGCGACCAGGTATGGCTGCGCCAGCTCGGGGCCGAAGCCTATCCGCGCTTGCTTAACCGCGACGTGCTGGTGCCGCGGCCAGGCGGGCGCTTCGTATTCGGGCGGATGATCGACCGCGATGCCCAGCGGGTCGCGATCCTGCCGCCGGGCGCAGGAACGCGGCAAGTGGTGGTGGATAGTCCGGCGTGGATTGCGGTGACCGAAATGCTGGTGCGCAAGCTGTGAAGCCACTGCGCGTTCTGTCGCTGTCGACGCTTTACCCCAACGCGC
This sequence comes from Sphingomonadaceae bacterium, assembly GCA_025359685.1. Lineage (GTDB taxonomy): Bacteria > Pseudomonadota > Alphaproteobacteria > Sphingomonadales > Sphingomonadaceae > Novosphingobium. The sequence goes on along the minus strand of JANYEY010000037.1, from coordinate 4,183 downwards.
TCACCCCGAATTTCGGAGTCTTTGTCGAACGGCAGATGGCCGCCGTGGCGGCGCGTGGGGATGTCGATCTGGTGATGGTGAACCCCATCGGACTGCCGCCCTTCCCGCTGTCGCTTCACCCGCGCTACCGGGCCTTGCGCGGGCTGGCCAAGGCGGAGCAGCGCCACGGGGTCAATGTCTTGCGGCCGCGCTTTACCCTGCTCCCCGGCACCGGCGGGTGCTTCAATGCACGGCTGGAATATGCCGGGATCATGCCGCTGGTGCGCAAACTTCATGCCGCTGCGCCATTCGATTTGGTCGACGCGCAATTCTTCTATCCCGATGGTCCAGCGGCTGTGCGCATCGCGCGCGAACTTGGCCTGCCCAGCTCGATCAAGGCGCGCGGAGCTGACGTGCAATTCTGGGGTCAGGCTGCCGGAACTGCGGAACAAGTGCGCGCGGCCGCGCAGGGGGCAAGCGGGTTGCTCGCAGTTTCGGGCGGGCTTGCCGATGAGCTTGCCGCGCTCGGCGTCGACCCGGCGAAGATCACGGTGCACCGCACCGGGCTTGACCGGGCGGTGTTCCGCCCCCTCGACCGCGCAGCATCGCGCGCGAAACTAGGTTTACCTGCCGATGCCCCGGTGCTCGCCTGCGTTGGCGCGCTGATCGAGCGCAAGGGCCAAGGCATTGCGATCCAGGCGCTGACAACGTTACCCGGTGCAATACTGGTCCTTGCCGGGGCTGGGGCGGATGAGGCCAGGCTGCGGCTGCTGGCGGCGCGGCTAGGAGTGGCGGCGCGGGTGCGGTTCCTCGGCCCCGTTCCGCATGCCGATCTGCCAATAGTGCTCAGCGCCGCCGACCTGTTCGTGCTTCCGACTGCGAGCGAGGGACTGGCTAATGCCTGGGTCGAAGCGCTCGCCTGCGGCACGCCGGTGGTGACAACCCCGATCCCGGGCGCGCAGGAACTGCTGACCGATCCCGCCTATGGCCGCATGGTTGAACGCAATGCCGATGCTTTTGCGCGGGCTATCAACGCGCAGCTGGCCGCCCCGCCCCCGCGCGAGGCGGTACTGGCGGGCGCGGCAGAATTCAGCTGGGAAGCCAACGCTGAAGCGCTGGTGGCGCACTGGCGAAAGCTCGCCTCAGGTCGATGAACCGCGCTCGCGGGTCAGGCGCTCCTGCCGGTCCATTTCGGTCTCGGTCGGCACGAAGCTGTTCGAAGTGACCTTGAGCCACAGCAACATCGGCGCCGCCGCATAAATCGAGCTGTAAGTCGCGACCACGATCCCGAGGATCATCGCCGCCGAGAAGGCGAAGATCACCTTGGGGCCGAGGAACAGCAAGGACGCCAGCGCGAGCAGGATGGTGACCGAGGTCATCACCGTACGGTGCAGCGTTTCGTTGATCGACAGGTCAAGCAGTTGCTCGGTCGGCATCCGTCGGTACTTCTTCAGGTTTTCGCGTATTCGGTCGTAGACCACGATCGTATCGTTGAGCGAATAACCGATCACCGTAAGGATCGCGGCCACTGCCGTCAGGTCGAACTCCATCTGGGTCAGCGCGAACAAGCCGATCGTCAGGATCACGTCGTGGACGAGGCTGATCAGCGTTCCCACCCCGAACTGCCATTCGAAACGGATCCAGATGTAGATCGAAATCGCGATCGAGGCGAAGCCTAGCGCCTTGAACGCGGTCCAGCCGAGTTCCTTCGAAACCTTGCCCGAGACCGAGTCCACCCCGTCGATCCGCGCTCCGGCATGATCCGCCATGACCGTCGCCGAAATTTTGTCGGACATCGCTTGGGCGAGGCCTGGGTTGGTTTCCGAACCGGTCGGCAACCGCAAGCGGATCGACACCGCGTTGGGCGCGCCGAAGGTCTGGATGATCGGTTCGCCATAGCCCAGCTTCTCGATCTCGCCGCGCAACTGCGCCACCGGCGCGTCCTGGCTTTGGGTGAAACTGACACGGATCATCTGGCCGCCGACGAAATCGACGCCCTGGTTAAGGCCCTGCGTGAACAGCAGCACCAGGCTGCCGATCATCAGCAGGACCGACAGGATCGTGGTCGGCCACTGCCACTTGAGGAAGTGGATGTTGGTATCGTCGGGAATAAGCTTCAACAGGCGCATTGGTGCGGATCCTTCAGATGTGGAGTTCGCTCGGGCGCGTCCGGCGCAGCCACAAGGCGACCCACATGCGGGTCAGGTAAACGGCGGTGAACACCGAGGTGACGATGCCGATGATCAGCACCACCGCGAAGCCCTTGATCGGGCCCGAGCCAAACACGAACATCAACGCGGCGGCGATGAAGTGGGTGATGTTGGCATCGAAGATCGTGCGGCTGGCTTCGGTATAGCCCACCTCGACCGCCTGCATCACCTTGCGCCCGCGATGTCGTTCTTCGCGGATGCGTTCATTGATCAGCACGTTGGCGTCGACCGCGGCGCCGATGGTCAGCACAAAACCGGCGATGCCCGGCAAGGTCAGCGTCCCGCCAATCATGGCCATGATGCCCAAGATCATCAGCACGTTGATCACCAGCGCGGTATTCGCGTAGATCCCGAAGCGGCCGTAAGTGAACGCGATCAACAGCATGATCGCGCCGGTCCCGACGACAATCGCGATGATCCCCTTGTGGATCGAATCCTTGCCAAGGTCCGGCCCGACGGTGCGTTCTTCGACCACCTTGAGGTCAACCGGCAGCGCGCCCGAGGCGAGGTTGATCGCCAAGGCCTGCGCTGTCGCGGCCGTAAAGCTGCCAGAAATGCGCGCCTGCCCGCCCAGGATCGGTTCGTTGATGTTGGGCGCGGAAATCACCTTGCCGTCGAGGATGATGGCGAACGGCTTGCCAACGTTTTCACTCGTCAGCTTGGCGAACTTGGCTCCGCCCTGCTGGTTGAACGAAATCTCGACGATCGATTCGTTGGTCTTCTGGTCGTTGCCGGCGGTGGCTTGGGTCAACTGGTCGCCGCTGATTCCGCCAAGGCGAAACACTGCGAGCGGCACCAGTCCGTCCTTCTCGGGATTGGCAAAAGGCACCAGCTGGGTGCCCGGCTGGGCCACGCCCTGGGTCCGATCGTTGGGAGATGCAGTGGTGTCGACCAGCTTGAATTCGAGCTTGGCGGTCTGCCCGATGCTGTCCTTCAGCTTCTTGGGATCGCTCAGCCCCGGAACCTGCACCACGATGCGATTGCGCCCTTCGCGGATGATCGTCGGCTCGCGCGTGCCCATGCTGTCGATGCGCTTGCGGATCACTTCGGTCGCAGCGCCCATCGCCTGGTCGGCGCTCTGCTTGAGCCCGGCTTCGGTCGGGGTCAGTTCGATCAGCCCGCCGTTTACTGCAAGATCCCAGTCACGCTGGCCGGTGGTGCCCGCACCGCTGGTCAGCGTCTGCAGCGCCTCGCGCGCGGCATCGGCCTTGCTCGGATCGTTGAGCATGAAGGCAACCTTGCCGTCCTTGGTCGAAACATCGCCGATGCCGATGCGCGGCTCGGTCTTGGCCATGCGACCGCGGACGCTTTCTTCCATCTGTTCAAGCCGGAGCTGGCGGATCTGGTTGGTATCGGCCTCAAGCAGCAGGTGGCTCCCCCCGGCAAGGTCGAGCCCCAGGTTGATCATCGGCGCGGGCAGCACCGCGGGCCAAGCAAGACCGGCCGCGTTGAACACCGTCGGCAGCGTGGCAACCGCGCAGAACAGCGTCAGAAACCAAAGCCAAGCCTGTTTCCAGCGGGAAAATTCGAGCATTCGTAAGATACTTTCTCGGCTACGCCCGCCGTGATCCGGCGGCGCGCGGGATCAATCGTTGGCGGGCTTGGAGCCGGTCGGCGGCACGATATCGGCAATCGTCGACTTCAGTGCCTTGACCCGCACGTTGGGAGCCAGCTCGATTTCGGCGTAATCGTCATCAACCTTGGTCACCTTGCCCAGAAACCCTCCAGCGGTGAGCACCTGATCGCCCTTCTTGATGCTGCTGATCTTGTTCTGCAGTTCGCGCTGACGCTTCATCTGCGGGCGGATCATCAGGAACCACATGACCGCGAAGATCGCGACGAAGGGCAGATAGGTGATCCACACCGGGGGCTGCTGGCCCGCACCGGCTGCGGCGGAAAGAAGGGGAAGGATGGCACTGGTCATGGCTTGCTCTTGGCACCTGTCATACGCGCGCCCGCAGGCAGCGGGCGGAACTGCGCGCGCCTAGCAGCTA